>JAUNGS010000007.1 GCA_030524435.1 Eubacterium sp.
GGTTAAAAAACCTTGAATTTTCAATAAAAAACACTTGATTATATGAGGAGGAAAAGTAATGAAGTTTTATTTCGCACTCTGGTATGCGAAGGCGATTAATTTTCTGATCAATCTCGTGAGCAAGGGCAGGGGATCCAACCTGTCCGGTGAAAAGGCTTTGAAGATCGATCCGAGGATGGTAGAACATTTCAAGGGGATTGACTACGCAAAGGTGATTTTCATCACCGGAACCAACGGCAAATCCTCGACCACCAACCTGGTCACCCATATTTTAAGAAAGAACGGCAAGCGGGTTGTCTCCAATCTGGAGGGCGCCAACCTTCTGGCCGGTATCGCCACCATTTTGGCCAAGGAGGCCAATATGCTCGGCAAGCTGGACACAGACTTCTTCGTCTTTGAGACGGATGAGCGCTACCTGCCCATTATCTACGATCAGCTGCCGGCGGAAAACCTGCTGATCACCAACCTTCAGAAGGACCAGGTCCAGCGCAACGGCGATCCGGATTTTATCTACAGAAAGCTGGCTTCCTTTATGAATCCCAAGATGCACCTCTATCTGAACAACGAGGAGCCCCGGGCAAAATCCTTCGAGCGCTTTACGGACCACGTGATCTACTACGGTGTGGAAAAGCACGCCGAATCCTTTGTGAAGGACGAAACCTATCCCACCTCGGCCTGTCCCAAGTGCTATCACAAGGTGGATTTTGAGTACTACAACACCGACAGCGTCGGCCCCTTTGTCTGTGACAACTGCGGCTATTCCAGCGAAACCAAGCCCCACTACCTGGTGGAGGCCGTGGACTTTGACAACCGCAGCTTCGAGATGGACGACGTGAAATTCAATATGCCCTACGATCTGCCCTTTATGTTCTACAATTACAGCGGCGCCCTGGCGGTGTGCGACGATTTTGCCGACGTCTCCGTGTCCGACGCAGCGGCGGCCTTCGATTCCTTTAAGAACATCGGCGGACGCTTCGAGGTTTTAAAGTACAAAGACAAAACCATCAAGTACATGCGCATTAAGCAGGAAAATCCGGATACCCTCCAGAGCACCCTGAACATCATGGCCTCGGACAGTGAAGCTAAGATGGTCTGCTTTGGTCTGTATCAGGTGGCGGATTTTATTCCCTTCTACACCAACACCTTCTACGCCTTTGACTGTGACTTCAAGCCCTTAACCGAGTCCAACGTCGAGCGCTATTTCTGCTTCTCGCCCCATGTGTGCTACGATACGGCCAACCGGCTGATCTACGAGGGCGTGGATCCGTCGATGATCACCACCCTGGAAACCGAGGACATCGCCACGATTTTTGCGGAAATCGAAAAAGCGGACACCGACAATATCTACCTGATCACCTGGCTTGAAACCTTTAATAAAATGAAGAAATACATCGAGGAGGGAAAATAGCATGGAACTTAAAATTGGCTGGTTATTTCCAGATTCTCTCTATCTCCACGGCGACCGCGGCAATATTCTGGCCCTGAGACGCATGGCCGAGGGGCTGGGCTGCAGTGTCACCGTGGAAAAGATCGACTTTACCACCGAGGATTTCACCCCCATGGACTACGATTTTCTGTTCTGCTCTCCGGGGGAAATAGCGACCTTCACCTCCATTGTAGACTTTTTAAAGCCCTACACCCTGGCGCTAAAGGCCTACATCAAGGCGGGCAGACCCCTTCTGGTCACCGGCACCAGCATTGGCCTCTGGGGAACGGAGATTATACGTCAGGACGGCAGCGTCCTCAAGGGACTTGAGATCCTCGAGGTCACCACCAGAGAAAACGAGGCGGTCTACGGCGACGACCTTTACTACCGCTGCAGCTTAGGCGGTGAGACCATGGAAATCATTGGCAATCAGATTCAGATGGCCGACTTTGAAAGCGCCGAGGAGGAAAGCTTTGGGGAGCTCATCTACGGCTACGGCAACAGCGGCAAGGACAGAAAAGAGGGCTTCGTGATGGACAATGCGGTGTTCACCAACACCCTGGGGCCTGTGCTGGTTCAGAACCCCTGGCTGACCAAGGCTTTTCTGAGAATCATTGCCGAAAATCAGGAGACAGCCCTGGAGCTCAGCGCAGTGGACACCTTCCTGGAGGAAAAATCCTTTGCCACCAAAAAGGACTTTATCCTGCACAAAACCACCTATCTCACAAATTGCAAGCATGACTAAGAAAATTGTTTTAGGCTTCAGCGGCGGTGCGGACAGCACGGCCGCTGCTTTGCTGTTACGGGAAAATCATTATGTGGTGACGGCGGTTACCCTGGATTTTACCGGTGATGCTGAGCTTTTAGACATGGCGGCGCGGAAGGCAGAGTGCCTGGGCATCGCCCATCGGGTGGTGGACGTCCGCCGTTCTTTTGAGGACAGGGTGGTGACGCCCTTTATCGAGGCCTACCGCCGGGGAGAGACCCCCAACCCCTGCCTTGTCTGTGACACCCAGGTGAAGCTTGTGGCCCTGGCCGAGGCGGCGGATGCCCTGGGCATCGACAGAATCGCCACAGGACACTATCTGAGAGTGGAAAAGGGAGAGGAGGGAATCCGAGTCCTAAAAAGCCCGGCGGTAAGGAAGGATCAGAGCTATTATTTTTACCGGATGCCCCAGGCCATCCTCAGGCGGCTGGTCGTCCCCCTGGCAGATTTTGAGGATAAGGCGGCGGTGCTGGCTTTTTTAGAAGAGGCGGGCCATCCCTTTGTGAAGGGTGAGGAGAGCCAGGGAATCTGCTTTGTCAATGGCGACCGGGGTGCCTTTTTAAGGGCGCGCCTCGATCTGCCCCAGGGAGTTTTTGTGGACACCGCAGGCAGGATTTTGGGCAGTCACGACGGCTTTTACCATTTTACATTGGGGCAGTTTCGGGGAATCAACCTGGATCAGAAATATTATGTAGTAGGTCTGGATCCTGTGGGCAACCGGGTTATTCTGGGACAGGAGGCCGAGCTTTATAAAAAGCGTATTTCATTGCGGGAGGTGTCCTTTTTAGACGGCGGCATCCCCCAAGGCCCTCTGCCCGTCACCTTTAGGATCTGCCGCTGGGGCTACGAGCTCAGGGGGATCTACCTGCCCCTTTCCAAGGATTCTGGCTATATCGAGGCCGAGGCGGCGGTTAGAGCGCCCACGCCGGGACAGGCGGCGGTGTTTTACCGGGGAGATGAGCTTCTGGGCGGCGGCACCATCTGCGGGGCGTGATGGGAAAATACATATAGAAATCCAGTGAGTATTGTAAAAAGTATAAGAAAAGGCCCCCAAGATTTCTGAACAGAGTGCTTTTTACTATAGAATTTTCATAAGAAAAGTAGCCCGTAAATGCCGACAATAAAAATTGTTAAAGTGACCCGTATAAACCATAGTATAACTAGTTCGTGTAGTTTAATTGGAATTTCGGTAGAAAGAATACAAGGAATAAAACCAGAAAAGAATACAATCATAGAAATAGGTAGTATGGCCAAAAAATAGCGCGTAGTCATTGCCAGGGGAAGTCCTTCTTGAAGCGCATTGGCACCCACTGAAGTTGTTAACATAGAGTCGAGAATTGAAATGCCGCATGCATCAATAGCTATAGACATATCTGGAATTCTTACAATTGATAAAAATGGCCAAAAAAGACAACCAATCCATGTGAAAATATTGGTGTGATCTTTAATAATCAGTGCACCAGCCATAAAAAACATACCACTTGTGAATAATCCACCAAGTACAAAAAGGGTTTCATTGAACTGAAGTATAATATTTTTTAGTAAGGGAGGTGCTGTTTCGGCAGATTTGATACCTTCACAAAATGTATTTTTTAAAATGTTTGTTTTATATTCTGGTTCAGGATTAGGTTGTATGTCAGGATAATAAGTGTTTTTTATATTGCTCAAAGGATAAATTCGACATGTTATCGCAGTAATACCAAAAGTGGAGATTACTGTTAAAATAAAATATTGATTCCATTGATCCATAATGTCTACCATATTAGCAAAGACCATGAAAGTAACGATAGAAGCAGTTGCAAAACCAGTCCCTACGATTGCTGATTCTTTACCTGTGCATTGTCCTTGTTTATACATTTTTTCAATGCCAATATGTCCGAGAGCAAAATTTCCGAAAAAGGCTGTTATTGCAACAATTGCTGTTCTCCCTGGAATTTTAAAAATAGGGCGCATAATTGGCCTTAGAAGTACGCCTAGTGCATCAGCAAGCCCATATTCAAGCAGGAGAGGTAAGAATAATGAACCAACTAAAATTGTGATACCAACAGGGCCTCCAAGCAAATCAACGGTGTATGGTCCGATTTCAGGTTTGATTAAAAAGGATGGTCCGATTTTTAAGACGGACATAACGATCATCAAAAATCCGACAGCTTTACAGATAGCCATTATAATGGCAGTTTTGCTTTCTTTGAAATTTTTTTTGATAAAAAAGACATCGATCATCCCTAAAAATCCAATTAACAGCACAAAATAAGGTAAATAATCATTGAAAGTACGCCTAATAATCGTAATAAAAATATCAATTGGAATTTTTTTTCCTTCCGAAAAGGGAATTTGAATAAAAAAAAGGAAAATACCAATTAGACTAAAACAAATAAATCGAGCAACTCCTTTTTTCTTGTTTAAAAACTTTTTCGTTATCATTATATATCTCCATGGTAGTATCCCGGGTAGTTGCTAATGTACACGCACCCAGGATACTAGCTTTTATTATACAGAAAAAGTACTTGATTAAAATTTAATGCTAAATAGGTGATTTTATAAATTGAATTAGTTTAATCTACGGGATTCGATATCTTTTGACATTTCCTCAATTTGTTGTTTTGTAAGTTTAAAACCGAACAAAATAATAACTCCACCGATAAGGACTGCAACTCCAGGTATTAGTAAAAAAATATTAGATATTCCTACCTTAAGCGTTGTTGAAACTTGTCCTGTTTCTGTAGCAGAAAAACCAATAATAGCAAAAATACCATTGATTATCAGTCCACGTAATACCAGAGCTATTTTCAAAGGAACGTTACCTAGACCCATGATCCATGCGGAGCTGTCTTCTCCAGTTTTCCATTCGGCAAGTATAGCTGTATCAGCAAACATGGCCGGGGATGTTGAATAAATACATCCAAAACCAAATTGAGCAATGGCCATCAAAATAATTACAATCCAAGGCATATTATAAAATAACCTTGCAATAGATAACATGCCGCCCATAAGTATAAAACTTGAGAAGAAGAGGAATTTAGAAGACATCTTTTTTGCAAAATACTTACTAGCAAAGGCTCCAATCATGCAGAAGATATTTGCAATTAATAAATAAGTTGTAAGCATACTAGAGTCACCAGCGACGTATTGAAAATAGTATATTGCACAACCAAGAATAACAAAATTGGCAACCCAACGAGTCATCTCTGCTACAATTAACGATAAGAGAGGGCCATTTTGAAATAGTCCTTTAAGCATGCTTTTGCCGCTAGTTCTAGTTTTCTTTTTGGATGAAGGTACGCTAGAGGGAGTATCATCATAAAGAGGTTCTTCATATCCTTCGGTCAGTTTAAAATGAATAAAATACCCAATAACCATCAGGATACCCAAAACAAATGCAAGTGCACCAAATTTATATGACTCACCTACAAAATTTGACAGAAAATCGGCTAGAGGGAGTCCCATATATGAGAATAGAATACTGGAAGCTCTAGAATAAACAGCTCTAGTTGAAGATAGCTGCATACGTGCAGAAGGAGTTTTACCAACAACTGGAATAATGCTCATGTTGGCAACATAGGGAAAATTCCAGATAAAACTGCTGATAATGCCTGCGGCAATAATAATTATAATTGGTAAGATCCCTTCCCCAACTTTGATGAATTTAAAAGTGTATATAAAGGGAACAATCCAAGTGAAGACTACAAGCCAAGAACGGTATCGTCCCCAGCGCATAGGTTTAGTACCGTTAATTATGGCTCCATAAATCCAAGAAAAAGCGGCATCTACAACTGTTGTAATAGTTGTGATTAATGTAGTAGTTCCTAAACTAAAAAGTGCGATATTAGTTAGAAAGAAATTAAAGAAAACATCCTGAACTTGTGACATTAATGTAAAACATAGATCGCCAATTCCATAAAACCTTTTTAGTCCTTTTGATAATTCCTTTTTCATTTTATTCACTTTACCTTGTAATAAGTAAATAGACCAATTTACGAATCAGAGCATCTGCAACTTCATTTGGAAGATCAGATAGGTGTTCTTCTTTTATACTTTCCAGTACATCAGTTATTTTATTATTTTCCATGATTTTCCTCCTAATATTTTCCATTTTCATGTATATAATCAAATGTAGCGATAATATTTTCGGCTTTTGCATCTTCCGTATCCATTAGAACCATATCTACAGAAAAAATATAATTTCCATCTGGTGCATAATCATCTAAACACTGTTTTGCTTTATCTAAGCATTGTTCTTTAGTGCCTGTTTTTAACAAGTTTAAGGGCATACCACCCATAATAACCATTTTAGAACCAAGATATTTTTTATAAGTTTTTAAATCTCCATGTTCAAATAATCCGATTACTTTTGCATTTGAAGGCAAGTCTTGTAAAATACTAAGATACGGAGTCCAGTCATTTTCCATAAAGAATAAAATGGTATACCCACGTTTTATACTTACTTCTTCAATATATTGTTTCATAAATGGAAAATAGAACTTTTCAAAATCTTTTGGTTTCAAAAAAGTTGGCAAGTGTAAGGGAGAAAAGACTACAAAACCATTTTCAGGTATAGGATAAGATTCATATAAAAGTTCCTGTACGTATTTATGAATTCCAGTGCAAGCTGATAGAAATTCATCAGGATGTCTTCTTAAATCTTTACTAACTCCTACAAAATCTCGCAAATAGTCAAGCATAATATCCGGAGCTACATAACAAGAACCTTTGGTTAAAAGGGGAAGACCAACTTCCTCTTTAATTCGTTGATTCATTTCTGCATTATAGGCACCAAAATCTTTCATTCTTTCTATTGCATGGATCATTAGGGATTTATTTTTTTCAAAAGATTGATTTAGAATTGGATATTTTCTGCGTATAATCTCATTTGTCAAAAAATGTTCAACGTTTTTATTGAACTCAGGATAATCTTCGGGTTTTAAAACCATTCCATGGCTTCCTTTTATCTGAAGTCCTTTTTCCGTAATTGTATAAATACCTTCACCAAATAAATCCATTACTTTAAATGGGATGATATTACTATTTCCTAAAATAGCATCTACATAAATGTCTGTTGTTGTTTTTTTAAAAGCATTTACAGCTAGGTTAACATCATTGGTTAAAGCTTCTTTGAGGTTAACGTTTGCATATCGATAAACATAAGTTTCCATATTTGGTACTACTGGCACTCTATCAGGTTTTTGTTTGAGCATGACCGATTTCACACGATTGAATTTTTCAGAGTACATTTTTTCTGTTTCCATAGTAATTCCTCCTGTGTACTGAATTTAAATTAGATATGAAACGAATTCGATATACATCTAATTTATTGAAAATTATATACGTATTGAAAAGATTTGTCAAGAGAAAATTGTAAAATATTATTATTTTTTGGTTTAATTAATTTGACATTGTTGAAAAGCTAACCGTGTGCTATACTAAATGAAATAACGAGGTGAATCTATGAAAACATATCCTGCTGGCGATTTAACCAAAGAAAAAATATATCAAGCGTCAAAAGAAATTTTTTTTCATGATGGTTATAAAAAAGCTTCTATGAAAGAGGTTTCAGAAAAAGCTGGTATAAAACAATCTGTATTTTATTATCATTATAAAAACAAAGCTGCTTTAGCTAAAAAACTTTATTCAGAATTTGGAACGGCACATGCAACAGCTATCACAGAATGGATTATACAAAATAAATATAGTAATGACATCATTATCTCGAACTGTGTTTGTTCGGCTTTACTAATAATTAATTCAGTTACTATACCAAATATTGGTCGCTTTTGGGCTGAAATGTATACGGATAATCTAACAGCGGATATTTCATTTCACCGCCATTTTCATAAATTAATATTTAAAAAAAGATTTTCAAATTTTACAGAAATGGAGTTTGAGGTTTTTTTAATTGAAGCAGCCGCAATAAATTGCGCACTGATTCTTTCTTATTTAGATGGGCGACTCCATGTTAAACCGGAAGAACTTGCGAGATTTAAAATTCAAAATACATTAAAAGCATTAGCATTTACTAAAGAGGAAAGGGATAAAATGATAAATGAAATAATCAAAATAGCATCTAAAATTCCGATTAAATGCGGGAATAATTTTGAAATTTGTATAGACCATAAATTGGTATTTTAATAATTTTAGATTTTGTTTTGCTTTTATTGTGATATAATTATAAAGAAAATTACAGCTATTGAGTATTTCGAGTGTATTGATACAGCATACACCACTGGGGACATTCGCCCCGCTGAATTATAAAGAAAACGAGGTAACATAGAGATGGGAAAATTATTTGGAACTGACGGCGTTCGCGGCGTGTACGGCGAGGAGCTGACCCGGGAGCTGGCCTACGAGCTGGGCCGCTACGGCACCCACGTGCTGTCCGAGGGTAACCACAACCCGAAAATCGTCATCGGCAAGGACACCCGCATCTCCGGGGATCCTTTGGAGGAGGCCTTAACCGAGGGGATTGTTTCCGTCGGCGGTGAGGTGATTTCCGTCGGCGTGATTCCGACACCGGCGGTGGCTGTCATCGCCCGGGAGCTGAGGGCCGACGCGGGGATTGTCATCTCTGCCTCCCACAATCCCTACCAATTCAACGGCATCAAGTTCTTTAACGGTGAGGGTTATAAGCTGCCCGACGCCCTGGAGGAAGAAATTGAAAATCACATTTTTGCCAAGACGCCCCTGGACGACCGCACCGACGGCAAGGTTCGGGTGCTTGAGGCGCCGGGAAAAATTTACACCGATCACATTCTAAAGGGCTTTGACCAGGTATCCTTAGCGGGCATGAAGGTGGTTATGGACTGTGCCAACGGCGCCTCCTACGCCATTGCACCGGACTTTTTCAGAGGTCTGGGGGCCGAGGTGCTGGTCATGGGCAACACCCCCGACGGCGAGAATATCAATCGGGGCTGCGGCTCCACCTGTCTGGAGGGCCTCTGTGAGACCGTGGTCAAAGAAAAGGCCGACGTGGGCATTGCCTTTGACGGCGACGCCGACCGCTGCCTGGCGGTGGACTGCCAGGGGAAGATCATCGACGGCGATTGTATTTTAAATCTCATCGGCAGGGACATGAAGCGCCGGGGCGTCCTTAAAAAGGATACGGTGGTGGCCACGGTCATGAGCAACATCGGTCTGGACATGGCCCTGAACGAGGTGGGCTGCAAGACGGTTAAAACCGCCGTGGGGGACCGCTACGTCCTAGAGGAAATGCTCAAGTCAGGCTACAACATCGGCGGCGAGCAGTCCGGCCATTTGATTTTATTGGATCACAACACCACTGGCGACGGCATGCTCACAGCCCTGGCCCTGCTGTCCTTTATCAAAAGAGACGGCAGAACCACGGCGGAGCTGTCGGCTTTGATGACCTCCTATCCTCAGATTCTGGTCAACGCTAAAGTCAGCAACGATAAGAAAAACGCATATCTGGACGACCCGGTGATTCAAAAGGAAATTGCCGCCGTGGAGGATCACTTCCAGGGTCAGGGCCGGGTGCTGATTCGCCCCTCGGGCACGGAGCCCCTGGTGCGGGTGATGATCGAGGGCAAGGATCAGGCGGAGCTTGAAAAAATTGCTAAGGATCTGGCGGATCTCATTGAAAAACGTCTGGGTTAGGCCTTGCTTTTTTTCGGACACTGTGATATAGTTTCTAAACGAACAGAAAATTTATAGTTCAATTTAAATCCGCAGGCTTCTGCGGTAGAGGTTCGTAACCATCCCTCTATAAAAAACTAAGGAAATGAGAAGGCCGGAGATCTTCTGGCCGCCAATACAGGGCTTGGATTTTGTCCGTGGCCCGCTTTATATTGATTTCTCAGGACGCAGGTTACACTGCGTCCTTTTTTAGATATGTCTTTTTTTCCTTTTATTTTTATAGAGTTTTCGCCGAACCTGCAACAATCAGAGAGGAGATGGGCGAAAATTATTTTCACCCGCAATAGCATGACAAAAAGAAATGTGATCATCGACTGCGATCCCGGCATCGACGACGCCTTGGCGCTGATGCTGGCCTGCGCCTCTGAGGAGCTCAATATTTTGGGCATCACCATCGTCTCCGGGAATATCCGGGGTGAGCAGTGTGCAGAAAATGCCCTCCAGGTGCTCAAGCTTATGGGGCGGCTGGATATCCCGGTTTATCTCGGGGAGACAAGGCCCTTGAGGCGGGATATTGTGGCGGCGGAGGAGACCCACGGCGACGACGGTCTGGGGGGCGTCACCCTGCCGCCGGTGGAAGAGGTCCGCTATCAAAAGGACGCCATCGAATTTTTAAGAACCTCCCTGACCGAAAATGAGGACGTGACGGTGCTGGCCATCGGGCCTTTAACCAACATCGCCGTGCTCTTGGAGAAGTACCCCGAGGCGGCCAGGAGAATGCGGGAGCTCATCTTTATGGGGGGCGCCTTCAAAAGCCACGGCAATTGCTCGCCGGTGGCGGAATTCAATTTCTGGGCGGATCCCGATGCGGCGGGCTATGTCTTAAACCATCTGGGACGTCCCACAACCATGGTGGGCCTGGATGTCACCCGGGAGGTGGTGCTGACCCCCAACTACAGGGAGCTTTTGCATCAGCTGAAGGAGGCACAGGCGGATTTCATCGTGGCCATCACCCGCTTTTACACCGACTTTCACTGGGCCCAGGAGCGCACCCTGGGCTGCGTCATCAACGATCCCCTGGCGGTGGCCTACCTGCTGGATCCTTCCATCTGCGGGGGAGAGGACTACTACGTGGACGTGGTCACCGAGGGCAAGGCCATCGGCATGAGCATGGTGGATGTGGGCGGTATTACGGGGAAGGCGCCCAACTGCCGGGTGCTGACCCAGGTGGATGCCAAGGCCTTTATGGTCCTGTTTTTGAACCGTCTTTTTCCGGCGCACCGCCGGGATATCGACGCAGTGCTCGACACCGAGCGTTATGGAAAGCTCTAGGAGGTATTACAGATGAAGCTCACTTCTACAAAAGCATTGATTTTTATGGCCCTGTCCGTCGTCATCAACTTTATCGGCTGCTTTTTAGCCCTGGTTATCCGGGTGCCCATCTACCTGGACTCCATCGGCACGGTGCTGGCGGCCACCGCCCTGGGCCCCCTGGGGGGCGCCGTCGTTGGGGCCCTGACCTCGCTGATCAACGGCATCACCACGGACCCGGTGTCTCTGTACTTCATGCCCACCCAGGTGGTTCTCGGCATTATGGCCGGTATCTTTTTCGGAAAGCTGGAGCTTAAGGGCGCCAAGGCTGCTGCCGCTGTATTTTTCATGGGGGTGGTGGTCTCCATCCTCTCATCCTTTATTGTGGCCCTGGTTTTCGGCGGCGTCACCTCGTCGTCCTCCAGTCTCATTGTGGCCTTTTTGAAGAATATGGGGGTAGATCTCTGGCTGGCGGTCTTTGTGACCCAGATTGTCACCGACGTCATCGATAAGTACGTCTGTGTGGGGCTGGCCTTTGCCATCGCCAGGGCCCTGCCGATGACCCTGAGACAAAAATTTTCCCTTTAAGCCCCAAGCTGAAAAGGGAATTATATGCAATTTTTTACGGTAATAGTAGCTTGACAATCCTTTATATTAGGCGTTAAACTTGACAGGAAGAAATTATTAGTGAAGGAGCTCCTGGACATGAATACTATTATCAGTCAACTGGTCGGTGAAATGATCGATTACCAGGCGGGTGATCCCAAGCGGATCGGCCACCTTTTAAAGGTATACGGCTTCGCCAGCGCCATTGGGAAAAAGGAGAAGGTAGATGAAAGCCTGCAGAAAACCATAGAGATCGCGGCGGTACTCCACGATGTGGGGATCAAGCTCAGCGAGGAAAAGTATCACTCCTCTGCCGGCAATTATCAGGAAATTGAAGGGCCGCCGGTGGCCAAGATGATGATGCAGCGTCATAACCTGCCCGAGGCTTTGATAGAGCGGGTTTGTTTTCTGATTGCCAATCATCACACCTACGGCAGCATTGTAGCCCTCGATTATCAGATTCTCATCGAGGCCGATTTTCTGGTCAATATCTATGAGGGCAGCTATAATAAAAAGCAAATAGAGAGTATCTATAAAAAATACTTTAAAACAGAAACAGGCAGGCATTTTTTAGAGACCATGTATCTCTAGGGCACATAAAAACACCGACCAAACGTCATTTCTGACGCTCGGCCGGTGTTTTTAATTTTTATGGCTGTTTTTACAGAAGGCCTAAAGCTGATAGACATCCTCCTTGGGAAGGACGATGACGCCGGAGCTTTTTAAGACCTCGATGGCGGCCTCCTGGTCGTTGGTTTTCATGATGACCAGGGGCATGGCGCTCTGGTTTCTCATGACGAAGGAGTAGACGTACTCCACGTTGATGCTGTTTTGGGAGAGCACCGTGAAAATCTTGTTCATGGCGCCGATTTCGTCCTCGGGCTCCACGGCCAGAACGTCGGTCATCTTGGCCACGTGGCCGGCCTCCTTGAGACATTCTGCAGCTCTGTAGGGCTCGTTGACCACCAGGCGGAGGATGCCGAACTCGGAGCTGTCAAAGACGGAGATGGCCCGGATGTCAATGCCGGCGTCGCAGATCACCTTGGTGATGCTGGCCAGATGGCCCTCCTTGTTTTCGATAAAGACGGAAAGCTGTTTAATTAACATGGGAACCTCCTTATTTTTCGTTTCTCAAATCCAGAACGCGCTGGGCCTTGCCCTCGGAGCGCTTTAAGCTCTTGGGCTCAACCAGGTGAATGGCCGGGTGGATGCCCAGGATGGTGTGGAGCTTGGCTGCGATTTCCTTGTATAGGGCGTCGAGCTTGGTGACGGAATCCAGCAGGTTGTGGTCCACAACCTCCACGTCGATTTCGATTTTGTCCAGGTAGCCCTTCTTGGTCACCTTGATGAGGTAGTTGGAGCCGATGCCGTCGATGCCCAGAAGCACTTCCTCAATCTGGGAGGGGAAGACGTTGACGCCGCTGATGATGAGCATGTCGTCGGTGCGGCCTTCGATCTTGGCCATCCGGGCGGTGGTGCGGCCGCAGCTGCAGGGGCTGAAGTCCAGCCGGGTGATGTCCTTGGTGCGGTAGCGCAGAAGGGGCAGGGCCTGCTTGCTGATGGGGGTGATGACCAGCTCGCCGGTTTCTCCCTCGGGGAGGACCTCCTCGGTGACGGGGTCGATGATCTCGGCGATAAAGTGATCCTCGTTGATGTGCATGCCCCTTAAAGCCTGGCACTCGCCGGCCACACCGGGGCCGATGAGCTCGCTCATGCCGTAGTTTTCCGTGGCAAAGATGCCAAAGGCTTCGTTGAGCTTGGCCCGCATGGCCTCGGTGGAGCCTTCGCCGCCGAAAAGGCCAACCCTGAGGTTGAGATCATGGGCGGGATCCAGGCCCATCTCCTGGGCGACCTCCGCCAGGTGCAGGGCGTAGGAGGGGGTGCCGATGAGGGCGGTGGCTTCAAAATCCTTCATGATTTTAATCTGCTTCTTGGTGTTGCCGCTGGACATAGGGACCACGCCGGCGCCCACCTTTTCCAGCCCCTGGTGCAGCCCGAAAGCGCCGGTGAAAAGGCCGTAGCCAAAGGAGATATGGGCCGTGTCGTACTTGTTGACGCCGCCCATGGTCACCAGCCGGGCGATGCACTCGGCCCAGACCTTGAGGTCTTTTTTGGTGTAGCCCACCACCGTGGGGTTGCCGGTGGTGCCGGAGGAGGCGTGGTAGCGGACGATTTTATCCTTGGGCACAGCAAAGAGGCCGAAGGGGTAGTTCTGGCGCAGATCCTCCTTGGTGGTCAGGGGCAGATGCTGCAGATCCTTTAGGGAGCGAATGCTGTCGGGCTTGATGCCCCGCTCCTTCATGAGCTTGTGGTAGTGGGGGACGTTTTTGTAGACGTGCTTCACCGTCTTTTTCAGACGCTTCAGCTGGATTTCTTGAATTTCCTCCCGGGAGAGGGTTTCCTTTAATGACCAGATCATGGTATGCCTCCTATTTTTTTTCGGGCCGCCAGGAGCTCTTCAGCGGTACGATCTGATTGAATACGGGCTGGCCGGGTTTGGAGTATTTGGTGTCGGCGCAGAAATAGCCCTGACGCACAAACTGGAATTTGTCACCGGCCATGGCTTCCATGACCCGGGGTTCAACCCAGGCGGTAAGCTTTCTTAAGGAATTGGGGTTGATGGTGTCCAGGAAGGTGTCGGCGCTGAAGCTTTCCTCGGTGTCCACAAGGGGCTCTAACATATGCACCTCGGCCTGTTTGCCTTCGGTAGCAGAAACCCAGTGAATGGTGCCCTTGACCTTGCGGCCAGTGAAGCCGGAGCCGGATTTGGTTTCGGGATCGTAGGTGCATTTTAATTCCACAACCTCGCCCTTTTCGTCTTTAATGACCTCGTTGCAGGTGATGAAATAGGCCCCCCGGAGTCTGACCTCGTTGCCGGGGAAGAGGCGGAAGTACTTTTTGACAGGAACCTCCATGAAGTCGGATTTTTCCACGTAGATCTCCCGGGTAAAGGGCATTTTGTGGGTGCCCATTTCGGGAACGTCCAGGTTGGTCTCGATGTCCAGCCATTCCACCTCGCCCTCGGGGAAGTTGGTGATGGTGACCTTCAAGGGCTCTAAAACAGCGTTTAAGCGCGGGGCCTTGAGCTTTAAGTCATCGCGGACAAAGTGCTCCAGCATGGCGATATCCACGGTGGAATTGGCCTTGGCCACGCCGATTTCATCGCAGAAAGCCTGGATAGCCTCGGGGGTGTAGCCTCGGCGGCGGATACCCGAGATGGTGGCCAGCCGCGGATCGTCCCAGCCGTCCACAACGCCTTCGTCGACCATCTGCTTTAAGTAGCGCTTGCCGACGATGGTCTTGGATAAAAAGAGCTTGGCAAACTCGATCTGGCGGGGATGCTCGTCTTTGTAGTCGTCCAGGTTTTCTAAAACCCAGTTGTAGAAGGGGCGATGGTCCTCGAATTCCAGGGTACACAGGGAGTGGGTAATGCCCTCGATGGCGTCCTCCACGGGGTGGGCGAAGTCGTACATGGGGTAGATGAACCACTCTTCATCGGTATTGGGGTGGGAGGTGTGGAGAATGCGGTAGATCACCGGATCTCGCATGTTCATGTTGGGGCTGGCCATATCGATTTTGGCCCGCAGCACCTTGGAGCCCTCCTCAAATTCACCGTTTTTCATTTTTCTAAACAGCTCGAGATTTTCCTCGACGCTGCGGTTTCTGTAGGGGCTCTCCTTGCCGGGCTGGGTCAAGGTGCCGCGGTATTCCCGCATTTCCTCGGCGGTGAGCTCATCTACAAAGGCCAGACCCTTCTGGATTAGCTCCTCGGCGTAGGTCACCATCTTGTCAAAATAAGAGGAGGCAAAAAACAGGCGATCCTCCCACTCGATGCCAAGCCAGGCCAGATCCTCCTTGATGGCTTCGACGTAGGCAGCGTCCTCCTTGATGGGGTTGGTGTCATCCAGGCGCAGGTTGAATTTGCCGTTGTACTTTTTGGCAATGCGGTAGTTTAAGAGGGCAGCCTTGGCGTGGCCGATATGTAAATAGCCATTGGGTTCCGGTGGAAAACGGGTGTGGACCCGGTCGTCGGTGTAGACGTGGTTTTTCCGATCCTCCTCAATGGCGTTGATGATAAAATTTGTTTTTTCAGTTGTTTCCATCGGTATTCTCCTAAAAATTTATAGCTTGTATATCTTAAAATCATACCATAAAACGGCGGTTATGTATAGAAAAACCATGGCGCCAGGGCTTAAAAAAGCGATAAATGTGTTTTTTCGCCCGGGGGAAATCAGGCGGGATTTATGTTATAATGTAAAGGTAAATAAAACTGTGCAAAAAATAAAGGAGGAATGCTTGTGAGCTGTGAAAACTGTGCGCCGGCGGCCCAGGAGAGGATCTGCCGGAAGGATAAAAACGAGAAGGGCTGCACCTGCACTGAGTTTGGCTGTAAGCAGCACGGCTATTGCTGTGAGTGCATCGCCAAGCACCGGGGCCGGGGTCAGCTGCCGGGGTGTCTGTTTACCGAAATCGGTGAAGCCTGGCACGACAGAAGTCTGGAGGCCTTTTTAAGAGACGTTCAGGAAAATAGACAATAGCATGAAAAATCCCGCTGAAATCAAATCAGCGGGATTTTTTTGCTCTAATTTTTGAAGCTGTGGATGGGGGCGGGGATTTTGCCGCCGCGGTTGACGAAAATCGAGCAGTCGTTCGGGTTGACGCCCATGATGGGGGCCATGCCCAGAAGGCCGCCGAACTCGGCGCTCTCGCCGATGCCCTTGCCGTAGACGGGAATCAGGCGGACGGCGGTGGTTTTGCTGTTGACCATGCCGATGGCAGCCTCGTCGGCGATGATGCCGGAGATGGTTGTGGCCGGGGTATCGCCGGGGATGGCGATCATGTCCAGGCCCACGGAGCAGACACAGGTCATGGCCTCCAGCTTATCCAGAGACAAGGCGCCGATGGAGGCGGCTTGGATCATCCCTTCGTCCTCGCTGACGGGGATAAAGGCACCGCTGAGCCCCCCCACCGAGGTGGAGGCCATGATGCCGCCTTTTTTGACGGCGTCGTTGAGCATGGCCAGGGCTGCGGTGGTGCCGTGGGCGCCGGTGTGCTCCAGACCCATTTCCTCGAGGATGCGGGCCACGGAATCACCGATTTCCGGGGTGGGAGCCAGGGAGAGGTCTAAAATGCCGAAGGGAACGTTGAGGCGGGAGGCCACTTCGGTGCCCACCAGCTGACCGGCTCGGGTGATTTTAAAGGCGGTTTTCTTGATGATCTCTGCCATTTCGTCGAAGCTGGCGCCGGAGCATTTTTCCAAGGCGCGCTTGACGACGCCGGGGCCGCTGACGCCGACGTGAAGCACCGTGTCCGGTTGTCCTACGCCGTGGTAGGCGCCGGCCATAAAGGGATTATCCTCCACGGCGTTGCAGAAGATGACCAGCTTGGCACAGCCGATGGAGTCGGCGTCTCTGGTCAGGTAGGCCGTCTGCTTGACGATGTCGCCCATGATCTTTACGGCGTCCATATTGATGCCGGTTTTGGTGGAGCCCAAATTTACCGAGGAGCAGACGTGCTCCGTGGCGGCCAGGGCCTCGGGGATGGAGTGAATCAGGGTAAGATCTCCCTTGGTGAAGCCCTTGGGCACCAGGGCGGAGAAGCCGCCGATGAAGTTGACCCCCACAGCCCTGGCGGCGTTGTCCAGGGTTTCGGCGAAGGCCACGTAGTCGCTGTCGCTGGTGGCTCCGGCAATCAGTGAGATGGGGGTGACGGAGATGCGCTTGTTGACGATGGGAATGCCGAATTCCGTGGCGACGCGGTCGGCCTGGGTGACGAGATTTTCGGCCAGGCGGGTGATTTTGTCGTAGATTTTTTTTCGGCAGCGCTCGCCGTCGGAATCGATGCAGTCCATCAGGGAGATGCCCATGGTGGTGGTGCGGATGTCCAGATTTTCCTTTTCGATCATGCGGACCGTTTCGATGACGTCTTTAAATAATGCCATGGCAGTATCCCCTTAAATGGTGTGCATTGCGTTGAAAATGTCCTCGTGCTGGAGGCGGATGGACATGCCGATGGTTTTGCTCAGGGCGTCGAAGGCCTCCTTGAGCTGGGCGAAATCACAGCTCATTTTAGAGACGTCCACCAGCATGATCATGGTGAAGAAATCCTGCATGACGGTTTGGCTGATGTCCTCGATGTTGACGCCGTTCTCCGACAAAATTTTAGATACGTTGTAGATGATGCCGGTGCGGTCTTTGCCGATTACGGTTACTACTGCTCTCATGGTATAACTCTCCTTTGGATACAAACTTATTTATTTCCTATTATACTATGTAAATGACATAGTGACAAACGTTAAATATAGTGCTGAGGTCAAGGGGCTCTTTGACCTCGGTATCTTAATATTAAACTAAAATGCAGCCTTTCACAAGGGGAAAGGGAAATTTAGTTCATTAAAGTATCCTTGATTTTCAAAAAAATAAAAAGTCCCGGAGACAGACGCTGTGAAATAAAGGCGTGTCTTCGGGGCGCTGCGGGCAGCTATTTTTCATCCTTGGACGGAGAGTGGTGTGCATCGTACTGGGCGATAAATTCGCAGATATAGGACAGCTGGTTTTTATCGAGATGGCTCAGCTCCTCGTGGATCTTGTACATGAGCTCGTTGACGCTCCAGTCTGGCTGCGGTTGCTCCATGGGGCCCTTGCCGTCTTTGAGCCAGGCGATGTTGATTTGGAGGGTACGGCAGATACTGTCGAGGAAGGACGACTGGGGCTTTGACGTTTTGTTGTATTCGATATTGGTGATAACTGTGCGGGATGTGCCGATGGCATCCGCCAGTTTTTGCTGGGAATAGCCGCGCAGATCCCGGGCCTGCTTTAAACGTTCTCCGATGGTCAAGGCTCCATACCTCCCCCTGAATTTTTTATTTTAATTTATCACACTTAATCCACCCTGTCAAATGTAAGATGTACTATAAAAACTATAAATATGGAAACGAAATATTGACAGTCCTTAAAATTTAATATAGAATGACTTTACAAGACTATTATAGTATTTTAAAGACTGATTTCGTAAATTTACAGGAGGGAAATTCATGGCCACGGAGAAGGACATCATCAACCAAATTATGAATGATTTGAAGGATAAGCCCGTTGAATTTCAGCGGGAGGTGCTGTCCCTCCTCGAGGATATGAACACAGAAGGGTCTGCAGAGCAAAAGGAGGCAGCCGATGAATGACTTTGACTACAGGGCCATTGGCTTGAGAATCAGAAAGCGCCGGGAGTTTCTGGGAATCAGACGCCAGAGCTTTGCGAAAATGCTCGGTATCACCCCAACCTTTCTGGCGGATATTGAGCTGGGCAACAAGGGCTTTTCCTTAAAAAGACTGAACCAGATCTGTCAGCTTCTGAGAATGTCCTCCGAGGCGCTGCTCTACGGTGACAGTCATCCGGGCAAGGCCTATGCGTCTATCTGGGAAATGCTGGAGCAATGTCCCGAGGACAAAAGGCGCTACGCGGTGGAAATGCTGGCCATGTTTCTGATGAGCCACGACGAAGCCTAAAAAGCAATAAAAATACTGAAAAGACAAGGATGTCTCTGCCGCTGGGTCAATCGGCGGGGACGTCCTTATTTTTTTGAAGCTTCGGCTTGTTCCTGTTATGGATATTGTATTCACGATAGGAATGTGATAAAATAGAAAAAATGAAACGAATACAGGAGGAGATTATGAGTTTTGAAGCGATACTGTCTGCGGTCAACGATTTCGTTTGGGGCCCCATCATGCTGGTCTTTCTTGTGGGCACAGGGATTTTTTTGACGATTCGGCTTAAATTTCTGCCCTGGCGGAATCTGGGCCACGCCCTGAAATCCGTCTTCACAAGGCAGAAAAAGAATGGGGCGGGGGAAGACAGCGGCGATATCTCGCCCTTCCAGTCGCTGATGACGGCCCTGGCGGCCACCATCGGCACGGGGAATATCGTCGGTGTTGCCACGGCCATGGTTTTGGGTGGTCCCGGCGCCCTGTTCTGGATGTGGATCAGCGCCCTTTTTGGCCTGTCCACCAAGTACGCCGAGAGTGTGCTGGCGGTTAAATACCGCGAAAAGAACAGCAAGGGCGAGATGGCCGGCGGCCCGATGTACGCCATGAAAAACGGCTTTAAGGTCAAGTGGATCGGCGCTGTGCTGGCGGTATTGTTTTCAATCTTTGCCGTGGCGGCCTCCTTCGGCATCGGCAACATGACCCAGGCCAACTCCATCTCCGACGCCCTGATGAATACCTTTGGCGTGCCTACCTGGATCACCGGCATCGTTTTGGTTGTCTTGTCCCTCATCGTGCTTTTGGGCGGCATCAAGAGCATCGGCCGGGTCTGCGGCGTCATCGTGCCGGTAATGGCAGTCTTCTATTTTGTGGCGGGGATCATCGTCATCATCGTCAACATTCAGAATCTGCCGGCGGGTCTGGCGGATATTTTCAGAATGGCCTTCTCTGTAGAGGCGGCGGCCGGCGGCGTAGGCGGCACCATCATCGCCTCCATGCTCTCAGCCATGCGCTGGGGTGTGGCCAGAGGCGTGTTCTCCAACGAGGCTGGTCTGGGCTCGGCGCCCATCGCAGCGGCGGCGGCAAAGACGGATCATCCTTCCCGCCAGGGCTATATCAATATGACCGGTACCTTCTTCGATACCCTGGTGGTCTGTACAGTGACGGGTCTGGCCATTGCCTCCTCGGGGATTCTCGGCACCCTGGATGCCGCCGGGGAGCCCATCATCGGTGCCACCTTAACCATTGCAGCCTTCCAGAGTGCCATCGGTCCCCTGGGCTCCTACATCGTCACCATCGGCATCACCCTTTTTGCCTACTCCACCATTCTGGGCTGGGAGTACTACGGCGAAAAATCACTGGAATACCTGTTTAAATCGCCGGCGGTGGTGACGGCCTACCGCTTTGTCTTCTGTCTGGTAACCTTCCTGGGAGCCACCACCACCCTCCAGGTGGTCTGGGATTTCTCGGATACCATGAACGGCCTCATGGCCATTCCCAATCTGATCTCCCTGCTGGTGCTGAACAAGGTCATCGCCACGGAGTGCTTCGATTATCAAAAAACGGTTTTAAAATCCGATAAAAAGAATTAATAAAAAGAAAAGAATTGCATAAGACGCAAAAAATCGGCCCTCGGGTGTTAGACAGTGATCTAAACCGGACGGTCGATTTTTTAATGGGCCTAGGGTTTTATGGCTAAGCCTCCGGCGGCAGAAGCCCCTGCATGGCTTCGGACAGGGGGATCAGCCGCTGGTTGGCGCTGCCCCGGTAGGCCAGGGTGGTGTTTCTTTCCTCAAGCAAAAAGGGGCCGTCTACCAAAAGGTCGGTGACGGACAAGAGGGCGTCGATTTCAGGATTACCCTTGGCCCTTAAGGCCTCCAGGGTGAAGCCAGTGTAGGTGACCACGTCCAGGCCCAGGGCGTGGATTTTCTGTCCCAGCTCAGTCAGGGCGGCGGGCTGCATAAAGGGCTCGCCGCCGCTGAAGGTGACGCCCTGGAGCAGCGGGTTTTCTTCGATGGCCGAGGCGATGGCATCGATATCTATCAGCTGGCCCGCTTTGGGATCGTGGGTCTGGGGATTATGACAGCCCGGGCAGTGGTGGGGGCAGCCCTGGGTAAAGACGACGAAGCGCAGCCCCGGGCCGTCGACGATGGACTCTTCCAGAAGGGCGTTAATTCTCAGGGATGCCATGCTTGACCCTGGCCCTTTCTTCGGCGCGCTTGGCGTTGTTCCAGCGGTCGATGGTGCCCACCAGGTAGCCAGTGATGCGGCGGATGCGCTCGAAGTCTGGATTGCCGTCGCCTTCGCGGCGGTGACAATGGGGACATTCGTCGCCGATGATGCCGTTGTAGCCGCAGACAGGATCTCGATCCACGGGATGATTGATGGAGCCGTAGCCGATGCCCGCCTCCTTCATGCAGCGCACGATTTTTTCAAAGGCCGGCAGGTTGGCGCTGGCGTTGCCGTCCAGCTCCACGTAGCTGATGTGGCCGGCGTTGGTCAAGGCGTGGTAGGGGGCCTCCAGCTGGATTTTCTTAAAGGCTGGCAGGGTGTAGTACACCGGAACGTGGAAGGAGTTGGTGTAGAACTCCCGGTCGGTGATGCCCGGAAGGACACCGTATTTTTCCCGGTCGATGGCGACGAAGCGGCCGCTGAGCCCCTCGGCGGGGGTGGCAAGCAGGGTGAAGTTGAGGCCGGTCTTCTCGGAAGCCTGATCCATGGCCCGGCGCATGTAGGTGATGATTTCAAGGCCAAGCCTTTGGCTTTCTTCGCTTTCACCGTGGTGACGGCCGGTTAAGGCCACCAGGGTTTCCGCCAGACCGATGAAGCCGACGCTTAGGGTGCCGTGCTTTAAAATTTCCTCAACCCTGTCGTCGCGGCCCAGCTTTTCGGAGCCGATCCAGACGCCCTGACCCATGAGGAAGGGGTAGTTGCGGCCCAGTTTGTTGGCCTGGATCTTAAAGCGGTGGAGGAGCTGGCGGCAGACCAAATCCATCCTTTGATCCAGCGCTGCGTAAAAGGCCTTTAAATCGCCCCTGGAGGCGATGGCAATTCTGGGCAGGTTGATGGAGGTAAAGCTGAGATTTCCCCGCCCGGAGGTCACCTGGTTATTTTGATCGTAGTGATTGCCCATGACCCGGGTTCTGCAGCCCATGTAGGCCACCTCGGTGTTGTAGTCCCTGGGCTTGTAGTATTCCAGGTTAAAGGGGGCGTCCAAAAAGCTGAAATTGGGGAAGAGACGCTTGGAGGAGGTCTCGATGGCCAGCTTGAAGAGGTCGTAGTTGGGATCCTCGCAATTGTAGTTGACGCCCTCCTTGACCTTGAAGATCTGAACCGGGAAGATGGGGGTCTCGCCGTTGCCCAGACCGGCCTTGGTGGCGGCCAGCAGATTTTTTATGGCCATGCGCCCCTCGGGGGAGGTGTCGGTGCCGTAGTTGATGGAGGAGAAGGGCACCTGGGCGCCGGCTCTGGAGTTCATGGTATTCAGGTTGTGAATCAGGGCTTCCATGGCCTGGTAGGTGGCCTTGTCGGTGTCCTTTAGGGCCAGGCGGCAGGCCTTGGCGTGGGCAGAGCGAAGCGCCTTTTCCGTGAGGCCGAGGCCTTCAGCAAAGGGCACAAGCTTTTCGCCACAGGCCTCGGCGGTGGCCAGGGTGATGTCCTCGCCGATGGCCCCGAGGGTGGCTTTGATCTTTTCTTCGATGGCCTCCGGGGAAGAATCCGTTAAAATCTCTAAGACGGTGGCCAGGGATTTGGCGTAGAGCTTTTTAAAGGTTTTGGCGACCCCCGGGGCCATGGCGTAATCGAAGTTGGGCACGCTCTGGCCGCCGTGCATCTCGTTCTGGTTGGCCTGGATGGCGATGCAGGCTAGGGCGGAATAGCTGCGGATATCGTTGGGCTCCCTTAAAAAGCCGTGGCCCGTGGAAAAGCCGCCGTCGAAGAGCTTGAGCAAATCGATTTGACAGCAGGTTTCCGTGAGCATGTAGAAATCCTTGTCGTGGATGTGGATGTCCCCGGAGATATGGGCCTGGGCAATCTCCCTGGGCAGAATGTGGTGATCGATGAAATACTTGGAGCCCTCGGAGCCGTACTTGAGCATGGTGCCCATGGCGGTGTCCGAGTCGATGTTGGCATTTTCCCGTTTGATATCCGCATCCTCGGCGTGGCGGAAGGTCAGGTCCTTGTAGATGGTCATGAGACCGTCGGCGCTGTCCCGGAGCTTGGCGTGCTCCGCCCGGTACAGGATGTAGGCCTTGGCGGTCTTGGCGTAATCCTCCTTAATCAGGGTTTCCTCCACCAAATCCTGAATCTGCTCCACCGTGGGACGGCCCAGGGGTGCGGCGAGGCTTACGATCTCGTCGGTCAGGGCGTTTAAATGACTGGTGTTCATGGCCTCGTCGGTGACGTTGATATTGGCTCTATAAATCGCGCTGCTGATCTTGCGGGGATCGAAGTCAACAACGCTGCCGTTGCGTTTGACAATATTGGTAATCATGGCTGCCTCCAAAAATATAATGCGCTGCAATGATACTATATATTGTGTAGCTGTGTCAAATGAAAGCCAAAATGTTGTTATCCTTGGCGGGATAAGGGATTGAGGGTTTTTTGAGAAAAAAGGAGACAAATTTTTCCAGGTAAAATCAAAATTTTTATGGTAAGGGTTTGCGAAAAGCACTGTGCAGCCGTTGAAATATTGCCTGCATTACGGGAAAGTGAAAAATGATATGCAGCCTTTAGAGGGCAGATCTGCGCCCTGACTTAAGGGCGCAGGCGCCTTAAAAAACTACAAAATATCCAAAAGGGCCTTCAGGGTGTTGATGGTGTAGGTGGGCTGGATATTGCCCGAAAGGGGCAGGCCCTGGGGATTGTACCAGCAGGTGTCGATACCCGCCCGACTGCCGCCGGCGATGTCAGAGCTCAGGGAGTCGCCGATGATCAGGGCGCTGTCTTTGGAAAAATTCGGGATGCGCCCAAAGACCTGATCGAAATAGGCCCTCTGGGGCTTTTGGCTGCCCAGATCCTCGGAGACGAAAATCCCCTTGACGATGGCGTCCAGGCCTGTAGCAGACAGACGGCTGTACTGGGTGGCGGAGACGCCGTTGGTCACAATGTAGAGGTCGAAGGCTTCGGCCAGCCTTTCGCAGAGGGCCTTGGCGCCGGGGATTAAAAAGGCGCCTGCGCCTAAAGCCGGCTGGTAATAAGCCTCGAAGGCATGGCTGTTTACGTCGAGACCCAGCTCTGTAAACAGCAGGTGAAAGCGGGTGGTGACCACGGTGTCCTTGTCGATGAGGCCGTCCTCAAAGTCCTGCCACAGGCCGTGGTTGATCTCGTCGTAGAGGGCTTTGATCTCCGGGGTTAAGTGAAGGCCGAAATGCTTGAAGGCGAGCTTCAGGGCGTGGGCCTCGGTTTTTTTAAAATCCAGCAGGGTGTTGTCGGCGTCGAAGAGCAGATTTTTATAGCGTTGTGTCATGTCAATTCCTTTCAAATAGCTGCGCTGGGCAGCTTTGGCGTCTCACCACCGGATCACCGTGCCCACGCCCAGTTCGAATTTCACGGGGAAACGGCTGTGGAACAGGGCCCTGGCCTGAAAGCCGGTGCAGTGACAGGGGTAGAGGGCTTCGATGTGGTTGGCCTCGAAGTAGGCCAGGGTTTTCTCGGCTCGATCATCGGCCTTGAACAGATGAAAGCCGCCGACGATCCCCAGCACCCGGTTGTCGCCGGAGACCGCCTTGGCCGCCTCCACAATATTGCAGATGCCTGCGTGGGAGCAGCCGGTGATGACGTAGATTCCCCGGTGGGTGGTGTAAACCAGGGCGGAGTCGTCGGGGATGGTATCGGCGCCGGCTTCGGTGCGGCCCAGGGGCCTGCGGGGCTCAAAGTCGTTGTAGGTGCCAATTTCTCCTAAAAAGGTGATATTGGGACTTATCCTGCAGGGCGACTTTGTGGCGATGATTTCAGCCCGTTGGGACAGCGCCTCCAGGCTGAGGGGACAGCCGAAATTTTCTCCGGCATCGTCGTATTTCGGCGCCAGGGCCCCGGGGTGGGCGATGATCTTAAGTCCGGGATTGTGGTAGTCCTTAAAATATCTGGGCAGCCCGCCGGTGTGGTCCGAGTGGCCGTGGGAGAGGACGATGGCGTCGATGCCCTCAAGGTCGATGCCCAATTTGCGGGCGTTGTCAGAAAAAATACCGGAATAGCCGGTGTCCCAGAGCAGACGGGTGTCTTCGTCTTCAATATAATAGGAAAGTCCGGGTTCGCCGAGGTAGTATTCCCCGGTGCGGGTGTGGTTGTCCACTAAAATGGTCAGCTCCATGGCAGGGCCTCCTTTTAAAAAATATCGTCCCGGGTGTGGCGTGTAAAGAAATGGTCGTTTCTGTCGAAGATGTCAATCTGGGTGGTGGTGTCCACCTTCGTCGAATAGGTCACGGGGACGCTGGTGGCCTTGGGGGCAAAGGTGTAATCCTTGGGCTTTAAATTGAAGGCGGGGGCGCCGGTGTGCCGTTTCCGCCTTTTTTTAGGCGTCTGGGGGATGGCGGAGGCCGTCTTTTTCTTGGCATTCTTAGAAGTCTTTTCGGGTCTTAAGAACAGCAGCGCCCAGAAGCCCAGGGCGACACTGAGATTCATGGCGTAGTACAGCAGGGTAAAGGAGAGGGATACGGTGAAAAAATCCTCTCCAAAATAGCCAAAGCTCATGAAAAATTCCGAATTGTAGCCCGTGGAAGTATCGTAGACGTAGCTGGAGTCAAAATAGCCTGCGAGGCTGGATAGGGCCAGAATCAGAATCAGCAGGGAGCTGTACTGGTAAAACCTGTAGGATTTAGGAGATTTAGGCGATTTATATTTCTTGAGGCAGGCGGCGTTAATAAAACAGCTCACACAGAGTACCAGGTAAAGGAAATAGGCCATCTCGGAAAAGTCGTAGGATGCGTCCAATCCGAGAAGATAGCTTCCGATCATCCATCTGATGAAGAGGACAAAAGCGCCCGTGGTGATTAAAAGTACACGCAGGCTTGTGATGGCAAAATTTTTTTCATTCATGACAAAATCTCCTTAAATCGTCGATCAGGGTATCGACCATCACATCGGTGGTGGCCCAGGAGGTCACAAAGCGCACGGCGGTGTGGTCGGCATCAATCATCTCCCAATCTCTGAAGCTGTAGCTTTCTCGAAGCTTTGAAATCAAGGCATTGGGCAGAATGGGGAAGATCTGATTGGTGGGGGAGTCCACCAAAAAGGAAAAGCCGAGGTCCTCAAAGGCTGACTTTAGCCTCTGGCAGAAGACGTTGGCCTGGGCCGCCAGCTTAAGGTAGAGGTCGTCCTCCAAAAGCGCGCTGAACTGGAGGCCCAAAAGTCGGCCCTTGGCCAAGAGGCCGCCCCGCTGCTTGAGGCTGTAGTTGAAATCTTTGGCAATGTCGGGATTGACGATGACCAAAGCCTCACCGAAGAGGGCGCCGCCCTTGGTGCCCCCCAGATAAAAGGCGTCGCAGTATTTGGGGAAATCCTCGAGGACAAGGTCATTGCCCCGGGCGGTCAGGGCTGCGGCCAGCCGGGCGCCGTCTATATAGAGATAAAGGTTGTTGGCGCGGCAGCATTCGTGCAGAGCTGTCAGCTCGGTCTTGGTGTAGATGGTGCCGATTTCCGTGGCGTTGGAGATATAGACCATTTTAGGCACCACGGAATGGTGGTCTCGGTGGAGGACCAGGGCAGATTCGATGTGGGCCGGCGTCAGCTTGCCCTCTGGGGCGGGGCAGGTAAAGACCTTGTGGCCTGTGGCCTCGATGGCGCCGGTTTCGTGGGTGGCAATGTGGCCGGAATCCGCAGCTAAAACCGCCTGCCAGGGCCTGAGGGCGTGGGCGATGAAGGTCAGATTCGTCTGGGTCCCGCCGGTTAAAAAGTGGACGGCGCAGTCCGGGCAGCCGATTTTCTGGCGGATGAGTTCCCTGGCGGCGCCGCAGAAGGGATCTTCGCCGTAGCCCTCGGTCTGATCAAGGTTCGTTTCCAAAAGGCGTTCTAAAATTTTGGGGTGGGCCCCCTCAAGGTAGTCGCAGCTAAAGCTTATCATGGCTGATCCTTTCCGCCTAATTCAGGCCCTTGGCGATATCCCTGGCCCAGGCATCCACGGCCAGCACGTCCTCCAGGGAGGCATTTTGGATATTTTCGTGGCGGTTCATGACGGCCTCGTTGATTTTGGGAATATCCAAGAAGCCGATTTCCCGGTTTAAAAACCGGGCCACGGAGATTTCGTTGGCGGCGTTTAGGGCAGCGGCCATGGTGCCGCCGGCGGCCAGGGCCTCGTAGGCCAAAGTAAGGCAGCGGAAGGTCTCTTTGTCAGGCTTTTCAAAGGTCAGGGTGCCGATTTCCGAAAGCTCCAGGGACGGCTTGGTGTTTTCCACCCGGATAGGGTGGAAGAAGGCGATCTGGATGGGCAGGGCCATGTCCGGCAGCCCCAGCTGGGCGATGACGGCCCGGTCCTTGTACTCGACCATGGAGTGGATGATGCTCTGGGGGTGGACCACCACGTCGATCTGATCCTGCTTTAGATCAAAGAGCCACTTGGCCTCGATGACCTCCAGTCCCTTGTTCATCAGGGTGGCGGAGTCGATGGTGATTTTTTTGCCCATGGACCAGCTGGGGTGCTTGAGGGCCTGCTCCAGGGTGACGTCTTTTAAATCCGCCAGCTTTTTCCCCCGGAAGGGGCCGCCGGAGGCGGTGATGATCACCCGCTTGAGGGCGTCGTGGTCGTTGCCGAAAAGACACTGGAAGATGGCGGAGTGCTCGCTGTCCACGGGAACTAAGGAGACGCCCTTCTTGGCCACGGCGTCCATGACGATGGCCCCGCCGGTGACCAAGGTTTCCTTGTTGGCCAGGGCGATGTCGATGCCGCAGTCGATGGCGGCCAGGGTGGGGCGCAGGCCCACCATGCCGGAGACCGCCGTCAAGAGCATATCGGTGCCGGGGCAGGTGGCGGCGGCCAAAAGCCCCTCCATGCCCGGGATAATTTCCATATTGGGGTATTTTGTGCCAATGCGTTCCTTTAATTGCTGGGCAGCCTCGGGATCCATGACACAGACCACCTGGGGCCGGTATTTTTCGATCTGGGGCGCCAGGGTGTCGATGTCGGCAAAGCAGCTCAGGGCTGTGATGTTAAAGCTGTTGGGGAATTCATCCACCACCGACAGGGCCTGGGTGCCGATGGAGCCGGTGGCGCCGAGAATACTGATATTTTTCATGAAATTCACCTCGAATGTATTTTTGAATGCTTTTATCTTTATTATACCACAGCTGTGCCGCCGCCGCCAATTTCACCAAAGCGTTGTCTTTTGCTTCTCTTAAGTCTACGGATGAAAGCAGTGGTTTTCCCTATAAAATTCTTGACGACGATTAAACTTTAGGTATAATTAAAATAGCGCAATTTGTGATTAATTTTTATTCAGGGAGGCTAATCCATGAAACCCTTTGTTGGAAGAAAACAGGAGCTTCAAACCCTTGAAAATGCATATAATAAACGGGACGCCTTTGTGCTCGTCACGGGCCGCCGGGGCGTTGGAAAAACGGAGCTGATCCGCGGCTTTACAAACAGCCGCTGCTGCCTCTATTTTACCGCCAAGTCTGAGACAGACAGCCTGGCGCGCCGGAGGATGATGAAGGCTATTTTCGAATTCAGCGGCGAGGGCGGCGGCACCGCCACCAAGCTCATGAAATGGAAGGAAATTTTTGAAAGGTTTGCGGCGGTCCAAAAACCAGAGCGCAAAGTTCTGGTCATCGACGATTTGCAATACCTTTTGGCAGAAAATCCTGGCTTTGAAAGGCAGCTGAGCTATGCCATCAAGAACTTTTTTGCCCCGGCTTCGATCATGGTGATTTTGATCATGCCCCTGGGCAAAATTTGCTCTGACTTTTTGGACAACCGACGGGGCTTGGCCAAGGTCCTCAGCCACCGTATCAGCCTGAAGCCCGTCTCCTTTGTGGAGATGATTCAGGAGTACCCTCACCGGGATTTCAATCAGCTGGCCCTGCTTTACGCCATCGCCGGGGGCATGCCGGCCTATTGGGAGTACTTTAAGGACTGCGAGACCAGCGATGATTATATGGGGGCCGTCAGAGCCAGGCTTTTGGACCGCCACGCCTTTCTGTTTGATGAGCCGGGCAGGCTCTTGGAGGCGGATATCTGGGAGCCGGCGCTGTACTACGGCATCCTGCGGGGGATCGCCGCGGGGTACAGGCAGCTTTCGGAGCTGGCAAGATTTCTCGATGAAAAGCCGGCGAAGATCCTTAAAGCCCTGGACATTCTTAAGTTTATGGGGTACGTGGATGCCCGGGGCAGTGTTCTCGACAAAAAAATGCCTGTGCCGAAGAAACGAACCTATATTTTTGCTGATCCCATGATGGATCTCTGGTTCTCCTTCGTCTATCCCTACCGCGAGGTGCTGGAAATGGGCAAGGATCTGGCGGTTTTTGAGGGGCTCAAGCGGGATTTTCCGGAATACATGAAATTCTGGTACCAGGAAATCTGTATGGAAATCTTCAGGGCGGCCTGCAGGCAGCAGAGCTTCCCCTTTAAGCTGGACAGGCTGGGCTGCCTCAGGACCAAGGATGGGGAGACCATCGACCTTGTGGCTGTGGACGAGGTGAACCGCCGGGTCTTCATGGCGGAGTGCGTCTACGGCGGGAGACCCTACACCATGGACGCCTTTGAGGCCTTCAAGGAGCACTGCGGCGATATCAGAGCGCTTCGGGCCTTCAAGGATTACACCAAGGTCTACGGCGTTTTCACCTCCGAGGGCTTTGACGCAGACCTCATGGACTATTGTATGATCACGCCGGGCATTATGCTCTTTGGCGGCATCACCCTGTACTCAGCAAACCAGTAAAAAAGCACCCCGGGAGAGATAAATGCTCCTCGGGGTGCTTCTGTATTCTGGGCAGCGATCAGTTTTTGGACTTGGCCAGGGCGACGCTGCTGAAGACGAGACCGGCGGTGCCGGCGGCAATGGCGACAACGCTGAGAACGAATCCGGCGATTTTCATGGCAGACCTCCATTGTTCATGTGATGCTATGAGTATATCACAAAAGGATCCCGTTGAAAAAACATATTAAAGAAAGGATGGACGGTATGAAGACAGCAAAGCTCTTAATGGTCGGCGACAGCCTGATGGAGTATGGCCCCTGGGAGAAATGGTTTGGCGATGGGGTGGTCAACCGGGGGATCGGCGGCTTGACCACCGAGGGGGTGTATTTGCACCTCAACCGGGTGTTGAAAAACCCCTACGATCAAATTGGCCTCATGGCTGGCAACAACGATCTTCTGGCGGGGGTGCCCTCGGCGGAGATTTTGGAGAATTACGAAAAAATTCTTAAAAAAATAAAGGGCCAGCAGCCCGAGGACCAAATTTATGTCCATAGGCCGCTGCCCTGTAATACCACAAAGCTATATCTGCCCTTGGATAACGCAGCGGTTTACAGGCTGGGCCAGGGCCTCAAAACCCTGGCTGAAACCCACCAGGCCCGGTGGGTGGATCTCTGGGATGTGCTGACTAAAGACGGAGAGCTTAAGGCTGAGTATACCATCGACGGCATCCACCTCACCGAGGCCGCCTACGACCTCTGGGGAGAACGGCTGGCGGCCTTGCTTGCAGACTGAAGCTTTTTGTCGCAGACATCCACGGCGGTGCCGATAGCCACGCCGATGGCTGCCCCGCCGATAATATCCGAGGGGTAGTGGACGTTTAAATACATCCTGGACAGGCTGATGAGGGTGGCCAGGGGCAGCGCCCCCAGGGCGTAGCTTTTTTTGTAGCGCATCAGCAGGGTCGCCGCCGTGAAGGAGGACAGGGCGTGGCCCGAGGGAAAGGAGTCGCCAAAGGGCCTTGAGATCAGGGCCGGGGCGTCCTTGTCCACGTCGCAGGGCCTGGGGCGCTTGGAGATGTTTTTTAAAATAAGATTATTGAGGCAGCCAGCCATGCCCACCGTCGTTCCGAGGACAAAGCCCCGGCGGCGGTGTTTCTTTGTGAGAAAAAGCAGGCCCGCAATGCCGGCCCAAACCAGACCGATGTTTCCGGATTTGGTGATGATCACCATGGCCTTGTCGTATTTTTTTTTGCAGACGCGTTTCTGAAATTTTTTCAGGAGTCGGGTGTCGACGTCGGTGATTTTTTCTTGCAGCTTCATGGCATCTCCTTAAAACAGATTCATAATACAGCCCATGACGACGCCCAGCAGTCCGCCCAAGAGCACGATGGCGTTGAGCTCCTTTTTCATCAGGGACAGCAGGATTTTCTCCATCTCCAGTACGTCAAAGCCGTTGATCTCATCCTCCACCAGCCCGGCGATGTCCAGGGCCGAGAGGACCCGGGCCAGGTTGTTTTCGATGAGCGCATGGTAGCCCTTGAGCAGGGCCTGGTCAAATTTTTCTTCGCTGCCCGCAAATTTGTTCAGCAGGTCGGCGGTGGTTGTGGTCAAAAGCCCCAGGGTCTCCTCCTCGACGACGTCGGCGATGAGGGCGTGGCCGTGGTCGGCGATCATCTGGTTGACGGTTTCCCGGAATTTTTCCTTGAGTCCCTCCAAAGTTTCTGCGTTGATTAAAAAGGAAAAGGAGGCAAAGAGGGGATGCTTCTGGATTTCGGCCATGGCCGTCTCAGCGACGACGGCGCCCAGATCCATGGCGCAGACCCTGTGGTATACCGTGTCTGTGGCCTTGCACTTAAAGGCCTCTGCGGCTTCAGCCAGCCTTTCCTCGGAGAGATATCCCGTCAGCAGGCGGTGCAGTGGCTCAGGGTGCTCAAGCCACTGGCTGCGCCTCTGGCCGATGTAGGCCAAGAACCGGGCGTCGGCCTCGGGGGAGAGCAGGCGTTTGGCCAGGGCCCGCTCGTTGATGAGGCTGTCAGCCACAACCTCCCCGACGGATTTGGCGATTCTGCTTTTTTCCTTGGGAATGAGTCCGGGGGTAAAGGGCAAGGCTTTTCCGAAAATTGTGATGGGCTTTAGGGGACGAAACAGCATTCTGACGGCGATACCGTTGGTGATCAGACCGATGATGCCGCCGACCAGGGGGCCGGTGAGAAAACTTAGCATGGTCAGCTCCTTATCGTTTTAGTGTCGGCTGCCGAAGCCGGGAGGGCTTTGGCGGTTTTTTATATGATAGTGTTAAATGCCGGGGGTGTCAATGCCTTCCTTTGAAAACAACGCAGGTTTATGAAGCGTTTCAAGAAAAATTACAGCTGAATATTTAGGCCCAGGCAGTTGAAAAAAATCGCTAAAGGTAATATAATGTAGTTGTTAGATAAAACTAATAAATTATTTTTGCCATTTTGATTACAGAAAGGATAGAGGGCCTATGTTGGAGCGTGAAAAGCATTTTTTGGAGATCGTTGGACTAAAAAAGGGGTTTGGCAGCGGTGAAACCCGCCAGGAGGTGCTCCAGGGGGTGGATTTTTCCGTGGCCAAGGGGGAGTTCTGCGTGCTTCTGGGGCCCTCGGGCTCGGGCAAATCCACCCTGCTCAACATCATCGGCGGTATCGACCATGCGGACTCGGGCTACATCGCCATCGACGGCGACCGCCTGGCGTCTTTGGGGGAGAAGGGGCTGACCCAGTATCGAAGAAAACATCTGGGTTACGTCTTTCAGAGCTACAATCTGATCGGCAACCTGAATGTCCAGGAAAACATCGAGGCCGGCGCCTACCTCTCGGACAATCCCCTGGAGGTGGAGGAAATCCTCAGGGTCCTGGGGCTTTCTGAGCACAGGTACAAGCTGCCCAATCAGCTCTCCGGGGGGCAGCAGCAGCGCGCCGCCATCGGCCGGGCCATCGTCAAAAACCCCGATATTCTGCTCTGCGACGAGCCCACCGGGGCCTTGGACTACAAAACCTCCAAGGAGATTTTAAGGCTCATCGAGGCCGTCAATCAGCGCTACCGGAGCACGGTGATCATGGTGACTCACAATGCGGCCATCCGCCACATGGCCGACCACGTGATCAAGCTCAGGGACGGCAAAATTCGCCGGGATCTTGTCAATGCCAACAAAATTTCGGCGGAAGCCCTGGAATGGTAGGATCAGCGCATGAAAGGGAGAAGTGTAAAAAATCCCCTGGGAAAACGGATCTTCAGGGAGCTCGCCGGCGACTGGAAAAAGTATCTGCTGGTGAGTCTGTTTTTGATTGCCACCATCGGCTTCGTATCTGGCATGTACGTTGCCGGCAGCAGTATGATGGCCGCCCTGGACGACGGCGCCGAAGCCTACAGGCAGGAGGATGGTCATTTTGAGCTGGCCCAGGCGGCGGATGCCGATTTTCTGAAGGCGGCGTCCTCGGGGGAGCGGGCGGACGTCAAGCAGTACTATTTAGACAAGGCGCGAAGGGAGCTGGATGCGCGCTTTGCCGCAGAGTTTAAGCCGAAATTTGACGAAGAATTTAATGTCGAGTTCAAGCAGGAATTCGACGGGCAATTTGATACAGCCTTTAAAGCTGAATTTGACGCGAGCTTCGACGCAGAATTCAAACGGGAATTTGACCCAACCTTTAACGCAGCCTTTACCGAGAATTTTAACCAAGGCTTTGAGGCCCAACTGTTAAATAGCCTTCTGGCCCAGGGCCTGGATGAAGCCTCGGCTGAGGCCATGCTTCCCGCAGCCCTGGCCGAGGCCCAGGCCACCGGCGCCTACAAGGCGGCCTATGATGCTGCCTACAGCCCAGCCTACAACGAGGCCTACGCCCAGGCCTACGACGAAGCCTACAATACGGCCTACAGCCAGGCCTACGCCGAGGCCTGGAATGAGGTGGAGACCCAGGTGGATGAGAGCTACGCCGAGGCTGTGGAAAAATACGATCTGGAGAATCCAGATTTTCAGGCAGAAGCCGTGACCCTGTACGAGAACTTTTTTAAAAATGCCGAGGAGGATCAAAATGGCGACGGGGTGGCCGAGGGAGATATTCGCGTGTATAAAAAAAGCGAGGACATCAACCTGGCCAGCATCCTTGAGGGACGTCTGCCGGAGAGTGCCCAGGAAATCGCCATCGACCGGATGCACGCCGACAATGTGGGGCTGAAAATCGGCGACAGCCTGAGGGTGGGGGATCAGGACTACGAAATTGTCGGGCTGATCTCCTATGTGAACTACTACACCCTCCACGAATCCCCCACGGATTTCATGTTCGACGCCCTGAAGTTCGACGTGGCCATGGTGACGGCCGAGGGCTTCGACCGTCTCTCGGAGACGGTTCATTACAATTACGCCTGGCAGTACGCCCAGGCGCCTTCGGATGACGGCCAGGAAAAAACGGCCTCGGACAATTTCCTTGCGGCCCTGGTAACCCAGACCGTGGCGGCGGACAACACCCTGGAGGATTACGTCCCGGCCTACGCCAATCCCGCCATCTATTTTGCCCCGGAGGACATGGGCTCGGATCAGACCATGTGCGGCGTGATGCTGGATATTCTCATTGTCATCATCGCCTTTATCTTTGGGGTGACCATCACCAACACCATCACCCGGGAGGCCAAGACCGTGGGAACCCTGAGGGCCTCGGGCTATACCAGAGGTGAGCTCACAAGGCATTATCTGGCGGCGCCGGTGATCATCACCCTGTTCTCGGCGGTGGCGGGCAATGTCCTGGGCTACACCCTGTTTAAAAGCATCGTCGTTTCCATGTACTACAACAGCTACAGTCTGCCGGCCTACGAGACTTTGTGGAACGCCGACGCCTTCCTCAAAACAACCCTGGTGCCCGTGGCGCTGATGCTTTTAGTCAATCTGGGAATCATCGTGCGGATGCTCAGGCACACGCCGCTGCAGTTCATCAGACGGGATCTGAAAAAGCAGCGCAAGCGGGGGGCAGTGCGCCTGCCCGGCTGGCGGTTTTTAAATCGCTTCCGCCTGCGGATCGTCCTTCAAAATCTGCCGAACTACGCCATCCTCTTTGTGGGTATCCTCTTTGTCTCGGTGCTCTTAACCCTGGCTGTGGGGATGAGCGACAGCCTGAAATACTACAAGGCCAACGCCGCCGACATGATGTTCTCAGAATATCAGTACATCCTCAAGGATCACGAGGACGATCAGGGCAAAACCATCGAAACGGCCAATGCCCAGGCCGAGGCCTTCTCGGTGACCACCCTGGAAATTTCTGGCGAGGCCTTTGACGAGGAGATCTCGGTTTACGGCGTCCAGGAGGACAGCGCCTACGTGGATATTCCAGAGCTCACAGCCTTAGATAAAGGGGAGGTGTATATCTCCGAGCCCTTTGCCGAAAAATACAGACTTAAGCTGGGGGATAGCTTTACCCTGAAGGAGCGCTACGAAAAGGGCAGCTACCAATTTGCTGTGGCGGGGATCTATGATCACTGCCAGAGCCTTGCAGTCTTCATGTCCGCCGAGGGTTACCGGGAGGTCTTCGGTCAGGAGGAGGGCGCCTTTGACGGCTATTTCACCAATTCTGAAATCACCGATATCGACGCAGCCCACATCGCCACGGTGATCACCTCCGAGGATATCACAAAGATGTGCGATCAGCTGGATCATTCCATGGGCAGCTACATGGCCTACTTCCAGGTGCTCTGTATCCTTTTGGCAGCGGTGCTGATCTACCTGCTGACGAAGATCATCATCGAAAAGAACGAGAAGGCCATCTCCATGGTCAAGATTCTGGGCTATGAAAACCGTGAGCTGGCCGGGATCTATCTAGTCTCCACCACGGTGGTGGTCATCCTCGCCGACGCAGTCTGTATGCTTTTGGGCGAGGTGATCATCAGTCAGGTGTGGCGGGCCATGATGTCAGAGTACAGCGGCTGGTTTGGCTTCATGATGAGACCCACAAGCTACGCCAAGGTCTTCGGCTTTATTCTTCTGGGCTACCTGGCGGTAATGGCCCTGGATTTCAGGCGGATTAAACGCATTCCCCTGGAGACGGCCCTCAAGGACATGGATTAATGGACCTGAATTTCTTTTTGAAAATAAATTTCAAAAGCCCTTGCCACCGGAGGGATTAAGGGTTATAATAGCGGCATACGAAAAAGATGTTGACCGGGAAGAGTACAATAAAGGCGGCCACCAGAGATCGGACAACCTGGCTGAAATTGTCCGTTGGCTTATTTATTCGGAAGACCACCTCGCGAGTCGGCTGTCCAATGCAGCACGGAGCCTGTCCGTTATCAGGAATGAAGCGGGCACAATCGTGTCAAATTGGGTGGAACCGCGTTTACAACGTCCCTTTATCGTCACATGACGGTAAAGGGCTTTTTTAGTTTAAATTTTAATGAAGGAGAACAGACAATGAAAATCACATTGAAGGACGGCAGCGTCAGAGAGTACGCTTCAGATATGACGGTTTACGATATCGCCAAGGATATCAGTGAAGGCCTTGCCAGAAATACCCTGGCCGCAGAGGTTGACGGGGAGCTTGTGGATATCAGAAAGGTCATCGACAAGGACTGCACCCTCAATCTTTTAACCTTCGATTCCGAGGGCGGCAAGCACGCCTTCTGGCATTCCGCCTCACACCTGATGGCCCAGGCCATCAAGCGCATCTGGCCTGAGGCCCAGCTGACCATCGGTCCGGCGGTGGACAACGGCTTCTATTACGATATCGACCTAGACCACACCATCACCCCCGAGGATCTTGAAAAAATCGAAAAGGAAATGAAGAAGATCGTCAAGGAGGGCTATCCCATCGAGTACTATACCAAGTCCAGAGAGGAAGCCCTGAAGTGGGCCGAGGAAGAGGGCGAGGGCTACAAAACCGAGCTCATCAACAACCTCCCCGAGGACGCGGTGATTTCCTTCTACGGCCAGGGCGAATGGGCGGACCTCTGTGCCGGCCCCCACATCAGAAACGTTTCCCAGATCAAGGCCTTTAAGCTCTTGAGTCTTGCCGGGGCCTACTGGCACGGCGACGCCAACAACAAGATGCTCCAGCGTGTCTACGGCGTGGCCTTCCCGAAGAAATCCGAGCTGGACGAATACTTAAATCGCTTGGAAGAAGCTAAAAAGCGCGACCACAGAAAGCTGGGCAAGGAATTGGATCTCTTCTCCATGCACGAGGAGGGACCGGGCTTCCCCTTCTTCCACCCCAAGGGAATGATCATCCGCAACGAGCTGGAAAACTTCTGGCGTCAGGAGCACGCCAAAAATGGCTACCAGGAAATCAAGACCCCGATTATGCTCAACTCCGACCTCTGGCACCGTTCCGGACACTGGGACAACTACAAGGAAAACATGTATTTCACGGAAATTGACGGTCAGGAATACGCCGTCAAGCCCATGAACTGCCCCGGCGGCATGCTGGTTTATAAAACCCGTCAGCACAGCTACCGCGAGCTGCCCCTGCGTATGGGCGAGCTGGGTCAGGTTCACCGCCACGAGCTCCACGGCGCCCTCCACGGCCTCATGCGCGTTCGCACCTTTACCCAGGACGACGCCCACATTTTCCTGACCATGGAGCAGGTTAAGGATGAGGTCATCGGCATCATCGATTTGGCCAACGCCTTCTACGACGTCTTTGGCTTTAAGTACAAGGTTGAGCTGTCCACAAAGCCCGAAAAGGCCATCGGCAGCGACGAGGACTGGGAGGTTGCCACCGAGGCCTTAAGGGAAGCCTTGGAGGCCAAGGGAATGGATTACCAGCTAAACCCCGGCGACGGCGCCTTCTACGGCCCCAAGATCGACTTCCACCTGGAGGACAGCATCGGCAGAACCTGGCAGTGCGGCACCATCCAGCTGGACATGCAGATGCCCGAGCGCTTTGAATTGACCTACGTGGGCAGCGACGGGGAAAAGCACCAGCCCGTTATCCTGCACCGCACCATCTTCGGCAGCATCGAGCGCTTCATGGGGATCCTCATCGAGCACTTTGCCGGCAAGTTCCCGCTGTGGCTGGCACCGGTACAGGTACAGCTGATTCCCGTGTCCGACAGCCATCTGGCCTACGCCCAGGAAATTGAGGCGGCCCTGAAGGCGGCTGGTGTCCGCGTCAATGTGGATGCCCGGGATGAAAAAATCGGCTACCGCATCCGCGAGGCCCAGCTCCAGAAAATTCCCTATATGTTAGTCATCGGCGACAAGGAAATGGAAAGCAAGCGCCTGAGCATCAGAAATCGTGACACCGGGGAACAGGAAACCCTGACCATCGACGAGTTCAAATACCGCCTGAACAAAAAGATTGCAGAAAAATCCAGGGAGCTCTAAAAAAATAAATAAAATGCTTGACACAGATGCCTCTGTAGGCTATACTTACTCAGGTAAGCAAAGCAGAGGTATCCACTTCTCACCTAGGTTTTATACAGAGCCGGGTTTATAGCATTGAACACAGATTATTCATGCAGGTGGATCACGTCTACCTGCATTTTTTATTACAAATAACCATTGGAGGTGTATTGTTATAGCTAAAGACATTCAGCACGAGATTAATGAAGAAATCCGTGACCGCGAGGTACGTGTTATCGGTGCCGACGGTGAGATGCTCGGTATTATGTCATCCAGAGAAGCTCAGCGCATCGCAGATGAAAAGAATTTGGATCTCGTTAAAGTTTCTCCCAACGCGAAACCGCCGGTTTGTAAAATTCTCGATTATGGCAAGTTCCGTTATGAGGAGATGCGCCGTGTCAAAGAAGCTAAGAAAAACCAGAAGGCGGTTGTCATCAAGGAAATCCGTATGTCGGTTCGTGTAGAAGAGCACGACATCATGGTCAAGGTGAAAAACTGTATCAAGTTCCTGGAACAGGGGAACCGCGTCAAGGTGTCCATCCGTTTCAGAGGCCGTGAAATGGCCTACACAGAACAGGGCAAGGGTGTCCTGCTGAACTTTGCAGAACGCGTCGCCGACTACGGCAATGTGGAAAAACAGCCTAAAATGGAAGGCCGCAGCATGGTTATGTTCTTATCCCCCAACAAGAAGGATAAGTAAGCAGTCTATAATGGTATAAGCTTTTATACTTCATTATAAATAAAAAACAAAAATAATACGACAAAGATAGGGAGGAGGATTCACTATGCCAAAGATGAAATCCCATCGTGGAGCCGCAAAGCGTTTCACAGTTAAAAAATCCGGTGTTGTTAAACGCGCCAAAGCGTACAAGAGTCACTTACTGAACACAAACAGCAAGAGCCAGAAGAGAAAGAGAAATCTTAGAAAAGCTGGTTATCTGGCTGCCAGCGACGCTAAAGTCGTAAAGAAAATGTTATTAAAATAATAGTGAGCAAGGAGGAAAATTTTAATGGCTAGAATTAAAAAAGGCGTTAACGCCAAGAAAAAGCATAAAAAAGTATTGAAACTTGCTAAAGGCTATTATGGTGCAAAGAGCAAGTTATACAGACCGGCGAACGAAGCGGTTATGCGCGCCCTGCGCTCTGCCTACAGAGGTCGTAAAGAAAAGAAGAGAAACTTCAGAAGACTGTGGATCACCAGAATCAATGCCGGTGCCCGCATCCACGGCTTAAGCTACAGCAAATTCATGCACGGCTTAAAGGTTGCCAACGTCGAAATCGACCGCAAGATCTTAGCGGATCTGGCGATGAACGATGCAGCTGCCTTCGCTAAACTGGCTGAAGTTGCAAAGCAGAACCAGTAGCAATATAAGAAATTGATCAAAGCTCTCCTTAAGGGAGGGCTTTTTTTAAAATGACAGCAGGGCTTAAGGGCTTTGCAGAGATAGGAAATAGAATGAAAGTTTTATTTAAAAACACCACGGTGTACACCAAAAAGCTTTACCTTGAGGCCCAGGAGAAATGGTACCGCAAAACCAGCCGGAAAAGGCGCTGGTATTTTCTGCTGATGGCGCTGTTCTGCGTCATCTGCGCCCTTTACTATATCTCCAAAGTCACCTGGGCCGCCGGCGGTGTCTTCATCGCCGGGGCGGCGGTGCTGATTTTGGCCTATTTTAAGGGCTACCGCTTTTCAGCCGAGAAGGTCTACAACAGCCAGCGGGAAATCTTCCCAGAAAAAGGCTTTCACTGGGTTGTCACCAAGGACAAGCTGCACTGGAAAACCGAGGCCGCCGAGAGGGATGTCTATTTTAAACAGATCTCGGCCATCTACGAGACGAAGCACAGCTTTGTGCTGGTGGCTTTGGGAAAGCTCTACATCCTCGACAAGGCGGGCTTTACCGCAGGCGACAGCCTTGAGTTCAAGCGCTTTATGATGAACAAATGTCCCCGGGCCTTCAGATAGTCGGTTGACATTTTTGGTATAATAGAAAGAAAAAAAGGAGAAAGCAAATGGACAGTGTTCAGATGATCAACAACCCCACCATCACGAGTATTTTAAATCGCCGGAGCATCCGGGCCTACAAGCGGGAAGCCCTGGGCACAGACGTGCTGGCGACCCTGATGGAGACAGCCCTCCAGGCCCCCACGGGAAGAAATATGCAGTCCTGCGACGTCATCGTGGTGACGGATGAAAAAATCCTCAAGGCTTTGGATCAGGGCTTTGCCGCCTATATTCAGAAAAACGGCAGCCCCATGGCGCTTCCGGAAAACTATTCCGTGCTCTACAACGCGCCGGCCTTTGCCTTTATCGTCGGGGATCCCAAAAATCGCTGGTACCATGTGGACGCCGGCATCATCGTGGAAAACATGGCTGTAGCGGCGGAATCCCTGGGCGCCGGCTCCTGCATCATCGGCATGGTCAAGGACTACATGAACAGTGCGGAGGGGGCAGAGCTCATGCAGGCCATCGGCGCCCCCGAGGGCTATGAGTTTGTCATCGGTCTGGCCCTGGGCGTGCCCGACGAAGCGCCGGAGGCCAAGCCCAGAGATGGCTCCAAGGTCAGATTTCTGTAAACCGTGAGCAAATAAAAAAGCGTACCCTCCAGAGGCGGCGCCGCCCGAAGTGAAATCGGGCGGGCCCTTGTCCCTGGAGAATACGCTTTTTTTAATTTTTTGTGATTTCCGCCGTGGTGCCCGCCACAAAGCCGATGAGGTCGGCGGGGGCCAGCTCCACCTGGTGGCCGATTTTTCCGGCGGAGACGATGATGGTGGGGACGGATAGGGCCGTGCTGTCAAAAACCGTTTTAAAGGGCTTTTTCATGCCGATGGGGGAACAGCCGCCGCGGATGTAGCCCGTGGTTTTATTGATGTCCTTGACGTGGATCATCTCCACGGATTTTTCGCCGGCGGCCCTGGCGGCCTTTTTTAAGTCCAGCTCCTTGGCCACGGGGATGACGAAAACGGCGTGATCCCCGGAATGGCCCTTGCACACCAGGGTTTTAAAGACCTGGTCGGGGTTTTGCCCCAGCCTTTCGGCCACGGTGACGCCGTCCACAGCGTCGTCGCCGTGGTCGTACTCGTGGGCGGTGTAGGCGATGTGGGCCTGCTCCAAAAGCCGCATGACGTTGGTTTTGTTTTTATCTTTCTTTTGTTTTCCCATGAAATTTCCTCTTTGCTTGGTATTCGTCTTATATGATAGCACAGCGCCGAGGCTTTGGCGCAAGGTTTTTTTCAAAATACAAAAAAGGTCTCTGGCGAACCAGAGACCCTAGGGGGTTAGCTTTCTGTTCTAGAATTTTTCGGTTTCAAAGGCCTTCCAGGGGATGTTGACGGACTCACCCTTGTTGATCAGGGCGTCGACGTGCATCAGCAGGGGGAAGTCGGCCAGATCTACCTTGCCGTTTTCGGCCAGTCTGCGGACGGCGTTGGCGGTTCTGGTGGCGATGACGATGGATTCCAGGGTGACGCCGGCCAGCTCCTTCATGGCGTCGTCGAAGGCCATGCCGCGGCCCAGCAGGGTACCGATTTTACGGGTTCTGCCGCCGAAGATGGTGACGTAGAGGTCGCCGGCACCGTAGATGATGTTTTCCTCGCCGCCGCCCACAAGCTCAAGCAGCTGCTTCATTTCCTTGACGCTCTGGCCAAAGAGGGCCGCCTGGGAATTGTAGTGCTGCACCCCGATGCCTTCTCTGGCTTCGGCGATACCGACGGCCAGGGAAACCCCCAGGGCGTAGGCGTTCTTTAAGGCGACGGCACATTCGACGCCCACGACGTCGGTCGAGAGGCTGACGTGGTAGTAGGGGGCCGTGAAGATGGATTTTAAGTAGCGCAGGGTTTCGATGTCTCTGCCGCAGAAGGCCACGGCGGAGTCGTCGTGGTCAGCCAGCTCGTAGCTGGTGCAGGGGCCGCCGATGGCGTTGATGCTCAGCTTCTTGCCGGCGGGAAGCTTGCTTTCCCAGTAGGCGGGGTAGGTGATCATGGAGCCGTCGGGCTGGTCGATCATGCCCTTGGTGACGGCGATCATGGGGACGTCCTCGGGGATGATGGGCAGGATATTTTCGGCAAACCAGTCGACCCCAAAGCTGGAGACGCCGCAGAGCACGACATCGGTGCCCTTCAGGGCTTCCTCAACCTCTTCGATCTGATAGTATTTTAAGCCCTCGGGGAGGGTGCGCTTTAAATTGATGTGAAAGCGGGACTTTCTCAGCTCGTCGATGATTTCGTGGTCCAGGGGGCTGCCCACCAGGCGAACCTCGTGACCGTTTTCTTTGACGGGGAAGGTTAAGGCCGAGGCCATCTGGCCGGAACCGATGAAGGTAACAATGCTCATTTTTCGTACTCCTTTGTGTGTTTGCGTTTTATTTGCCCCCATTGTACATCCGTTTGTCTCCGGTTGTCAAGAAAAATTTCACAATATGAAAATAAATTCAATCAAGAGGAGGAATTGGAACTTTCCGGCGAAGGCAGGATCTTAAAATCCTGAATTGGCAGAAAACAGACCGGTATTCAACGGCAAATTAAGGAAATCAATGCCTTTAAGGGGAAGAATTGGCCGTACAGGGAGAAAAGAAGGTTTTTGGGAGAATTTGCAATTAATTTTCAAACTTGAAAAAAATCTTGACTTGAGGGTGATTAGCGATTACAATGAAATAAATTTTGAACCAGAAAAATTATTTCACGAAGGAAGGGAGGGCCCTGTGGATCAGAACAAGGAAAATCTTATTCTTCGCGTGGCGAAGATGTACTACGAGATGAAGATGGGCCAGCAGGAGATTGGCGAGAAGGAAAACATCTCCAAGTCGACGGTGAGCCGACTTTTGAAAATTGCCATGGACGAGGGCTACGTGGAGGTTCGGGTGAAGCCGCCGGTGTTCTCTGCGGCGGATCTGGAATCGGAGCTGTCCTCGCGGTTTGCTTTAAGAAAGACTGTGGTGATCCCCGACATGATCGGCGACGCCGGGGTGCTGCTCCGGGATGTGGCGGTGGCCATGGCCGAGGACCTGCCCAAGTACATCGGCGATCACTCGGTTTTGGGGGTGGCCTGGGGGAGAACCCTCAACAGCCTGGTGCAGTTTTTGCCGAAAATGCGCCGGGAAAACGTCATCGTCATCCAGCTCAACGGCGGCTCCTCCAGGGCCCTCTACGAATCCGGGGCCACGGAGATCGTCCGGGCCTTTAAAAATGCCGTGGAGGGCGACGGCTACCTTCTGCCGGCGCCGGCCATCGTCGATGAGCCCAGAATCGCCCAGGTGATCATGGAGGATTCCCAGATCGCCTCGGTGCTGGAGCTGGCCAAGCGCTGCGAGACGGCGGTGTTCTCCGTGGGGCACATCGCCCAGGAGTCGGTGCTCTACGAGCTGGGCTGCTTTACGCCCCTGGAGTACCAGGCCATTGCCCGAAGGGCCGTGGGGGACGTTTGCTCCCATTTTATCGATCTGGAGGGCAATATCGTCGATCCGGTGCTGGACGCCCGGGTGGTGGGCACCCCCCTGGAGCAGATTAAAAAAATCAAAAACAAGCTGATGATTGCCGTCGGCGCACAAAAAGAGCGGGCGGTGCTGGGGGCTCTGCGCGGGGGCTTTGCCGATGTGCTCTACATCGATGAGCCCCTGGCCAAGGCTGTGCTGGCCCTGGATGAAAAAACCGCAGCCTCAGCGTAAAATTCAAGCTATAAAAAGTATAAGCATGATGGACAAGGAGTATAAACAATGAAAGAATCAAAGTATTTTATGGGAATTGACCTGGGAACCCAGAGCGTGCGGGTGGTCATTGCGGACATTTCAGGCAATGTGCTGAATTCGGATGAGCAGGCCTACGAAACCCTCTATCCCCAGGCTGGCTGGGCCGAGCAGCGGCCGTCGGACTGGTGGCAGTGCCTCAATGCCGCCATGGCCAACGTGCTTAAGAACACCTCCATGGGCCTGCGCTACAGCATCTGCGCCGTCAGCGTCTGCGCCACCTCGCCCACCATTCTCCCGGTGGATGAAAACTGCGAGGCCCTAACCAACGCCATCATGTGGATGGACAACCGGGCCACCGAGGAGACGGCGGCGGTCAACGCCACCAGACATCACGTTCTGGAATACTGCGGCGGGGAAGATTCGGTGGAGTGGACCATTCCCAAAATGCTCTGGATCAAAAACCATCAGCCTGAGATCTACCAAAGGGCCTACAAGATCATCGAGCAGGAAGACTACATCAACTACCGCCTCTGTAAAAAATTCACCGGCGCCCTGTGCCAGGCGGCCTGCAAGGCTCACTATGTGGGCTGTGAGGGCGGCTGGAGCGAGGATTTCTTCAATCAGGTGGGCCTCTCGGATTATCGGGACAAAATGGTGCTGGACGTCACCAGAGTCGGCGAGGTTCTGGGGACCATCGACCGGGAATTTGCTGAGAAATATGATCTCAACCCTGAAATGCTGGTGGTTCAGGGCGGCATCGACGCCCACATCGGCATGCTGGGCCTGGGGGTAGATCGGGCCGGCAAAATGGCCATGATCATGGGCACCAGCTTTGTGCAGCTCTGCCTGTCGGAGCAGAAGCTTCACCTGGACGGCCTCTGGGGTCCCTACGACGAGCCGGTGGTGGAAAAGGCCTGGCTTTTGGAGGGGGGCCAGAGCTCTGCGGGCTCCATCGTCAAATGGTACATGCGGGAGTTTGGCATCGCAGAGATGGACAATCCCTACGCCTATATGAATGAACAGGTCGAAAAAATTGCGCCGGGGGCGGAGGGGCTCATCGCCCTGGACTTCTTCCAGGGCAACCGAACCCCCTACAAAGATCCCAACGCCAAGGGCATGATCTACGGGCTGACCCTAAGCCACACCAAGGCCCACATCTACAGAGCCCTCCTGGAGGCCGTGGCCTTCGGCACCAAAAACATCATCGACAGCTTTGAGAAAAACGGCAGCACAGTGGACACCATCGTTGGCTGCGGCGGCGTCACCAAGGACAAGGTCTGGATGCAGATCATCTCCGACGTCACCGGCAAGCCGATCATCGTCACCGAGGATGCCGGGGCCAGCGCCCTGGGCTGCGCCATCGTCGCGGCGGTGGGGGCCAAGGTCTACAGCAATTTTGAGGAAGCCACCCGGGGCATGGTCAAGGAGGCCTACGTGGTGGAACCCCGGCCGGAGATCACGGCGGTCTACAGCAAAATTTTTGAAAAATACGTGGCTCTGTACCAGGCGGTCAAAAGCGTCATGGATTAAAAGCTCAAAAATGTTCCACGTGGAATATTTTTTGAAGGAGCACTTCACAAAGCATCGGCAGGCGCTGCCGGTGCTTTTGCTTTATCCTGTAGAATTGTCTCCCGGGGAGGGGACAGGTATAATGGAGGCAAGACGCAAATTTTAGGAGGAAACACAATGACAGAGGAACGTTTCAAGGAAATTTTAGACGCCTTTTTAGGCGATGCAGATTTGATGGTGGCCGTCAACGGCGCGGCGACCTTTGAGGCGGGCTACGAACTGGTGGCAGAAAAGATGCCCGGCCTGACCCTGGAGGAATTCAAGGAAGCCATGGATATTTTAAGACAGGTAGCCATGGCCGGGGCGGGGAGCACCCCGGTGTGCTAGGGCCTTCCTTAGCTGACCTTTAAGGCATTACCCAAGGAGACATACCATGGCAGAGCAAAAAAATGGCAGCGCGCTGACGCGCTGCACCCTAAAGGACTTTGGCTACCTGGTGATCGGAACCTTTCTTCTGTCCCTGGGGGTCAGCTGGTTTGCTGATCCTGCGGGGCTGGTGGTCGGCGGCATCAGCGGCCTGGCCATCGTCATCAAGGAGATTTCGGCGGAAATCGTCGGCTTTTCGATTCCCCTGGCGGTGACGAATCTGGTGCTGAATATTCCCCTCTATCTCATCAACCTGAAGCAGCGGGGCTTTTATTTTGTCCAAAAATCGATCTATGCGGTGATTTTGATGACCCTTTTTTTGTGGCTGGTGGAATACATCCCCAACGTGTTTCATTTTGAGGACGATCTGCTTTTGGCGGGGCTGGCCTGCGGTGTTTTGTCCGGGGCGGGCATCGGCCTGGTGATGCGGGTCAACGGCACCACCGGCGGCACCGAGCTTCTGGCGGCCATCATCAAATACATCAAGCCCCATTTTCCCATTGCCAAGCTGATTTTCATCATCGACGCGGTGATCATCGCCGTGGGCTTTTTCATCTTTGGACCCGAGCGGACCATGTACGCCGTCATCAGCGTTTACGTCTGCTCCAAGATCATCGACGGCATTTTGGAGGGGGTTCATTTTGCCAAGGAGGCCCTGATCATCAGCGATAAAACCACCGAGATCTCCGAGGCGATTTTTAAATATCTGGACCGCGGCAACACCAAAATTGCGGTTCAGGGGATGTATACCCAAAAGCATCGGGAGATGCTGATGGTCATCGTGTCGAAAAAGGAAATAGCCACCCTGCGGCAAATCGTCACGGCCATCGACCCCAAGGCCTTCTTTACCATCGCTGACGTCCACGAGGTGGTGGGCGAGGGATTCAACGAAAACTTCGACGAGCTGAGTCTGGGGTAATCTGAGATGGGTGCGAAAAGATTAATTCTAGGCCTGGCGGCGCTGTGTCTTCTTTGGCTGACCGGCTGCAGCCGGGGGGAGACGGTGACCCGGACGGATTTTGCCCTGGACACGGTGGTGACCATCACCCTCTACGATCAGGAGGACAGCACGGCCTTAAACGAGGCCTTCGAAGAGCTTAGGCGGCTGGATGGGATGCTGTCGGCCTACGACGAGGGCAGCGAGATCTCAGCGGTCAACAGGGCCGCCGGTCAGACGCCGGTGGCGGTTTCTGCGGAGACCCTGGCGGTGGTACAGCAGGGGCTGGCCTACGGCGAAAAAACAGGCGGCGCCTTTGACATCACCATCGGCCCCCTGGCGGACCTCTGGAATATTGGTGAAAACACCACCGTGCCCGAGGCCCCGGCTATCGAGGCGGCCAGGGCCCTGGTGGATTACAGACAGGTGACAGTGGATGCAGAAAACAGCACGATTTATCTAAAGACACCGGGGATGAAGCTGAATCTCGGCGCCGTGGCCAAGGGCTACATCGGCCAGAAGCTCAAGGATTTCCTCGTGGAACGGGGGGTGCAGCACGGCATCATCAACCTGGGGGGCAACGTGGTGCTCATCGGTGACAAGACGGATGGCCAGCCCTTTAACGTCGGGGTGGAGGATCCCGACGACACCCAGAGCACCGTGGGGGTTTTGGGCCTTTCGGACTGTGCCGCCGTAACCTCCGGGGATTACCAGCGGTATTTCATCGGCGAGGACGGCAGGCGCTACCACCATATTTTAGATCCCAGGACGGGCTATCCCGCAGCGTCGGGGCTCAGGCAGGTGACCATCGTCGCCCAGGACTCCACCGAGGCGGATATCCTGTCCACGGCCTGCTTTATTTTAGGTCTGGAGGAGGGGCAGAGGCTTTTGGAGAGCACTTCGGCCTCAGAAGCCGTCTTTGTGACCACAGAACACGAGATTTACGACACCCGGGAGGCGGGGGCCTTCCGCTTTAACCAGGAGAATACGGCGTATCGCATGGGAGGACAGTAAAGTCTGAGACCCGGGGAAGCATTAAGAAAAATACGTAAAAAAGGCATCGTGAAAATACCGCTATTTTCACGATGCCTTTTTTCAAGGGTTTGATGGGCGCCTGCCCTTTAAAACGGGGAACCCATCGGGATGCCCTAATTAGAGATTCCGTCTGACCTGTCTTACGACACCGAGAATACGGGCCTTTTCCTTGCTGGTGTTGGCGTAGAAATTGCCGCGCTTGTTGGGGACAACGGGCTGGACCAGAACGCCGTTGGGCTGCATGAAGACATGCTTGATTTCGGCGTCGTAGCCGCTGACCTGGACGAGGGCGTAGTCGCCGTCCTCACAATTGTCCCTGACCTCGATGATCAAAATATCGCCGCGCATGAAAACCGGGGCCATGTCGTCGTTTGAAATTTTGTAGCCGACGTAGGTTTTTCCGTTTTCAAGCATTTTTGTGCCGAGTTCCTCGTAACCATCGCGGTCGCTGATGTTGGCCCATTCGATGCCGGCGGGGACACGTGTGTAGACAACGATTTCGTTGTCCTTCTTGAGTCTGCTGGAATCGACGCCGAGCAGATAGTCGGTGGTTACGGAATAAATTTCGGCAAGCTCTTTGATTGTGTTGATGTCAGGATAGTTTTTGTCAGTTTCCCATTGGCTGACGGCGGTTTGGGATACCCCAAGACGTTCAGCCAAATTTGCCTGGGACAAATTTCTTTCTTTTCTAAGTTGTCTGTACTTGTTCATTCTTCCAATCTCTCTCTCAATTCTTAATTTGGACTCATTGATTAGGGCTCCAGTTAATCGATGATGGTATTATCTTATAACTTAAAACTTAAAAAGTAAAGGTTAATCTGAAAAAAACAAGAAAATAAGTTTGCATAAAAGTAATTTAATTCAACAAATAATCCTGTAAAGGTTGATTAATGGCGATAAAGACAATAAAACTTAAGATATTGTGAGCTTAACAAGAAGCTAGAAGGTTGAAAAAATGAATGAAATGGTACATAATAAGAGATAGCGAATAGTAAAAAGGAATGGTACAAAATGACGTTATGAAGGCAATCAGCATTCATCAGCCCTGGGCCAGCTGGGTGGTTCAGGGAAAAAAGCAATATGAGACAAGACCCAGGAAAACGAATATTCGGGGCGTTGTGGCGATTCATGCTGCAAAGAAGAAAACAGCCCTCTGGCTGCCAGAAATGCCCCTGGGGGCCATTGTAGGCGTGGTGGAGATCGTGGACTGCTTTCCGGTGGAAATGATTCGAGGGCAACTTTCCGCCGAGGAGTTGTCCCGGGGAGACTTTTCCGACGGACGCTACGCCTGGCGCCTTGAAAATCCCAGGGTCCTGAAACACCCGCTGCCCCTCAGGGGCTATCAGGGCTTTTGGAATCTGGAGGAAAGCCTGGCCCAGGACATTGAAAATTGTCTGCGCTCATGGTAAAATGTATAAAATTATTTTTAAAATGTCAAAAAAGGCATTTTGGAGGTAAAAATACAATTTGAGGTTTCAAAAAAATGATTTTATCAGATAAAAGCATTCGTGCTTATATGGAGCGCGGTGAGCTGGTCATCGATCCCCTGGAGCCGGACCAGATTCAGCCGGCGTCGGTGGATATCCGGCTGGGACGCCATTTTTTAAAGCTGGATGAAAATAAGTTTGAGGCCATGTCCATGACGGACGAGATGCACTACGTTGAGTTGGAGAGCGATGCCATCATCATTCCCTCCAATTCTTTTCTTTTGGCCACAACGGTGGAGTACATCCGTCTGCCCGAGGACCTAACGGCCTTCGTGGAGGGGCGCAGCTCCATCGGGCGCATGGGCCTTTTTATCCAGAACGCCGGCTGGGTGGACCCGGGCTTTGAGGGAGAGATTACCCTGGAGCTCTACAACGCCAACCGTCTGCCCATTAAGCTGGAGGCCGGAAGGCGGATCTGCCAGCTGGTCTTTGCCAAGATGGACGCCCCGGCGAAAAATCCCTACCGGGGAAAATACCAGGGACAGAGACGGGCCACTGGCAGCAGGATCTTTATGGATCAGGAGCTTACAAAAAGAAAGTAACGGGAGATAAAAATGAGCGATATTTATCTAGACAACGCGGCGACGACGGCGCCCCATCCCGAGGTGATCAAGGCGATGGTGCAGTACCTCAGTGAGGATTACGGCAACCCCTCATCCCTCTACGACAAGGGCATCAAAACCGAGAAGGCCATCCGGGAGGTCAGGCGGCTGATCGCCAAGGCCATAAACGCCCCGGAGGACAGCGTCTACTTCACCTCCGGCGGCACCGAGGGCAACAACACCCTGATCAAGGGCATCGTGGAAAACCAGCGCATCGATAAAATGCGGATTATCACCACCGCCATCGAGCACCCTTCGGTGATGGAGGTTTTTCATTTCTACGAGGCCCACGGCATCGATGTGGTCTACGTTCCCGTGGACGGCCAGGGGAAAATCGATTTGGACTTTCTCGCAGGGGCCATCGACGACCACACGGTGCTGGTCAGTGTCATGGGGGTCAACAACGAGCTGGGGACCATCCAGGATCTGGCGCGCATCGGGGCCCTGATCAAGGAAAAAAATGAAAAATGTCTGTTCCACACCGATTTTGTCCAGGGCTTTATGAAGGTGCCCGTGGATGTGGCGGCCTGTAAAATCGACGCTTTAACCCTCTGCGGCCACAAGATCTGCGGTCCCAAGGGCATCGGCGCTATCTATCTGAGAAAGGGCGTGCGCATTAAGCCTTTGATCATCGGCGGGGGACAGGAGAAAAACCTGCGCTCCGGCACCGAAAACGTCCCGGGGATTGCCGGGCTCGGCAGGGCCGTGGAAATTCAGCAGGAGCTGGGACCCCAGCGGATCCAGCGGGCACAGCAGATCAAGGAAGCCCTGATCGCCGCCCTGGCTGACGTGCCGGATATGCGCGTCAACAGCCCCGAGGACGCCTCGCCCTTTGTGACGAGCCTTTCCTTCAAGGGGGTTCGGGGCGAGGTGCTGCTCCACAGCCTGGAGGGCGAGGGCATCTACGTGTCCACGGGCTCGGCCTGCTCATCCCACAAAAAAGAAAAGCAATACGTGCTGTCGGCTATCCATCTGCCCGAGGAGTACAAGGAGGGCACCATTCGGGTCAGCTTCTCCATCAAAACCACCGAGGCGGAGGTGCTTCTGGCGGCGGAGGCCATTAAGAAATCGGTGGCGCAGCTGAGAATGCTGCTGCGCTATAAACATTAGGAGGAAGAGTAAAAGTATGAAACACGTCATTTTGGTCAGATACGGAGAGATCAGCCTCAAGGGCCTGAACCGCAACTATTTCATCGACCTGCTGGTTAAAAATATCAGAAACACCTTAAAGCGCTTTGAGAGCGTCAAGGTTCAGAAAATCCAGGGGAGAATCATCGTCCACATCTCCGAGGAGGAGCTCGACGAGGGGCTTGAGGCCGTCACCAAGGTCTTTGGCATCGTCTCCGTGAGCCCGGCGGTGGTGGTTGAGAGCAAGATTGAGACCATCGAAGAGGAAACCCTGGCCCAGGCCAAGCAGGCCGATTTTAAAACCTTCAGGGTGACGGCCAAGCGCGGGGACAAGCGCTTCCCCATTCAGTCGCCGGAGCTGGGACGCCGCCTGGGGGCCGTGATTCTAAAAAATATCGAGGGCCTGAAGGTGGATATGCACAATCCGGAATTCAACCTCTGGGTGGAGGTCCGGGAGGAAACCTATATCTACCACAAATTTATTCCCTGCAACGGCGGGCTGCCCGTGGGCTGCAGCGGCAAGACGGCCCTGCTTCTGTCCGGCGGCATCGACAGCCCCGTGGCGGGCTACATGATGGCCAAGCGCGGGATAGAGCTCATCGGCGTCTATTTCCACAGCTTCCCCTTCACCAGCGACCGCGCCAAGGAGAAGGTGGTGGATCTGGCCAAAATCGTGGCTCAGTACTGCGGCCGGGTGACCCTCTACGTGGTGCCCTTCACCGAAATC
>JAUNGS010000008.1 GCA_030524435.1 Eubacterium sp.
TTTGCCTCGTTTTTCAACGTAACCCTTGGCATGTCAGGTCTTGCCTCGGTGTCTTAGTTTGCGAGCTGCACCACGGTTTCCATGGGACTTGCAGAGAATGACGGTGTGCTGGCAGCTTCTATAGGGGGACTTAAATCAAGAAGCAGCAGTTATATTTACACATACTCCAAGGGGGTATAGGTTACAAAAACAAAACTATGTTTTTTAAAAAATACTTGACGATGATATGAAATTCATGTAGGATAAAATTAAATTTAGCTGCTGAAAATCTGCAGAGGTATTCGTCTATATCGAACAAAAGGGTATCATAAATTCTTATACGGCAAAACAGACGAAATACAGATACGGTATAGGCAGCTGCGATTTAATAAGTCATCATAAAGCTGGCGGTTACGCCGTAAGAAATTAAGTTCAGACGTGGTTTGATTAAAAGGGAATCCGGTGAGAATCCGGAGCGATCTCGTCACTGTGTTAGCTGGTCCAAGGCATAAGACCACTGGAGGCCTACTCTGGGAAGGTGCCAAGGATGGGAATGCTTAAGTCAGGATACCTGCTTATTTTCTGTTAAAGATTCTTGCGGAAGACGAGAGATCTTTACCCTATAGAGAGGTTGTTATTTGCTTGAAAACGAAAGCAGCGTAGCAGTATTTTTTGTGTGGAAAGATTAATTATCAGATCTGATGTAAGGCATCAGATCTTTTTTTGTAGCTTTTTACAGCTTTGTGAAATAAAAACAGAAGAGGAATGGAAAATGAAACTCAAAAAGTACCTTGCCTTTGGATTGGCTGCGGTTATGTCGCTTTCCCTGCTTTCAGGGTGCGGCGGTTCTGGTGGTTCAAAAAGCGCCGATGGAGAGGAAAAAGTCCTGAATTTCGGATGCCAGATGTACGATGACGGCGCCCTGAATTTTGCGATGACCCCCAACGGCGCCTGGAATGCCATGCGCTATGGCATCACCGAGAGCTTATTCAAGTTCAACGACGAGATGGGCACAGAGCCGTGGCTGGCCGAAAGCTACACGGTCAACGACGCCCACACCGAGTGGGTGATTACGCTGAAAGATGATATTCGGTTTTCGGACGGCTGTGAGGTAACACCTTCGAAGGTGAAAGAAAGCTATGAGTACCTGAAGACTGTTGCCGACGAGTCTTCGGCGAATGCGGAAAAATATCTGGAATTTGAAGCACAAATTACAGCGGACGATGCGGCAAATACCCTGACCATCGTTACGAGCCAGCCCTACAATGATCTGCCGGGACAGCTGGCCTATCCGGTTATGGCGGTTGCCGATATTGAGCACACCGAGGATTACACCAATGGCGTTATTGGAACCGGGCCCTACATGGTCAATCAGTTTAACGGCGTAGGCGTCGGTTACGAGATGGCGGCAAATCCCAACTATTATGAAGAAGTGCCTTACGATAAGGTAAACATTCTCTTCATGGGTGATGCCTCCGCAAAAACCATGGCCCTTCAGAGCGGCCAGGTAGACCTGGTGGAAAACATCACAAACGTTTCCGATATTCAGGATTTCCAGGATGACGACAACTTCACCGTAGATATCGCAACCGGGGTTCGCTGTGGCTTCAGCTGGATGAATCTGGATGGCGTTTTGGGGAATGAAACGATCCGCAAGGCGATGATTATGGCGATTGATAAGGAAAGCATCTGTGAATCCAAGACCATCGGCGGTCTGTACACGGCGGGTATCTCCGTGCTGCCCTCGAATCTGGATTATGGCTACGATGAGCTGAATGACCCCTATGCCTACGATCCCGAGGGGGCAAAGAAGCTGTTGGATGACGCAGGCATTGTGGATACGGACGGCGACGGCATCCGTGAGCTGGACGGACAGAATATTAATCTGCGCTATGTCTCCTATGAAAATCGTCTGTTAAATGACTTCTCTGATGCCCACACCCAGTATCTGAAATAAATTGGCATTGGAGTCACTGCTGAATACGGCATCTCTGACGACCAGTGGAGCAAGCTGGCTGCAGGGGATTACGATTTGAACAACAACAACTGGATCACCGTGGGAACCGGCGACCCGCTGGAATATTTGGGCAACTGGTATTCAAAAACGACCTACTGTGGGTATTCCAATCCGGAATACGACAAGCTGTATGAATCGCTGCAGAATGAATTGGATCAGAATAAAAGAAAAGAGCTGGTCAAAGAAATGCAGCAGATCATCATCGATGATGCGCTGGTATTGGTGGATGGCTATTACAACAGCTCCATGGTTTACTCCAATGAACGCGTAGGCTACGCACATATCCACACCGCAGATTACTATTGGCTGACTACAGAAATCGTTCCGGCAAACTAAGACTGATTTTATTCCCTTGAAGAAATGAGGTGTGATTAAATTGAACAAAAAACAATTGTTCTCCCGCCTTCTGCAGATTGTAGTAGTTCTGATAGGAATCAGTTTTATTACTTTTTTTCTAACCTATTTGTCACCGGGGGATCCGGTGGAAAACATGTACATCTCCATGGGGCAGATGCCGTCGGAGGAGATTGTGGAAGAGACCAGAGAGGAAATGGGGTTGAATGACCCCTTCCTCACACAGTATGTTCGCTGGCTGGGGAATTGCTTTCAGGGGGACTTCGGTACCTCCTATTCGCTCCACCAGCCGGTGACAGAGCTTTTACTGGAACGGGTGGGCCCGACGCTGAAGCTGACGCTGATGGCGCTGGTGATGATGCTGATTTTGTCAGTCCCCCTTGGCGTGCTCTCGGCATTGTACAAGAATAGCTGGCTGGACTACCTGGCCCGGGGGATTACCTTTGTGGGCTGTGCCATGCCAAATTTCTGGGTAGCACTGCTGTTGATGCTGGCGCTATGCGTTAGAGTTGCAATTTTTCCGGTCATCAGCGCCGGCGGTGATTTCAGGAGCATGTTTTTGCCGGCTCTAACGCTGGCCATCGCCATGGCTGCCAAGTATACAAGGCAGGTACGTGCTGCGGTGCTGGAAGAACTGAATCAGGATTATGTGATCGGGGCGCAGGCGAGAGGGATCAAAAAAAGCCGAATCATCTGGGGCAATGTTTTCCCCAATGCTCTTTTGCCCCTCGTCACCATGCTGGGCCTTTCCGTGGGAAGCCTTTTGGGCGGCACCTCGGTGGTAGAGATTATCTTCTCTTATCCAGGCTTGGGTAATCTTGCCGTGTCTGCGATTACCTCCAGCGATTATAATCTGATACAGGGCTATGTGCTCTGGATGGCGCTGATTTACATGGTGATCAATCTGATTGTGGATGCCTCCTACGAGTATATAGATCCCAGGATGCGCATAAAAAGGAGATAGGTATGGTAAAAGCAAGTGATTTTTTAAAAAACAAACAATTTGTGGTCTTTTCAATTTTGGCCCTGCTTATCATCCTTGCGGCGGTTTTTGCTCCGGTCATAACAGGCGGCGTGGATCCCTTAAGCGGCAATATGTACGATGCGCTGAAGGCACCCAGCAGTGAGCATATCTTTGGAACCGACAAAATGGGCAGAGATATCTTCGTCCGGGTGATTTATGGGGCCCGGGTTTCTCTGGTGTCCACCTTCGGCGTGGTGCTTTTGATCTTTGTCATCGGTACGGCAGTGGGCGTCATCGCAGGCTGCTTTGGCGGTATTGTGGATGCAGCGCTGATGCGTGTTGCCGACATGATGGTCGCCTTCCCGGGGCTGGTGCTTGCCCTTGCGGTGGCGGGGATTATAGGCTCCAGCATGCAAAACGCCATTATCGCCATTACCATCGTCAGCTGGACAAAATATGCTCGTCTGGCCCGTTCCCTGGTACTGCAGATCAAGGACAGAGACTATGTGTCTGCGGCCGTTGTTTCCGGCTCCAAGCGGTTTCATATCATCAAATCCTATATGCTGCCCAATGCACTGCCGATTTTGATTATCACGGCGGCGACGGACGTTGGAAGCATGATGTTAGAGCTTGCCGCCTTGTCCTTTCTGGGATTTGGGGCGAAGCCGCCTACCCCGGAATGGGGCTATATGCTCAACGAAGGGCGCGGACTGATCCAGAGTGCGCCGTGGATGATGATTTTTCCCGGTCTGGCGATTTTCCTGGTTGTTGTCGTCTTTAATATGCTGGGGGATTCTCTGAGAGATATTATGGACCCCAGGGATGAATAGGAGGCAGGAAGATGTTGAAAATTGAGCATATGACAGTGTCGTATAAAGATGTTCCAACGGTGATCGATTTTTCCATGGAGATGAAGCCGGGAAAGATCACTGCCCTGGTGGGAGAAAGCGGCAGCGGCAAAACCACAGTGATCCGGTCGGTGATGGGACTTTTGCCCAACGCCGGCAAGGTTACTGCTGGGGACGTTGTCTTCGACGGAAAATCCCTTTTGGATTATACCCCGGAGCAGTGGCGCACCCTGCGCGGCAGTGAAATTTCCATGATTTTTCAGGACAGCGGCGCCATGATGAATCCCACCCGCCGTGTGGGCGAGGTGTTTGTGGAATACATCAGAACCCATGAGAAAATCAGCAAAAAGGAGGCCTGGAAGAAGGGCGTCGCCATGCTGGAGCGCATGCGCCTTCCCGATGGGGATCACGTGATGCGCTCCTATCCCTTCCAGCTGTCCGGAGGCATGCGCCAGAGGGTGGGCATCGCCATGGGGATGACCTACCAGCCAAGACTTCTTTTGGCGGATGAGCCCACATCGGCGCTGGATGTGACCATACAGGCGCAGATTGTAAGACAGATGATGGAGCTGAGGGAGGACTATCACACGGGAATCCTCATTGTCACGCACAATATCGGCGTTGCGGCTTACATGGCTGACCATATCATCGTGATGCGAAACGGAAGAATTGAGGACCAGGGAGACAGAGCGCAGATCCTTCAGGGCTCCTCCAATGAATACACCAGAAAACTGATTGCTTCCGTGCCGTCGATGGGAGGTGAGTGGCTTGCATAATGAGGATGCGATTTTAGAAGCAAAGCATATCGTAAAGACCTTTCCCGCGGCAGGGAAAAAACGCCTGCTGGCCAATAACGATATCAATTTAAAATTTTACAAAGGGAAAACCCTTGGGATGGTTGGCGAGTCGGGCTGCGGAAAGAGTACCTTTATGCGGCTTTTGGTTGCCCTTGAAAAACCGGACAGCGGTGAGATCATTTTTAGAGGGGACAACCTGTCTGAGCTAAAAGGAGAAAAGCTGCGGCAGAAACGCCGGCACATTCAGATGGTGTTTCAGGATCCCAACACCTCCTTTAATCCTAAAATGCGGATTCGGGATATCGTCTGCGAGCCGCTGATGAATTACAAGGAGATAAAAGCCAGTGAGAAGACGCAGGTTTGCAGCAGTCTCCTGGAAAAGGTAGGTCTGCCTGAAGAGTATATGGATCGCTACCCCCACAGCCTAAGCGGCGGCCAGAGACAGCGGGTGGCCATCGCCCGGGCCCTGGCGCTAAAGCCGGAGGTGCTTATTCTGGACGAGGCTACATCGGCGCTGGATGTGTCGGTGCAGAAAACGGTGATTCAGCTGATCCGCAAGCTGCAGAAGGAGATGAATCTGGCCATCGGATTTATCTGCCACGACATTGCCCTTGTGGCTTCTGTCGCAGATGATATTGCGGTCATGTATCTGGGAAATCTGGTGGAGGTCCTTCCGGGGAAAAAGCTGAGCACAGAGGCGAAGCATCCCTATACAAAGGCTTTGATGGGCTCTCTGTTTGATATCCATATGGATTTTGACAAGAAAATTGAAAGTCTGGAGGGGGATGTGCCCAGTCCTCTGGATGTTCCCGTGGGCTGCCCGTTTCAGAATCGGTGTGTATACTGCAAGGAAATCTGCCGGCAAGAGCGTCCGACTTTAAAGGAAATCGCGCCGGAGCACCAGGCTGCATGCCATCTTTTTTAGATTATATCAGATGTCATACAGAGCTTCTGTGACAGAAGAAAGGGAATGAAATGTCAAAAAAGAAAAAAACAGCAAATCTTCTGGAGGGGAGCATTGGCAGGGGGATTCTTGTGTTTGTGCTGCCGATTATGCTGGGAACGCTGATTCAGCAGTTTTATGTTACGACGGATGCGATTATCGTAGGACAGTTTTCCGGCAAGGAGGGATTGGCGGCCATCGATGCGGTGGCGACCTTATTTAAGTTTCCGCTGAATTTCATGAATGGGCTTGCCGCCGGCGCGACCATTCATATCTCTCATCACTTCGGCGCCGGCGACGAGAAAAAATGGAAACGGGCGATACAGGCGGCCTGTGCAACGGCCATCGTGCTGGGCATTGTCTGCAGTGTGGCCGGCGTTTGTTTTTCAAATCAGCTGCTTCATGTGATGGATGTGCCCGAGGATATTTTCACAGATACCCTCGCCTATACGCAGATTTATTTTGCCGGGATCTGGTCGATGATTCTGTACAATATGGCGGCGGGCATCCTGAGGGCCCTTGGTGATTCCAAAAGTCCGCTGTACGTCTTAATTCTATGCTCGCTCAGCAATGTTGTCGGGGATTATCTTCTCGTAGGTGTTTTTGACCTCGGTGTGGAAGGTGCAGCGATTGCCACGGTAGCAGCCCAGATCATCAGTGTGGTCTGTGCGCTGCTTTTGCTGAACCGCAGCATGACCGGCAAACAATCGTTGATCGAGCGTCCCCTGTGGGGCGGCGGGGAACATGTGAAGGCCATGCTTGTCACTGGCTTTCCCCTGGCACTGCAGTCCATGCTTTTTCCCGTGGCGAACTCCATTGTACAGGCCAGCGTAAACAGTATGGGAAGCGATGCCATTGCAGCCTGGGGCGTATGCAACAAGCTGGATATGTTCATCTGGCTGGTTGCCGACGCCATGGGGCCGGCGCTGACGACCTATGTGGCGCAGAATTTGGGTGCAGGTCATAAGCATCGTGTAAAAAAAGGCGTTCTGACCGGCACCTTGATGTCCATGGGGGCAGTGGCGGCCATCAGCCTCGTTCTGTTTCTGGGCGCAGAAAAAATGGGCGGCTGGTTTGTCTCGGGCGAGGATGCCCGGATCCTGATTCCGCTGGTTGTGACCTATATGCAGATGATGGCGCCCTTCTATCTGTTTTATGCCTTGGCGGAGGCGCTGTCCGGCGCATGCTGCGGTATTGGCAATACCCTCCCCCCTATGGTGGCGACCCTGGTAACCATTTGTCTGCTGCGTGTGGCTGGCATCTGGCTGATTCAGCCCAGATATGAAAGTATGGAGTGCATTGTGTGGATTTACATTGTCTCGTGGATCGCCGCAGGACTGACATTTTTAGTGATGTATCTGGTTTTGGACAAAAAACGTCTTAGCAGCAAGGGTGAGACCTTGAGGGACAGCCTGCAGAACCTATAATCAGAAGAAGAGACAGATCCTTGAAAGCAAGACCCTTGCCGTCTTGAAGACTTCAAGGGTTTGTCTCATTTTTTAAGAAGTGCACCTTCCCCTTGACGTTTATGAAAAAATCCTCTATAATAATAAAGTACTAATCTGCGAAAGTGGCTCAGTTGGTGGAGCACTGGCTTCCCAAGCCGGGGGTCGCGGGTTCGAGTCCCGTCTTTCGCTCCAATTTTGAACATGCAAAAAGCCCATGAAATCAGGTGTTTCTGGGCTTTTTTGTTTTTTGAGAAAGCAATTTGACGACACTTTTGACGACAATTGGCGCTGAAGTTTAGCGCCATGGTGTTATAGTGTGCTCATGAAAGCGTCCATTCTGTCGGCGCTTTCTTTTCTCATGGACTCTGTTACATGGGCGTAGGTGTCCATTGTAAAGGCGGCGGAATAACCAATGATATCGCCTTGGAATATCAAAAATTCTATTGAGTATAAATAAACAGATATATTTTAAGTTTATTTACTTTCAATATTGTTTTTTATAAAATACAATCAAAAAAATTGTGTTTTTTTTAAGCATTAGGGATATATAATAGGAAAAATAAAATCAAAGGAGCGTGTAGATCATGTCAGATGAAATGAAAAAGAGCCAGCAGGAATTTAATGATGAATTTCTTTATGGTCAAAAAGTTGAAGAAGAAAAGGAAATCGATCCCAAGCTTCAGCAGAAAAATGATACCTTCCGTTATGGTGCCAAGGTAGACGAAAAGGACGGTCCGAATAAGAATAAAGAGTTCAACGATCGTGTGCGTTACGGTGCCAAGGAAAAATAGGCGTATTTAAAATGTCAGAGAAGATGATACCGGCCTTCAAGGGTTAGATTTTAAAGTCTAAGGATTGGAGGACGGTATTTTTTTTGTGAAGGGATAAAAAGCTTTCATCTGCGGATGATGCCAGTATATAATAGGGATAAGGTTATGAGATGAAGGGAGAATATATTGATGATAAAAAAGACACAGGGTGCTCTGACGGGATTAAAGGTTCTTGATTTTTCGACGCTTTTGCCCGGCCCCTACGCCACCATGACCCTGGCGGATTGGATGGCAGCTTTTGAGGGGTTGGACATCTGTGTGGAGCCGGTGCTTTCCATGGCGGAGGCCCTGGAGGAAAATGCCCAGCTGGCCCACCGGAAGATGGTGGTGGAGGTTCCCCTGGAAAAGGGAACAAGGATAAGGCAGCCGGCCAATCCCCTGAAGCTCTCCAAGACGCCGCCGCGCTACGATCACGGCGGGTATCCTACGGGTCACGATACCCAGGAGATTTTAGAGGCCCTGGGTCTTGACGATGAAACCATCGAGGAGGTTCAGCGGCCCTAGGCCCGAAGGTGCAGCATGGAATATTATTTTAAAAATCAGCGCCTTGCAGCCTGCGATTGCAGTGAAAAAGACAGGCAGCCGGGAAGAATAGGTATTTTTGAGATGGTGGAGGCCCTCGGACACGCTGGGGATTATGGAATGACCGAGGAATTTTTGGAGAAAATCCTTAAGAACAATACCCTGCGTTTTGAAAGCCACGAGGGTATGGACTTTCTCTGTGTTTCTGATATGGGGGAAAAGCGGCGGCTTTCGGCGGTTTATATCTTTATTAAAGGAGACGGACTCTTTATAGCCACAGATATCGCCGATGACATCCAAGCCTTGCTTGAAAATTACGAGGGCAGCATTCACGGCATTGGCAATATTTTGTTTATCATTCTCGATGATATTCTGGAGGGAGATAAAAATGCCCTGGAGGGCATTGAGGAGCAAATCACGACCCTGGAAAATGAGGTGATCACAGATCGGGGAAATAAAAATCCCATCAAAAAAATCATTGCCCTGAGGAAAAATTTAAGGCAGCTGAAGCATTACTACGAGCAGCTGGTGACCATCTTCAGCTACATCGAGGCCAATGAGAATGATCTGGTGGACAGAAAATCCCTGAAGCTTCTGAAGATTTTATCGGGAAAGGTGGATCGCCTTCACAGCAACGTGCTGACATTGATTGAGTATGTATCACAGATTCGGGAGGCCTACCAGGCGGAGGTGGATATCCAGCTCAACAGCACGATGAAGATTTTCACGGTGATTACGACCATTTTCTTCCCCCTGAGTCTTATTGCAGGCTGGTACGGCATGAACTTTCGAATGCCCGAGTACAACAGTCCCTTTGGCTATCCCATGGTGATTCTCCTCAGCGTCATGGTGGTCGCGGGCTCCATCTATTTCTTTAAAAAGAACCGCTGGTTCTAGCCTGAAGGCCGTGAAGAAAAAAATGCGGTAATATTGTAAAAATATGGAAAAGCAAAGGGAAAAAGGCTATACTGGGGAGCGTTGAATGCTATAGAAGGAGAAAGCTTGAATGAGAAAATTTTTTGAAGAATTTAAAGAATTTGCCCTCAAGGGAAACATGCTGGATTTATCCATCGGTGTTATCATCGGTGGCGCCTTCCAGGCCGTCGTTTCCTCGTTAACCAGTGATATTATCTCGCCGATCATCGGGATTTTTGCCAAAACGAACTTTGACAACCTAGCCATCACCTTTTGGGATGTCAATATCAAATACGGTGCCTTTATCACTGCGCTGATCAATTTCCTGATCATGGCCCTGGTCATCTTCCTGATGCTCAAGGGCATCAACAAACTGACGGGACTGCGCAAAAAGCAGGAGGAGCTTGTGGAGGAAGCCACCACCAAGACCTGTCCCTATTGCTGCAGTGAGATTCCGGTGGAAGCGAGCCGCTGCCCCCACTGTACCTCTATTTTAGAGGCGAAGTAAACAGAAGGCTGAAAAAGGCTGAGGATCTAGGGTCCTCGGCTTTTTTAGTGCTTAATTTTTGACGCTCACCCCAAAATATGATAAAATGTAAACAGTTTTAATGGATTTAAAATTTTCGAGGAATATTTTTCACCCAATTTTTATTTTAGTATTTTTATGCAACAGGCTGGAGGCTTTTTTGAAGAAAACAGATTTAATGAAAATGACCGTGGCTGAGCTGCGCCAGCTGGCGGAAAAGCAGGGGGTGGCCCTGCCTAAAAGAATCAAGAAGCAGGAGATTGTCGACTGCATTATTGCAGGGCACGATGAAAATGGCGAAGCCACATCCGGGGAGAAACACCAAGCGCCCCATCAAAATCATCACGATTCGGAGCAGAGCAGGGAGCAGAAAATCAACAGCTTCTACACCAAGCGCTATGCCAGAATCAAGGACAATATCGAGGATACGGTGGAAATCGAAGGGCCCCTGGAGGTTCTGCCCGAGGGCTTTGGCTTTATCAAGCTGCCGGAGATGCAGGGCCAGGAGGACTGGGTCTACGTTTCGAGCTCCCAGATTCAAAAATTCAAGCTGGAAACCGGCGACGTGGTGGGGGGCAAGGTCAGAAAGAAGAAGCCCGGCGAGAAATATGACGCCATGCTTTTTCTGGAAATCGTCAACGGCACGAAAACCGTGGACATCATCAACAGAATCAATCGGATGCTCTACGTCGACGACAAGCGGGATGCCGACCGCTATAAAAAATCCCAGGAGGGGATTTTGGACGTGACCTCCGAGGGCTATGGCATTTTAAGAACCAACCACTACGTCCACGGCGAGAACGATATCTACGTGGCGCCCAATCAGATTCGCCGCTTTAATTTAAGAACCGGGGATAAAATCGTCGGCAAAATCAGAAAATCCAACGAGGGCGAGCGCTACGACGCCCTGCTCTACGCCGAGACCGTCAACGGGGATATCCCGGAAAAAATCGCCAACCGCCCGCGGTTTGAGAGACTGACGCCGGTGTTCCCCGACGAGCGCATTACCCTGGAAACCGACAGGGATACCATCTCCACCAGAATCATCGACCTGTTCTCGCCCATGGGCAAGGGACAGCGCGGGATGATTGTGGCGCCGCCCAAGGCGGGGAAAACCACCCTGCTCAAGGAGATTGCCCAGGGGATTCGGGCCAACCATCCGGAGATTGAGCTCATCGTGCTTCTGGTGGACGAGCGTCCTGAGGAGGTGACGGACATGAAGCGCTGCATCGACGCGGACATTGTCTACTCCACCTTCGATCAGCCCCCGGCCAACCATATCTCCGTGGCGGAGATCGTTCTGGAGCGGGGCAAGCGCCTTTTGGAGCAGGGCAAGGACGCGGTGATTCTGGTGGACAGTCTCACCCGGCTGACCCGGGCCAACAACCTGGTGGTGGAGCCCTCGGGCAGAACCTTAACCGGCGGGCTGGATCCGGAGTCTCTGTACTTTCCCAAGAAATTCTTCGGCTCCGCCAGAAATATCGAAAACGGCGGCAGCCTGACGATTTTGGCCACGGCCCTGGTGGAGACGGGAAGCCGGATGGACGACATCATCTTCGAGGAATTCAAGGGCACTGGCAACATGGAACTGCATCTGGAGCGGGAGCTGGCGGAGCGCCGAATCTACCCGGCCATCAACTTAAGCCGTTCGGGAACCAGAAGAGAGGAAAAGCTTTTGAGCCCCGAGGAGCTCAGGGTCAGCTACCAGATCAGAAAGCTCTACGGCGGCACCAGTGCCGTGCAGCTGACGGACAAAATCATCTCCATTTTGGAAAAAACCGCCGACAATCAGGCCTTCCTTAAAATGTTTCTTGAAAAATCGAAGGCTTAGACTTGCGCTTTTCAAGAATACCTGTTATAATAGCTTAGTTGCTAGAAATATATGATACAATATATAAATCTTTAGAGGAAACGAGGTGAATTCGATGAAAAAAGGTATCCACCCAGAATACGGTAAATCTGTAGTCAAATGTGCCTGCGGAAATACATTTGAAACGGGTTCCGTTAAACCGGAGCTGAAGGTTGAAATCTGCTCTGCCTGCCACCCCTTCTTTACGGGTAAACAGAAATTAGTTGACACAGGCGGACGTGTAGAACGCTTCAACAGAAAATACGGCAAAAAAGGCGAATAATTTAAAAAGTCGGTTATTGCAACCGGCTTTTTTTCATGGCGGCGGTTTGAAGGCCGGCCTGTCAAGAGTGAAAAGAATGAAAAACACGATTAAAGCTTTATTGGAGGAGGGCAGCCGCCGTTTAAAGGATCAGGGGGTGCCCTCGGCGCGCCTGGATGCGGAGATCCTTCTGGGGGCGGCCGCTGGCCTGGACCGGGTGTTGATGTACACCGAGCCTTCAAGGGAAATCTCCGGGGACCAGGTGCAGCGCTATGAGGCCTGGATTGCAAGGCGGTGCGATTTTGAGCCCGTGGCCTACATTCTGGGACATAAGGAATTTATGGGGCTGGACTTTGTGGTCTCCCCGGCGGTGCTGATTCCAAGGCCCGACACCGAGTGCTTGGTGGAGTATCTGCTGGCGCAGGTGCTCCCGAAAATCCAGGAACCCGGGGCGCCGGTGAAAATTTTGGATCTCTGCACCGGCAGCGGGGCCATCGGCTTGTCCTTGGCCCACTATTTTAAGGACAGTCAGGTAAGTCTCAGCGACATTTCTGCCGAGGCTCTGGCTGTGGCCAGAGAAAATGCGGTGCGGCTGGGTCTTGAAGACATCACCTTTTTTGAGGGGGATCTCTTTGCGCCGGTTCAGGGAAGCTTTGGGCTTGTCGTCTCCAATCCGCCCTATATCCCCAACCAGGTGATCGAAGGGCTTTCCCGGGATATAAAAGATCACGAGCCCCGTCTGGCCTTATCCGGCGGCGACTCGGGCTTCGACATCTACGGGCGCATCGCCGGGGAAGCCCAGGCCTATTTAGAGGCGGCGGGCTTTTTGATGCTTGAAATCGGCGACGGCCAGGAGAAAGCCCTGGTTCCCATGCTTGAGGCCCAGGGCTTTGAGCTCACAGCCCTGGTACCGGATCTCACGGGGACAATTCGCGGGGTTCTGGTCCAAAATCGGATTTTGGCGGGATAAAAAAATCCCCGGGAAATTTGATGTTGCCGGATTTTTATGATAGAATAACAAAGAATACAGCTAGAATACGAATTGAATAATTATATGGAGGTATATATCGATGATATCAGCAGGTGAATTTAGAAAAGGTCTAACCTTTGAAATGGATGGCAGCGTATTTTTAATCGTTGACTTCCAGCACGTAAAACCGGGTAAGGGTGCGGCCTTTGTCCGTACGAAAATCAAAAACGTCTTAACCGGCGCCGTGGTGGAAAGAACCTTCAGCCCCACGGAAAAATTCCCCAAGGCTCACATTGACACCAAGGAAATGCAGTATCTGTACTCCGACGGCGATCTGTACTACTTCATGGATCTGGAAAGCTACGAACAGATTCCGCTGAACTACGATCAGGTTGAAGAAGCCATGAAGTACTTAAAGGAAAATGACAACGCCACCATTAAGTTCTTCAAGGGCGAAGCCTTCTCCGTTGCGGCACCCAACTTTGTAGAGCTGCAGATCACCAAGACAGAGCCTGGCTTCAAGGGCGACACCGCCACCGGTGCCAACAAACCGGCAACCCTGGAAACCGGCGCCACCATCACGGTGCCCTTATTTGTTGAAGAAGGAGATACGATTCGTGTAGATACCCGTACGGGCGAATACATGGAACGTGTGTAAAATATCATGAAATATATCCGTGAAAAAGTAGCCTTCATCGAAGGTTTGGCCGAGGGTCTCGAGCTGGACGTCACCACCAAGGAAGGCAAGGTGATCGATAAGATCATCGAGGTGCTGGGCGATATCACCGACGCCCTGGACGGTCTGGCCGAGGCCCAGGAAAATCTGGAAGAGTATGCCGAAATGATCGACGAGGATCTGGAGGACATGGAGGATTTCTTCCTGGAAACCGACTGGGACGACGTCGACCTTGAGGATGACGACGACTACTACGAGGTGGTCTGCCCCAATTGTCACAATGTCTATATCACCGACTTTGAATCCTTCGAGGACGACGAGGTGTTCTGTCCGGAATGCGGCGCACAATTCAGCTTAGAACAGGAAGTTGTCGACGAGCTCACCCACGGCGAAGGCTGTCAGTGTGGCTGCCACGACGAGTAGGCGGTGCCCCATGAACGATAACCAAAAAATCAATCCCCAGGAAATTTCCAATGAAATGGTGTGTTCCATCGCCAGTATGGCGGCCCTCGGCGTCGAGGGTATCGACAAGATGTTCATGCGTCTCTCCGACGAAATTTTCGACGTGATCAACCCCTCGGCGGTGGCCAAGGGCGTCAAGGTTGAAAAGCTGGAGGAAGGGTATCACATCGATGTCCACGTCATCACAGAGCTCGGGATTATCATCCCCGAGGTTGCCAGAAAAGTACAGATTAAGGTCAAGGAATCTGTGGAAATCATGACAGGAAATCAGGTAGCCCAGGTGAACGTTCACGTCAAAGGCAGTGGAAAATATTAAAAGAACCTTCAAAAGGCTGTGAGAGATTTCTTGCGGCCTTTTATTTTCGCAGGGTGCGGTTATTAAATTTTTAGAAATGAGGTTGTTATGAGTCATAAAATGAGTCGTCGGGAGGAACGGGAGCTGGCCCTGCGGGGCATTTTCCAGCTGGATTTTCACGATACAGCGGCCGACCGCGACGTCAGCATCGATAAGTTTTTGGAGCTTGCGGGCCAGGGGGATCCCGAGGATGAGGTCACCGGTGAGAGCACAGGCTACGCCAGACAGATCATCGACGCCGTCATCACCCATCAGGAGGACATCGACGGCCTGATTAAAAAGTATTTGAAGCAGGATTGGGAGTTTTCCCGGGTGCCCAAATCCGAAAAGGCGATTTTGCGGCTGGGCGCTGCAGAGCTCGTGTATCTGAATATCCCCAAGGAAATCGCCATCAACGAGGCGGTGGAGCTGGCCAAGACCTACGCCGAGCTTGAGAGCAAGGGCTACATCAACGGGATTTTGAATCAGATCGCCCAAAACCACGTCCATGGCAGCGAGGACTGAGGATCGCCTGTCCCTGGGCATTGACACCAGCAATTACACCACCTCCATCGCCCTGGCCAGGGCTTCAGGGGAGGTGGTCTACACCGCCGGCAAGCTCCTTGAGGTCAGGGCCGGGGAGCGGGGCCTCAGACAGTCCGAGGCCTTGTATCAGCACGTGGTCAATTTTCCAGAGCTGATGGCAAATATTCCAGAGACCTTCGATTTAAAGCGGGATTTGGCCGTCATCTGCTATTCCGACAGACCCAGGCCTTTAGAGGACTCCTACATGCCCGTCTTTCGGGCGGGGATCGGGCATGCCAGGGCTTTGGCCAAAGCCCTGGATATTCCTGCCATGGCAGTGAGCCATCAGGAAAACCATATCCGGGCGGCCATCTACGGCGCCGGCATCACCCCGGAGGAACTGAGCTTTCCTCTGCTGGCCACCCATTTTTCCGGGGGAACCTCGGAGATTTTGCTGGTTGAGACAAGGTCAGGGGGCTACAACTGCAAAATTGTGGGAAAAACCCTGGATCTCAACGCCGGTCAGCTGGTGGACAGGGTCGGCGTCAGCCTGGGCCTCGGCTTTCCGGCGGGGAAGGCCCTGGAGGCCCTGGCTCAGCGGGCTGAAGGCCGGGACTGTGTCATACCCTCCACCGTGGAGGGCATGAACTTCCATTTTTCCGGCCAGGAAAACAAGGCGGCCCAGCTGCTTGAGACGGGGGCAGCCCCCGAGGAAATTGCCTACGGCGTGCTGCGCTCTGTGGCCAAGACCTTAATTAAGACCATCGGCCGGGGAGCGTCCCGCTTTGAGGTCGGTGATGTCCTCTTTTCCGGCGGCGTCATGTCCAACCAGATTATTCGCAGTATTGTGGAGCGGGGGCTTTCTAGAAAGCGGCTCAGACTGCATTTTTCCGAGCCCCGCTTTGCGGCGGACAATGCGGCGGGCTGTGCCCTCATGGGGGCGGATCACCTGCGCTTGTAAGCATTAAGGAGGCCTTTATGATCACACGGGCTTTGAGTGTCACCGAAGTCAATCATTTTATCAAAACCATGCTGGATGGCAACAGCGTCCTCAAAAAGCTTTTGGTGGAGGGGGAGATTTCAAATCTGAAGTTTCATTCCTCGGGGCACCTTTACTTCTCTCTGAAGGACGCCCAGAGCAGAATTGCCTGCGTCATGTTCAGAAGCAGCGCCCAGACCCTGAAGTTTCGCCCTGAGGAGGGGATGAAGGTCATCATCCGAGGCAGCGTCTCGGTGTTTGAGCGCAACGGGCAGTACCAGGTCTACGCCCGTTCCATGGAGCCCCAGGGTATAGGCGCTCTGTACCAGGCCTTCGAGCAGCTCAAAAAGCAGTACGAGGCTTTGGGCTGGACCGATCCATCCCTTAAAAGGCCCATGCCGGAGGCGGTGGAGGTGGTGGGCATCGTCACCTCCCCCACCGGGGCGGCCATTCGGGATATGATCTCGGTGATCCGCCGAAGAAACCCGGGGATCAAGATTATTCTGCGCCCGGCCCTGGTTCAGGGCGAGGGGGCAGCCCAGGACATCGCTGCGGGCATCGAAGCCCTCAATGCCCGGGATGATGTGGACGTCATCATCGCCGGCCGGGGCGGGGGTTCCATGGAGGATCTCTGGGCCTTCAACGAGGCGGTGGTCTGCGAGGCCATCCACGCCTCAAGGGTGCCGGTGGTGTCGGCGGTGGGCCACGAGACGGACTTTACCATCGCCGATTTTGTGGCGGATTTTAGAGCACCGACCCCCTCGGTGGCCGGAGAGCTGGTGGCCGAGGACCAGACGGTGCTCAGGGAGCGCCTGGCGGGGCTGATCTGGCAGATGCGCCGGGGAATGACGGCAGCCATCGAGGCCCTGGAGGGAAGGCTGTCGGCCCTGACCTTAAGGCTTGACCACGCCAGCCCCGAGACCGCCATCTGCGAGGAGCGTCTGGCCCTGGATCTTCTCCAGGACAGGATTCAGCGGGCGGCCTTGGGCGAGGTTACGGCCTATAAAAATCGATTGGCCCTTTTGGAAAAGCGGCTGGAGATTTTGAATCCCGAGCACGTTTTAAAACGGGGCTACGCCCTGGCCAGGCTGGAGGCCGGGGGGCTTTTGACCTCGGCGGCGGCGGCCAGGGAACAGGACAGAATACGGTTAAAGTTTTATGATGGCGAGGTTTCGGCGGCCATCATCAAGGAGGACAGATAAATGGCCACAAAGAAATTAAAGACGAAGATGACCCGGCTGGAGACCATTGCCGATATGCTGGAGAGCGGCGAGCTGGAGCTTGAAAAGGCCATGACCCTCTACGAGGAGGGCATGAAGCTGGCGGCGGAATGCGGTGCTGAGCTCGACGGCGCCTATGAGAAGGTCATGGCGCTTTCGGCTCAGGGAGAAGAGATACCCTACGAGGAAGAGGTGGAAGCATGAAAGACTTCAAAGGTGAATTAGAACAGCGGACAGAGCATATCGATGCGGCCCTCAACGCCTGCTTCGAGAAAAAATTTGAGGCGCCGGACAATATCGTCTCGGCCATGAAGTACAGTCTTTTTGCCGGGGGCAAGCGGCTGAGACCGGTGTTGATGATGGAGGCCTGCCGCTGCTTTGGCGGCGACGAGGCGGCGGTGGTTCCCCTGGCCTGTGCCATTGAGATGATCCACACCTACTCCTTGATCCACGACGACCTGCCAGCCATGGACAACGATGATCTGCGCCGGGGCAAGCCCACCAACCACAAGGTCTACGGGGAGAACATGGCCATTTTGGCCGGGGATGCCCTGCTGAACTACGCCATGGAAATCGCTGTGGACGGCATGCCCTTCGATACCTTAGAGCACGCCAGAATCTACGGCAGGGCCTTCAGGGTGCTGGCCGAGGCCGCCGGGGTCAACGGCATGATCGGCGGACAGACCGGCGATATCCTCAGCGAAAACATGGAAATCAACGAGGAGCAGCTGTTCTACATCCACGCCCACAAAACCGGCGCTCTGCTGAAGGCCGCAATCCTCTGCGGTGCTCTGGTCGGCGGCGCCGACGCCGAGAGTCTCAGGGCCCTGGAGCGCTACAGTGAAAAAATCGGTCTGGCCTTCCAGATCGTCGACGATATGCTCGACGTTCTGGGGGATGAAAAGACTTTGGGCAAGCCCATCGGCAGCGATGAAAAGAACCACAAGACCACCTTTGTGACCCTCTACGGCATGGCCTCCTCCGAAGAAAAGGTTGCGGAGCTGGAAGCCGGCGCCCTAGAGGATCTGGCCCAGGTTAAGGGCGATACAGCCTTCCTCAAGGCCATGGTCAGATATATTTGCCATCGAAATAAGTAGGCAGTTTATTTTAAAAACCTGAATCGAAAAATGCCGTCTTCAGCCTTGTTTTGATAGTCAAGGCCTGAAGACGGCATAAGGTTTCGATTCAGGTTCTTTTTTTATTATTTTCTAGACGCGCTGCCTTTTTTCTTTGAGAATACTCAGGCTGCCCAGGCAGGTGGCCAGGAAGTAGGCGCCGTAGATCAGCACCAGAATGACGGCGACGATGCCGGAATTGCCGGCCACATCCACATCGCCGAAGAAGGCAACGAACTCGTTGGCGGCCTGGATCCCCACCACCGAGTGGACGATAGCCAGGGCCAGGGGCAGCAGAAAGTAGATGGCGATCTGGGTAAAGAGGGCGCGGCGCAGCATGCTCTGCTCGACGCCGATTTTCTTTAAAAGGGCGTAGCGCGGGGTGCTGTCGGCGGCCTCGGAGAGCTGCTGCAGGGCCAAGATGGCGGCGCTGGCGATTAAAAAGACGAAGCCGATGTAGATGCCCAGATAGGTGGTGGTCAGCTTGATAAAGAGGTTCTGGGTGTAAATGCCCTCCTTGTCTGCACAGCTGAGGCCAGAGCCGCTGCTGTAGTCAAATATGGCGGCGGATTCCAGTTCCCGGCCGATGGCCTGGGCCTCGGGGGTGTCTTTGTAGTTGATGCTCAGCTGGCTTGAGGTCACAGGCAGGGTGTCTGCGATGGCGTCGGGCAGAACAAAGAGCCCCATATTGCCGAAGGAGAAGGAGGTGGCGGTGGTGATGACCATGGCCTTGTCCGTCAGGCTGCTCAGAGTTTTTCCGCCTACAGTGATTTGGCCATTTTTTTCAATAAAGCTGTTGACTGAGGCGGCGATTTGGGGAAAGTCGTAGGTCAGAAGAAACTGATCCTCGGCCAAAGCGACGGGGCTTTTTCCCAGGGCGGCCAGCTGTTTATTAAAATCTGACAGGGAAATGACCGTCAGTGGCTCCTGCTTGAGCAGCTGCAGGGTGTCCTCACCGGCCAGGCTTACCAGCGCCGAGTTGTCGTAGGCCAGAACGGTGCCGAAAAGGGTATCGGTGGTGGTGCGGGTGTGGGTTTGCACCAGGGTGTCGGCAAGGGCCTCGGTGTCGAAGCCCACACTGTTGAGGTAGGCTGTAATATCGTCGTGGTAGGGCGGCAGCGCCGTTGAGGGATCCTCCTGCGCCTCAAGCTTATTGCTGGTGATGGTGATGTCGAAGGGAGTCATGGCCTCGGTGGAGCCGGTGAGGGTGTTGGCCAGGCTGATGCCCGTGGACAGGGTGCCGATGGTCATCAGCAGCATGATGCAGATGACGGTCATGGAGACGAAGGTGGTGTTGATCTTGCTGTTGAGCTGTCTCAGGACAAACATGTTTAAACCCCGCAGATAGAGGCGTTTATTGGCCTGAACGGCTCGGAGCAGAAAGCCCGACAGGGACATGAAAAACAGCAGGGTGCCGATGCAGCCCAGAATCAGCGAGGCCGCAAATTTTTCGTTGATGTAGACCATGCCGTTGGTGAGAATCAGGTAGTAGGCCGCCCCCAGACAGAGGATGGATAAAATGAAAAGCACCACGGCGTGCCAGAGCTTTTTGGCCTTGAAGCTTTCGTTTTGCCTGTCGGCGGACAGCAGGTCAATGAGCTTGTATCGGGAGATGGATAGGGTGTTGAAGACCATGGTGATGACAAAGATGATGCCGAAGTACAGCACCGTCTTGCCGCAGGCCGCAGGGGAGAACACAAATTTAAACTCGATGAAGGGCGCCTCAAAGAGCTTGGCGGTGGCCACGGCCATGAATTCCGAGATGAAAAAGCCCAGAACAATCCCCGCCGCCAAAGAGACGATACCGATGATCAGGGTTTCTAAGACGAGGATGGTCGACATGCCCCGCCGGGACATGCCCAGGGTCATGTAAATCCCCAGCTCCTTTTTACGGCGCTTGATTAAAAACTTGTTGGCGTAGAGCACCAAAAAGGCCAGGATGATGGAGATAAAGACCGAGACATAGCCCATGATGCCGGTTAGGGTTTTGAAAACCGACGCCTGCTGGCTGGTGACGGACAGCATGGCCTGCTGGGAGTCGATGGCATTAAAAACGTAGAAGATACAGACGCCGAAGGTCAGGGTCAGAAAATAGATGGTATAGTCTCTAACGCTGCGGCGGACGTTTTTTAGGGCGAGCTTAGAGTACATTGCTGCTGCCTCCTCCCAGAAGACTGACCACGTCGATGATTCGGTTGAAGAAAACCTTCCGGCTGTCGTCGCCTCGGATCAGCTCGTTGAATATTTTGCCGTCCTTGATAAAGAGGATGCGCTTGCACCAGCTGGCGGTGAAGGCGTCGTGGGTGACCATGAGGATGGTGGCGGCCAGCTGTTCATTTAAGGTGTCGAAGGTTTCCAAAAGCATTCTGGCAGATTTGGAGTCCAGGGCACCGGTGGGCTCGTCGGCTAAAATCAGCGCGGGCTTGGTGATGATGGCCCGGGCGCTGGCCACCCGCTGCTTTTGGCCGCCGGAGATCTGGTAGGGGTACTTGTCTAAAATATCGTAGACGTCCAGGCGCTTGGCCACGGTTTTAACCCGCTTGTCGATGGTTTTGGCGGGGACCTTTAAAATGGTCAAAGCCAGGGCGATATTCTCGTAGGCCGTCAGGGTGTCTAAGAGATTGAAGTCCTGGAAGATAAAGCCCAGCTCCTCGCGGCGGAAATGGGCCAGCTGCTTTGCCTTCAGGGCGGTGATGTCCCGGCCGCCGATGTAGATGTGGCCGGCGGTGACGGTGTCGATGGTGGACACGCAGTTGAGTAGGGTGGTTTTGCCGCTGCCCGAGGCGCCCATGATGCCGATGTACTCGCCCCGCTCAACCTCAAAGCTGATGTCGTCCACGGCCTTGGTGAGGTTTCCCTTGCTGCCGTAATATTTTTCAATGTGCTGAACCGATAGGATCGCTTGTGTTTTTTCCATATGCTTGCTCCTTTTGGACGTTTGTCCTGTGATGCCTTTAGTATACCGCGGCCTTGGGGAGGCTGCCATCGAAGGTTCTTACAGGAGACTTACATTTTTGTCACAATGGCCTCGTCGAAAACGGGAAAGACGATTTTTGCGGTGGTGCCGACGCCGACCTCCGAGGACAGGGTCAATGTCAGTCCTAGGTGCTGACAGAGCTTGTGGGCCAGGTAAAGCCCCAGCCCCGTGGCGTTGCGGTTTTGCAGGCGGCCGTTTTTCCCGGTGAAGCCCTTGTAGAGGACCCGGGGGAGGTCGCGGGGATCGATGCCCACGCCGTTGTCTGAGATAAGCAGGGTCGCCTCCGAGTGCCCCTTCAGGGCGCTGATGGTGATCTTAGGCGGCTCGTCTTTGGAGAAATCCAGGTATTTCAGGGCGTTGCCCACCAGCTGGGCGACGATGAATTCCAGCCATTTGCCGTCGGAGTAGACGGTGCAGTCCAGGTCTGTAAGCTCTAAACGTATTTTCTGGCGGATAAAGCTGCGGGCGTTTCTCCGGATGACGGGATTAACCACGGTGTCCAAGGAAAGGCTGCGGATGGTATAATCCTTTTCCACGCTGCCGCTTCTGGCGTAGAACAGGGCCTGGGTGATGTAATCCTCGATCTGTCCCAGGTCGTCGCCGAGGCCCAGGGCAGCGATTTCCGGATGATTTTCCAGAGTCAGGCGGAGGGAGGCGATGGGGGTTTTGATCTCGTGAACCCAGCTCTCCACAAATTCCCGGTAGTCCTGGGCGTTTCTCTTGTGATCGCCGATGTGGTCATTCATATCCTTGCCCAAAACCTTCAGGATATCGTAGAGCAGCTGGCCCTCCAGAAAGGATGGCCAGGGCAGAAGCTCCGGCAGCAGGGATTTTTGATCCAGCTCCTCCAGGGTTTTAAACAGGGTGTTGTAGAAACGGGCTCTGATGAAAAAATCGCCCAGAAAAAAGCCGGTCAAAGTCAGGGTGGGCACCAGGATTAAAAAGAAAATGGAGAAGGTGTCCAGGGCAAAAAGAGACAGACTGAAGGCCAGAAAGCCCAGGACCAGGACGGCGGCGATAATTTTCAGCAGGTGAGCTCTGAGATAATCGGAAAATTTCATGGCTCACACCATATAGCCCTGGCCGCGCTTGGTGATGAGGTAATCTGCGGCCCCCAGGGCGTCCAGCTTTTTCCTGAGGCGGTTGATGTTGACCGTTAAGGTGTTGTCGTCCACAAAGGCGTCGGACTGCCACAGGGCGTTCATCAAGTCCTCCCGGGAGACGATCTGATCCTTCCGGGAAATCAGAATATTCAGGAGGCCAATCTCATTTTTTGTCAGCTCGGCCTCCTCCCCGCCAAAGTACACGCTGCCCCGGGAGAGATCCAGGGTCAGGCCCTTGTGGGACAGCTGGCTGCCCTGGGTTTTGGGATGGGTGCGCTTGAGCACCGAGGTGATTCTGGCCAGCAGGATCTGGGTGTTGTAGGGCTTGGTGACAAAATCGTCGGCGCCCAAATTCATGCTCATGAGCTCGTCCATCTCACTGTCTCTGCTGGTGACGATGATGATGGGCAGCTCCGACTGCTTTCGTATTTCCCGGCAGATATAGTAGCCGTCGTAGACGGGCAGGTTTAAGTCCAGCAGAAGCAAATCGGCGTCTGAGGACAGCACGGCGGGGACGAGGTGCTCAAAGTCCTCGGGGGCCGTGACTTTGTAGCCGTAGCGCTTTAAAAAGGCGGCGAGCTCCTGGCGGATGCCGGGGTCGTCTTCGATAATCATGATGTGCATGGGATCTCCTTTCGGCTATCAAAACAGTCTTATGATTGTCTATTATAGCATGTCTTTGGAAAAGTTTGCCGGGTACCTTTAAAAAAGCTGGGGAAAAGACGCCCAAAAGCGTCAATGAGGCGCAGGGGCGGTGAAAACGGCGGCAATTTTGTACTTTTTTTTGTAATAGGGAAAAAAGACTTGAACTTTTTTAAAAAAGGGGTAAGATAATAAAGTCAGTAAGTTACTGTAAAAAAAAACCACTTTTTTGCAGTGACTTTTTTTATTTGGTCAATTTCTAGGGCCGAAAAGGGTTCTAAAATAATTTTATAGTATGACAGGAGGCAGCATGAAAACAAAGTATATTTTTGTCACCGGCGGTGTGGTTTCTTCTCTGGGCAAGGGGATCACCAGCGCGTCCTTGGGGCGCCTGCTGAAGGCCCGGGGGTTAAAGGTGTCGATTCAGAAATTTGACCCCTACCTCAACTACGATCCGGGCACCATGAGTCCCTACCAGCACGGCGAGGTCTTTGTCACCGACGACGGCGCAGAGACAGACCTGGATTTGGGCCACTACGAACGCTTCACCGACGAGAGCCTCGGTCAGTACAGCAACGTGACCACCGGCAAGGTCTATTGGAACGTCATCTCCAAGGAGCGCCGGGGAGACTACCTGGGGGGCACCGTCCAGGTCATTCCCCACATCACCAATGAGATCAAGGAGCGCATTCTGGCGGTTTCCGAGAGTGCGGCCAACCCCGACGTGGTCATCACCGAAATCGGCGGCACTGTGGGCGACATCGAAAGTCTGCCCTACCTGGAAGCCATCCGCCAGTTTAAGGGAGATCTGGGCCGGGAAAACGTGCTCTACATCCACGTGACCCTGCTGCCCTATCTGGGCAAGGCCGGTGAGCTCAAAACCAAGCCCACCCAGCACTCCGTCAAGGAGCTCAGGAGCATCGGCATCCAGCCGGACATCATTGTGCTGCGTTCCGAAAAAGAGGTAGAAGAAGGCCTCAAGGCCAAGATCAGCCTGTTCTGCAACGTGGACGAGGAGGACGTCATCACCAACCTCGACGCGCCGGAGCTCTACGAGGTGCCCCTGATGCTGGAAAAGGAAGGTCTGGCCAGGCTGGTCTGCGACAAGCTGAAGCTCACCAAAAAAGCGCCGGAATTAGAAGAGTGGAAGGCTCTGGTGGCCAAGGCCAAAAACCTGGAAAACCGGGTGACCATCGCCCTGGTGGGGAAATACGTGGAGCTCCACGACGCCTACCTGTCGGTGGCTGAGGCCCTGCGCCACGGCGGCATCGCCAACGACACCCAGGTGAATATCAAATGGGTCCACTCCGAGGACCTCAACGACCAGAACATCGCCCGGATTATGAAGGATGTGGACGGGATCATCGTCCCCGGGGGCTTCGGCAACCGCGGCATCGAGGGGAAGATCGAGGCCATCCGCTACGCCAGGGAAAACAAAATCCCGTTTTTAGGCCTCTGCCTGGGCCTGCAGCTGACGGTCATCGAGTTTGCCAGAAATGTGGCGGGGCTGGAGGGCGCCGACAGCATCGAATTGAATCCCGAAACCCCCTACCCGGTGATCAACCTCATGGAGGAACAGAAGAAAATCCAGAACATGGGGGGCACCATGCGTCTGGGGGCCTATCCCTGTGTATTAAAGGAAGGCTCCAAGGCTTACCTGGCCTACGGCAAGAAAACCGAGGTCGAGGAACGCCACCGTCACCGCTACGAGGTCAACGACGAATTCATCCCGGTTTTGGAGGACAAGGGACTGGTGTTCTCGGGCATGTCGCCGGACGGCGTGCTGGTGGAAATGGTTGAGCTTCCGGATCATCCCTTCTTCATGGCCACCCAGGCCCACCCGGAATTTAAGTCCAGACCCAACAAGGCCCACCCGCTGTTTTCAAGCTTTGTGGCGGCGGCGCTGAAGAATCACAATGACTAATCAGGCTTCAAGAGGCAGGATAAACGCCTGCTTCTTTTTTTATCCAGATTTTTTGTGGAGAATTGTGGATAAGCCCCTGAGATTTTGTAAAACATTACAGCGACGTTGGGGAAAATTGGGGATTGACACAAGATATAGGCGGATAAAAAATGTGGATAAGTTTATAATTGTGCATAAAATTATGGATAAAGGGCGTGAAAAAGTGGATAACTCACAGAAAGGGTGTGGACAATGTTGATAACATTGGATAAAACCTTAAAAAGAACGGAAAAAAGCGAGGAATCGGCCCGGGGCGTCTGTGAATAAATCCGGGGGTATTTTTTGCACAGCCTGTGGAAAATGCGGCGTGAAAATCGGCCCCTTGTGTATAATTTAAAAGAAGGGTATAATGAAAAAACGAAGCTTCAATATCTAGTTGGGGCTTTTTATCGACATCGAAAAAATCTAAAAAATTTTAATCCAGTGGAAGGAATTGAGGCAATGAAAAAATTCGGATATTTGCGGGCGGTCTGTGCGGTGCCCCCGGTGAAGGTCGGAGACTGCAGCTACAATGCGGATGAAATCATCGCAGCCTGCGAGGCGGCTTTGGCCAAGGAGGCGGCGGTGGTTTTGTTTCCAGAGCTCTCGGTGACGGGCTACACCTGCGGCGATCTTTTTTTCCAGAGCACCCTTTTGGCGGGGGCGGCGGCGGCCGTCAGAAAAATCGCGGACTGGTCTGTGGGCAAAAAGCTTCTTGTGGTCGTCGGCTCGCCGGTGCGGGCTGGGGGCAGCCTGTACAATTGTGCCGTGGCCCTGAGCGACGGGGAAATTCTGGGGATCGTTCCCAAGACCTACCTGCCCAACAGCCAGGAATTTTATGAAAAGCGCTGGTTTCACTCGGCGCTTGATTTACAGGCGGACCGCACCGACTTTTTCGGCGAGGTGGCGCTGATGGGGGCGGATTTGATCTTTGCCCTGGAGGGCTGGCCCGAGGCCAAAATCGGCATCGAGATCTGTGAGGATCTCTGGGCCCCCATTCCCCCCAGCAGCGCTTTGGCCCTGGCCGGGGCCACGGTGATTTTAAATCCCTCGGCCAGCAATGAGGTCATCGGCAAGGCGGCCTACCGGGACGCCCTGGTGGCCCAGCAGTCCGCCAGGCTCAACGCGGCCTACCTCTACTGCTCCAGCGGCTTCGGGGAGTCCACCACCGATTTGGTCTTCGGCGGCGACGCCATGATCTACGAGAAGGGGCTTTTGTTGGCCAGAACGGCCTCTATGGTGCCTGAGGGCAAGCTGGCGGCGGCGGACATCGACCTGGAGGCCCTGGTTCACGACCGCTGTCGGCAGACCTCCTTTGGCGATGGCGCCCAGGGCATCAAAATCCGGGAGATCGTCTTTGAATCGGCGGACAGCACAGGTCTTGAGCGCTTTGTGGATCCCCACCCCTTTGTGCCGGGCGATACAGATCAGTGCAATGACCGCTGCCGGGAAATTTTAGATATCCAGACCCTGGCTTTGGGAACCCGCATTACCCACATCGGCGGTGCAGCCATGGTGGTGGGCATCTCCGGCGGCTTGGATTCAACCCTGGCCCTTCTGGTCTGCCTTAGGGTCTGCGACCGTTTCGGCATCGACCGCAGCAAAATCCACGCCGTCACCATGCCGGGCTTTGGCACCACCGACAGAACCTACGACAATGCGGTTAGTCTCATCAAGGCCGTGGGCGCCACCTTCCATGAGGTTGGCATCGGAGAGGCGGTCAGGGCCCATTTTGCGGACATCGGCCACGATCCCGAGGTCAAGGATGTCACCTACGAAAACGCCCAGGCCAGAGAACGAACCCAGATTCTCATGGATCTGTCCAACGAGGTGGGGGGCATCGTCATCGGCACCGGCGACCTCTCGGAGCTGGCCTTGGGCTGGGCCACCTACAATGGCGATCAGATGTCCATGTACGGCGTCAACGCCGGGGTGCCCAAAACTTTGGTGCGGGATCTGGTGCGCTATGTGGCCCAGGAGGACGGCGGCGAGGTTTCAAAAATTCTGTACGATGTGCTGGACACCCCGGTGTCGCCGGAGCTTCTGCCGCCGGACGCCTCGGGGAAGATCGCCCAGAAAACCGAGGATTTGGTGGGGCCCTATGAGCTCCACGACTTCTTTATTTTCCACGTTTTAAGAAACGGCTTTGGCCCTGAGAAAATCTTTTTCCTGGCCCAGAAGGCCTTCGCCGGGGTCTACGACGACGCGGTGATTCTAAAGTGGCTTAAAAACTTTTACAGGCGCTTTTTCAGCCAGCAGTTCAAGCGCTCCTGTATGCCCGACGGCCCCAAGGTGGGCTCGGTGTCCCTGTCCCCCCGGGGAGATTGGCGGATGCCCTCGGACGCCCAGGCCAGGCTCTGGCTTGGGGCGGCGGAGGCCATTGAAATTTAGAGGGCAAAGGACTGTAAAAAGGATTGGTCTGCCCGAAGCTGCTGCCAGGCTTTTGGGCAGGCCTTTTTTGTTGTATCAGCAGTCCCTTTGAATATAAAAATTTCCCGGGATTTTCATTGCGGAAAAGGGGGATTTGTGGTAAACTAAACAAGACAATTTCATAGGAACGATTTTGTTCGAGGAAAGCGGTTAAAATCCGCTACAGCCCCCGCTACTGTGATTGCAGACAAAATTCTAAATAACCACTGTCGGACAGCCGATGGGAAGGGAGAATGGCGAAGGAAGCAAGAGTCAGGAGACTTAAACAAAACGCATATAATCGCTTCGGAGGGAGGCAGAGGGTTGTATTTGAACAAAGAAAATCCGGTCTCTCTGTGAGACCGTTTTATATTTAATGCTGGTTTAAGCGATTGCATTTTGTTCAATTTGAAGCGCCGAGGCCCCGGTTAGGGGAGATGGCGCTGAAGATTATATTTTATGAGGAGGGTGTAGTGTAATGAAAAAAGAATTCAAGGCTGTTTTGGCGGCGCTGATCCTGGGTATGGTTCTGGTGTTTACCGCCGCCGGCTGTCAAAGAGGCGGCGGGGACAGCGGAGCAGCTGCGGTGACGACTGGTGAGAGCAGTTATCCCATGACCGTTGTCGACGATTTGGATCAGGATGTGACCTTTGATGCCGAGCCCCAGCGGGTGGTATCCCTGTCACCGGCCAACACAGAGATTTTATTTGCCCTGGAGGTCTCGGACAAGGTTGTGGGAAGAACTGACTATTGTAATTATCCCGAGGAAGCCTCAAAGGTAGAAAGCATTGGTGATTACAATGCTCCCAATGTAGAGAAGATTTTATCCCTGTCGCCGGATCTCGTGCTGGCCACGGATTTCATTGACGACAATGTGCGTTCGCAGCTGGAGGCCGCCGGCGCCAAGGTCATGGTGTTTAAAGCCACGGATATCGGCGGGGTACAGAGTGAAATCCTCACCGTGGGTCAGGTGGTCAACGCCAACGACAAGGCGGCGGACATCGTCGACACAATGGAAGAAAAATACGTGTCGATTACGAAAAAATGCCTTGAGGCAGAGACCCAGAAGTCTGTATTCATCGACATTGGCGGCTATTACAGCTCTGGCGCCACCTCCCTTTTGGGGACGATGCTCAGAGATATCAACGCCAATAACATTGCGGCGGATACCGGCATGGACTGGCCTCAGCTGAGCGTTGAGCAGATCATTGCGGCCAACCCGGACGTGTACATCTCTTTCTACACGACGCCGGAGGATATTAAAAAGGTTCCGGGCTTCGATCAGATCAATGCCATCAAGAACGACCAGATCTACTACTACGAGATGCTCTCTGAGGACAGCGACATTATCCAGCGTCCAGGTCCGAGGATCGTCGACGGTCTGGAGCTTCTGGCCAAGGATGTCTATCCGGAATTATTTTAAAAAATGGGAGAAGGGCAGTTCCTGCGATGCGGCGGTGCTGCCTTTTTTCGTTGGACTTAAAGGGCGCTGTCCCAATAAAAATAGCTGAGGAAATGACAATGAAATTAAAGCGATACCGCATCCCCCTGGCGGTGCTGGGATGCCTGGTTTTGATCTATATCTGTACCATTTTGGGCATTACGGCCATCCCCCTGGGAGATGCCAACCGAATTCTTTTACACGAGCTTTTGCATCTGCCCGTCAATATGGAGGGCATCTCCGGCGGCAGTGCAGCCATTATCTGGAACGTCCGGCTGCCCCGGGTGATTCTGGGCTTTTTAACCGGCGGCGCCCTGGCGGTCTGCGGGGCGGCCTACCAGGGGATCTTTAAAAATCCCATGGCAGATCCCTATATCCTGGGGGTATCCTCCGGGGCGGCCCTGGGGGCCTCCGTGGGCATTATCTTTAATTTGGGCGGCTCGGTGCTGGGACTCAACGCCACGGCGCTTTTGGCCTTTGTCGGCGCCTTTGCCGCCATCTTTCTGGTCTACACCATCTCTCGGGTGGGCAGGCGGGTGCCGGTGGCCACTCTGCTGCTCAGCGGGATCGCCGTCAGCCAGTCCTTCAGCGCCTTCATGTCTCTGTTGATGATCTTCAACGTGGACAGCATGAATCAGGTCATGTTCTGGACCATGGGCAGCCTCAACGGCAAGGGCTGGAGTCAGGTGGCCATCGTGCTGCCCTACGTGATTCTGGGCATTTTTATTCTGATGACCTCGGTGCGGGAGCTGGACATCATGCTTCTGGGTGAGGATACGGCGGTGCAGCTGGGGGTGGATACGGAGCGGCTGAAGCGGAAGGTTCTGATCTCCTCCTCCATCATCACGGCGGCGGTGGTGTCGGTGACGGGCATCATCGGCTTCGTGGGTCTGGTGGTTCCCCATGTGGTGCGGCTGTTTACCGGGCCCAAGCACAGGCGGCTGGTGCCCCTGTCGCTGGTCTTTGGGGGCACCTTCCTGATTATCTGCGACACCCTGGCCAGAACCCTGTCCCCCATGGAGATTCCCGTGGGGATCATCACGGCGGCCTTCGGCGGGCCCTTCTTCGTCTATCTGCTGAAGAAGGCCAGAAAGGGAGGGGCCTAAAATGTCAGAGACGATTTTAAAATTTGAAAATGTTCGGGCGGGCTACGGCGACAGAGAGATCCTTAAGGGCTTTTCCGCCGAAATTGCCCGGGGCGAGTTCGTGGGGCTCATCGGCGCCAACGGCACGGGAAAATCCACCCTCCTCAAATGTCTGTCGGGGCTTTTGCCCGTGGCCTCCGGCAGAATATCCATTGAGGGCCAGGACAACGCAGGGCTTAAGCAGCGGGAGCGGGCCCGGATGGTGGCGGTGGTGCCCCAGAGCTTTGCCATCGACTATGATTTTCTCGTGGAGGAGATCGTCCTCATGGGCAGAAATCCCTACCTCAGCTACCGCGATCGGGAGAGCAGCAGGGATTACGCCATCGTCGAGGCGGCCATGCGCCTCACCGGAACCCTGGGCTTTAAGGGAAGACTCTTTAATGAACTCAGCGGCGGCGAAAAGCAGCGGGTGATCATCGCCCGGGCCATTGCCCAGGAGCCGGATATCATTCTGTTGGACGAGCCCACTTCGGCCCTGGATCTGCACCATCAGATCGAGGTCATGGAGCTCATCGAGCACCTCAACAGGGATAGGGGCGTCACGGTGGTGGCAGTGCTCCACGACGTCAACCTGGCCTCCCGCTACTGCGGACGGCTGATTATGATGCAGGGCGGCCGGGTGCTGGCCGACGGCAGGCCCTCGGAGGTGGTGGTGGAGGAAAACCTGGCCCATATCTACCAGATGAAGATGGTGGTCAGGGAAAATCCCATGTTCGGCAAGCCGGAGATCGTCCCCATCAGGGTTTTAAAGCCCGGGGAAAGCGAGGTGCCTTTGAGCATTCACGTCATCGGCGGGGGCGGCGGCGCGGCCCAGATTCTGGAAGCTTTGGATGACCTGGGCCACGAAATCACCGCCGGGGTTCTAAACGAGGGCAGCGACGACTGGCTGGTGGCCCGGGCCCTGGGCCTTGAGATGATAACGGCGCCGCCCTTCACAGAAATTTCAGAACAAAAACAGGCGGAAAATCTGAAGCTCATGGCCCAGGCCGACGTGGTGCTGGTGGCGGAGGTGCCCTTTGGATTGGCCAATCTCAGAAATCTGGAGGGGCTGGAGACAGTGCCCGGAAGCATTTTCTTTCATAAAAGCGGCTTGAAAAACGACTTTACCCAGGGGGCGCTGACAAAGCGCCTCAGGGCCATCGAGGCTGTGAAGGATATTGTCTTTATCGACGATTACGAGCAATTTTTAGAGGCCCTTGGTGACATTGGAAAGGAGAGGGAAGGATGAATACTTTTATGCTGGCGGGGGTCAGCAGCAATGTGGGAAAAACCACGGTGACCATGGGCATCATGGCCGCCCTCTGTGCAAGGCATATGGCGGTGGTGCCCTTCAAGACGGGGCCCGATTACATCGACCCCATGTTCCACAGCTTTGTGACGGGCAGAAAATCCACCAACCTGGACACCTGGATGCTGGATGAGCCGACGGTGCGCCGTCTGTTCTACGCCAAGCTCCAAGAAAATTCTGTGGGGATTGCGGAGGGTGTCATGGGGCTCTACGACGGCCACGGCGTCCAGTCTGACGTGGGCAGCTCCGCCTATCTGGCCAAGACCCTGGGGGTGCCGGTGTTTTTGATCATCGACGGCCGGGGGATGTCCAAGAGCGCAGCGGCCATGGTCAAGGGCTACGTGGACTTCGACCCCGAGGTGACCATCGCCGGGGTGATCATCAACAAAATTTCCTCAGAATCCCACTACAAGCTGCTGAAGGAGATGATCGAGACCTGGGCAGGGGTGCCCTGCGTCGGCTATTTTCCCAATTGCCCCGACATCGTCGTAAACAGCCGCCACCTGGGGCTGATTCCGGTGGAGGAGCTGGAGGGATTAAAGGCGCAGGTGGCCAAGGCCGCCGAGCTGGCCGAGGCCCACATCGACCTCGATAAAATCCTCGACCTTTCTAAAAAAGCAGAAATACCGGCCCTGGACCCGGATCCCTTTGAGGCCAGAGCCGGGGAGTACAGTGATCTGACCATCGCCTATGCCAGAGACAAGGCCTTTAGCTTTTACTACGAGGACAATTTCAACGCCCTGAGAAAGCTGGGGGTTAAGCTGATACCCGTCAGCCCCCTGGCAGACACGGCGCTGCCTGGGAATATCGACGGCCTTTACATCGGCGGCGGCTTTCCCGAGGTCTTTGGCGCAGAGCTGGCGGCCAACGCAGCCTTTAGAAATTCGGTGAAAGAAGCGTTGGCGGCAGGGCTGCCCTGCTTTGCCGAGTGCGGCGGCCTGATGTATCTGACCCGGTCCATGGAAATGCTGGACGGGGCGCAGACCGAGGCCGCAGGCTTTTTCGACGCGGTTACCCAGATGACCAAGCGCCTCCAGCGCTTCGGCTACGTGGAGGTTTTGGCGGACATCGATGGGAAGCAAATACCGATTCGGGCCCACGAGTTTCACCACAGCCTGGTGGAAGCGAACCCAGAGATTAAAACCTGCTACGCCATCACCAAGGGCAGGGGCAGCTGGCGCTGCGGCTACACCCAAAGCCGTACCCTGGCGGGCTATCCCCACATCCACTTTTACAGCAATCCTGAGTTTTTGTTTACACTCCTGGAGGTGGCCCGGCGGGCGAAGGAGCGGCCATGCGCCGGGTAAGGGTGCTGGCGCCGGGATCCTGCGGCGAATTTATCCAGGGGATTTACAGAGAGCAGCCCTGCCTCGTCTCCTGCCCGGTGGATCTCTATTCCACCGTTCAGATCTGCGAGGGGCCGGCGGTCAGAATGCTGGACTACAAGGCTGTGCGGATGCTGGAGCTGATCTTTGAGGCCTACGGCCTTCCCAGAAGCGAGAAGCACCACATCGATATCGGCCTGACCTCGGAGATTCCTGTGGAAAAGGGGATGGCCAGCAGCACGGCGGACATCGCCGGCATGGCCAAGGCCCTGAGCGCCTACTACGATCTGGGCATGGACGATCAGACCATCGCCGATTTCTGTATTCGCATCGAGCCCACGGACAATATCATGTTCGAGGACCTCAACCTTTTTAACCACGTGGACGGCGAGGTGATCATGGGCTTTAACAGAAGCCTCGAGGCCTCGATTCTCATCGTGGAATTCAAGGGGACAGTCAACACCGTCAACTTCCACAGACAGCAGGACGGCTACACCAGCCGGGAGAAGGCAGATTTCATGGAGGTGGTGGCGCAGTTTAAGGCCGGGGTTGAGATGGGATCTCTGGACCTCGTGGGCCAGGCCTGCACCCAAAGCGCCAGGCTGAACCAGAAAATTCTGTACAAGCCGCATTTGGAGACTTTGATAGCACTGGCAGGGGCCCACGGCGGCCACGGCGTGATCACCGGCCACAGCGGCACGGTGGTGGGGGTGATCTACTCCGAGGACAGCTTCGACTACACGGCCTTCATGCAGTCATTTTTAAATCGCATACCCAAGGGCGATTACGACGCCTTGTTTTTAAAGAGCATCATTCCCGGAGGCCTCCGGGTTGAGGTGTCGGACACAGCCCTTTAGCTATAGATACAAGGCCGCCAGGCTTTGGCGCGCCGAAATTATAGGAATTTTATAGAATTCCGAAGGAAAGGACGAATTATGAGCTATATTAACAATCCAAGGAAAATTGAAGAGAGAAGTTTTGAAATTATCACCGAGGAGCTGGGGGACAAGGTCTTTGCTCCGGAGATTGCAGACATCGTCAAGCGCGTGATCCACACCACCGCAGACTTTGAGTACGCCGACCTCATCGAATTCAAAAATAACGCGCTGGAAAGCGGCCTCAAGGCCCTCCAGGACGGCAAAAAAATCTACGCCGACACCAGTATGATCCGGGTGGCCGTCAACAGAAAGGCCCTCCAGAGCCACGGAATTGAAATTGTCAACTACGTCCACGACGACGATGTTGTCAAGGCCGCCAAGGAGCGGGGGGTTACCCGCTCCACCGTGGGCATGGAAAAGGCCCTGGAGGACGAGAGCGTGGGCATTTTTGCCGTGGGCAACGCCCCCACCGCCCTGTACAGGCTCATCGAATTCATCAAGGCGGGCAAGGCCAAGCCCGAGCTCATCGTCGGCGCCCCCATCGGCTTTGTGGGTGCGGCGGAATCCAAGGCAGCCCTGGATGAGCTGGACGCCCTGGGCGTGCCCTACATCAGAATCAACGGCAGAAAGGGCGGCAGTCCGGTGGTGGCGGCCATCCTCAACGCCATGCTGTACAAATTAGGAAGGGAATGGTAAGTGCAATGAAGGGGACCTTTTACGGATTAGGCGTGGGCCCGGGAGACCCGGACCTGCTGACGGTCAAGGCCTACAGAATTTTACAGGAGGCCGACGTGATCATCACGCCGACCAAGAAAATGGGCAAGCCCAGCATTGCCTACAAAATTGTGGAGAGCCATATCGCCCCCCAAACCCAGGTGGTGGAGATGTCCTTTCCCATGATCTCCTTGTCCAAGGAGCGAGAAACCCTGGAAAAGCAGTGGAAGCAAAACGCCGACGAGATCGAGGTGCTTTTAAATCAGGGCAAGAGCGTCGTCTTTTTAACCCTGGGAGACCCCATGGTCTTCAGCACCTACTCCTACGTCATGGAATTTTTATTGGACCGGGGCATCGAGGTGATCACCCTGTCGGGGATTCCCTCCTTCTGCAATCTGGCAGCCCAGATCAACGTGCCCTTAACCCAGGGTGAGGAATCCCTGGGCATCGTGGCCATGACCCAGCCCCTGGAGGAGATTCGTCAGATTTTGGATGCCCACAAGAATATCGTCATCATGAAGGTCTCCGCCAACAATGCGGTTCTGGCCGAAGAGCTTGAGGCCCGGGGGCTGGAGCACTCCTTTGTGCTGGTCTCCAACATCGGCATGGAGAGCCAGAGCATCGTCCGGGATATCGAGGTGCTCAAGGGCAAGATTCCCTATCTCTCAACCCTGCTGATTAAAAAAGATTACGACATTAAGCTTTAGGGGGCCTTCCATGCTGGACAGATACATCGAGAAGGGCGGCAAGCGGCTGCGCTATGGCTACACCACGGGCTCCTGCGCCGCCGCTGCGGCCAAGGCGGCTTTGACCATGCTTTTGGGACAGCGGCAGGTGACTCAGGTGGACATCGACACCCCCAAGGGCTGGCCCCTGACCCTGGAGGTCTGTGACGCGCACTACAGCGCAGCCGAGGCCTCCTGCGCCGTGGTCAAGGATGCCGGAGATGATCCCGATATCACCGACGGCATCAAAATTTTTGCCACGGTGCGCCCGTCGGACAAGCCCCTTGTCTTTAAGGGCGGCGTCGGCGTCGGCACCGTGACCCTCAAGGGCCTGAGCCTGCCCGTGGGAGAGCCGGCCATCAACCCGGTGCCCCGGGAGATGATTGCCCGGGAAATGGACAAGGTTAAAAAGGAATACGGCGTCACCGGGGGCTACGAGGTTGAGATCTCCATTCCCGAGGGGGTGGAGCTGGCCAAGCGGACCTTCAACCCCAAGCTGGGCATCCTCGGCGGTCTGTCGGTGGCGGGCACCTCGGGCATCGTGGAGCCCATGAGCGAGGAGGCCCTGAAGGAATCCATGCGGCTGGAGCTGTCCATGCTCAGGGCCCGGGGTGAGGACAGGGCCTTGTTTGTGCCGGGCAATTACGGCAAGGATTACGCCGAAGCCCTGGGGCTGAATCTCGATCTTTTGGTGAAGACCAGCAACTTCATCGGCTTCATGCTGGAGGAGGCGGAGCGCCTGGGCTTTAAGAAAATTTTGTTTGTCGGTCATCTGGGCAAGCTGGTCAAGGTGGCCGGCGGGCTGTTTAACACCCACAGCGCCGTGGCCGACGGCCGCATGGAAATCCTTGCGGCCAACGCAGCCCTTTTGGGGGGCAGCCAGGCGCTGGTTCAGAAAATCATGGCCAGCACCACGACGGACGAGGCGGCGGAATATTTGCTTGAGGCAAATATTCCCGGTTATTTTGATCATCTGGCCAAAGCGGTTAAGGCACGCTGCCAGGGAAAGGTGTATAATAATATAGATATTGAGGTTATCATTTTCTCTAAGGCCCAGGGCCATTTAGGGGAAAGTGCAAAGGCAAAGGAGATGATGGAGGAACTATGTATCCATTAAGTGTTGTTGGATTAGGTCCGGGACATCCGGACTACATCCTGCCAGCGGCGAAAAAGGCCATCGAGGCGGCGGAGGTCATCCTCTGCGGCGAGAGACATTTGGAGAGCTTTGACACCGAGGGCAAGGAGCTGTTGATTATTGGAAATGGCGTGCCGCTGTCCATGCTGGTTCAGCAGGTCAAGGCCGTCTACCTGAATACGAGAACCGCCGTGGTGGTTTCGGGGGATACGGGCTTCTACAGTCTTTTGAGCTATTTAGAAAAGATGATCCCCAGAGAAAACATGCGGGTGATTCCCGGCATATCCTCCCTTCAGTACATGTTTGCCATGATGGGCATGAGCTGGCAGGACGCCGCCTTCATGAGTCTCCACGGCAGAGATCAGGACATCATGTCCAGGGTTGCCGTAAGCAAAGCCGTCGGCATTCTGACGGACCAGGAGCACAATACGGCCTACATCGCATCGGTGCTCAAGGACAATGGCTGCACCGACAAGTGGATCTACGTCGGCGAGGATCTCTCCTACGAAAACGAGGGGATCACCCGTCTGAGCGTCGAGGAGGCCCTGACCTTCCAGGAGGAGGGCATGGCCGTGGTGGTGATTGCCGATGAGTAGAATTGCAGGCTACAGAGACGAGGAATATATCCGGGGCAAGGCGCCCATGACGAAGCGCGAGATCAGAATTCTGACCATCAGCCTTCTGGACATCCAAAAGACTGACGTGGTGGTGGACGTCGGCGCCGGCACCGGCGGTCTGACCATGGAGGCGGCCTATGCCGCCAGGGCAGGCCGGGTTTACGCGGTGGAGGCCAAGGAGGCCGCTTTGGCGCTGGTGGCTGAAAACGCCGAAAAGTTCGGGGCGGATAATGTGAAGCTCATCGCCGGCAAGGCCCCCCAGGCCCTGGAGGAGATCCCAGAGTCTGTGGACCGGGTCATTTTAGGCGGCACCGGCGGCGCCATGGAGGAGATCTTCAAATGGTGTAAGGCCAGGGTGAAGCCCGGCGGACGGGTCATCGCCAACTTTGTGACCCTGGAAAACGCTTCTAAGGCCACAGAGCTTATGAAAAAATATTTTGAAAATGTGGAGCTCATTCAGGTGGGGGTCAGCCGCGGAGAATTTGTGGGGGGCCTGACCATGCTCAAGGCGGCCAACCCCATTTTCATCATCACCGGGGATCAGCGCTAGAAAACGAAAAAAGCACCGGACAGCTTAGCCCTTTTTAAAGGGCGGCTGTCCGGTGCTTTTTTCGTTTGCGGCTATTTTTCCTTGATGGCCTGGTGGAGATAGATCAAAAAGACAATGGCCAGGGTGAACTCCGGCGTCATCTTTCTGAGCATGGCCTGGAGTCTCGGCAGGGGCATGTCCTTTCTGGCGCCGATGAAAAGGACGTAGAAGGTGATGAAGTCCAAAATCGTGGCGGGCTTGTAGAGGGATTTGCTCTCTTTAAAGACCTGCTGGACGGTGGTGTCGTTTTTGATCAGCTCCAGGTGGGTCTGGGTAAGCTGATTCAAGGCGTTTAAGATAGCCGGGAAGAACTGATCCCGGGTGTATTTTTCCATGCGCTTAACCCCCAGGGCCTTGCCGGTGATTTCCATCAGGGTTAGGAGCAGGGGCTCATCCTCGGGGTAGTTGGTGCTTCTGACAAGGTTTTGAATGGCCGTGAGGATGGTGGGCTTGTCCACCGTGGGGGACAGAGACAGAAGCTGCGCCACCTTTTCTCTGGAGGTGGTGTCCTCCAGGGGCGTGCCGATGCAGGCCTCCAGGCGATCGTAAAACTGATGCCTCTGGGAGAGGTCGAAGTAGTAATGCTTGCCGGAGACGACGCCGAAGGTTTTTAGGGTGTCCAGATAGCCCATCTCAATGTTGTTGACGATGGTGGACTGATCGAATTCCAGGGTCATGCCCAGGTACTCGGAATTGTTGATGTGGGTCAGCTTGAGATCCTTCCGCTTTACCTGCTGCTTGAAGCCCAGGGCGGGGAAGTCCACGACGATGATGTTTTTGTAGCCCTTCTCCGCCATAAAATTGATGGGGACGTTGTCGTAGAAGCCGCCGTCTAAGTAGGTACTGCCGTCGATTTCCTGTCTCTGGAAGATGGGCAGAGCCGCGCTGGCCAGCAGGTAGTCCAAGAGCTTGCCCTCGGGGATATCCTCGATCATCAGCTGGACCGGCGACAGGGTGTTGAGGCGCACCGTCACCAGCCCCAGGCGGATGGGGGATTTTCTGATTTTTTCCTCGGAGATCAGCCTTGAGAGATTCTCCCTCAGGGGGGAGATGTCCAGGCCGCCCCGGAAAAGGTCGTTGAAAAAGGAGATTCTGAAAAAGTCGAAGCTCATCTTAGACCATTTTTCCACGTAGCGGTTGGTCATCTCGGTGTTGAGCTTTAGTACCTGGTTGATGGTCAGGTTGGACCAGAAGTCCAGGGCTGCGTCAAAATCGTTTTGGGCGATAACCGCGGTGTTGATGGCGCCGATGGAGGTGCCGATGACGCAGGGGGTGGAGATATTCATCTCCCGAAGGGCCTCCCAGACCCCCATTTCAAAGGCGCCCTTGGTGCCGCCGCCGCTTAAAACCAAGCCGTATTCATTAGTATTGTTCATAGCTTACCTCCATGTCAGATAAAAGGGTAGGGGGACGTGTCGTTGTAGGGCAGATAATTCTGGAGGCTGTCGGGACTGTTTAGAATATCACCGAAGCTCAAGGCCAGACCCATCACCGGCAGGAGCAGCGCCAGCAAAATGTTGAAGCCGCCGAGGACGATGCCCGCCACCGGGAGGGTCAGGGATTTGCCCTGGGCCCGCTGCTCCCTGAGGGCAAGGATGCCGAAGAGAAGGGCCGCAGCCCCCAGAAAAAGCGGGTTGTAGGCAACGGCCAAAAACGACAGCTGGGATTGGAGGCAGGCCGTGACGATGCCGAGAATGCCAAAGCCGAGGGACAGGATGGAGCGGGGATTGACAGGGTCATCCTCCAGGGGGTCGATGGCCGTAAAATCTGGCGCCTTATTTCTCAGTGAAAAAAGAAAAAAGGGAGCCAAAAACGGAAGGATGATGCTCAGCACCGTGAAGAGCACCGCTTTTTTAGGATTGTAGATTTTGTAAAGTCTGAAGTAGGCGGCGTAGATGTAGATGGCAGAGGCAGCGCAGAGCAGAACGGCCAGCAGCCCGCCCACGGCAGGGAGCATGTCTAAAAGCTCGGCCAGAATCACGGTGACGGTTAGTATCAGGGGGAGGCAAATGGCGGCGTGGGGGATTTTTAAGGCGCCAATTTTTACCTTGTCGTTGATGAGAGCGCCCAGGAGGTAGCCGCTTGCCAGGGGAATCCAGGCCAGCCAGGCGTATTTAAAATTGCGGTCCTTGGCCATTTTGTACAGGCTGACGCCGGTGAGAATATAGCTGACGATACTCCAGATCAGGAGGACGATCAGAAAAGCGAATAGAACAGAGAACAGGATTAGCAAAATTTCTTTAAAGGCATCCGCGCTTGAGCTGTAGCCAGGGCTGTAGCCGTAGGGCGGATCGCTGTAGTAATAATAATCCATAATAAACCCCCTTTGTATAATTAAATTAATTGTAAAGCATTTTCAAAAGAAATGCAATGCACCCGCCAGGTCTTAAGGCGCTATCAAAATAAGAGCTGGAAGACAAAAGGGCTTCCAGCTCTCGGCGGTGTGCTTTTAAAGATAGTATTCCACGGGCTGACGGTTCCTGATGGCAAAGGGAAAGATCGACAGCATAAAGGGAAGGATGATGCTGAGGACCAGATAGAGCACCGCGGATTCCGGCGCGTACAGCTTGTACAGTCTGAAGTAGGCGGCCAGGCTGTAGACCATGATGGCTAAGGAGCAGACCCATCCGACAAAGGGAATGGCCACGATGACGGTGCCGAAGACCGAGGCGATGGGTAAAATCACCTGGGCGTAGGGAAGGGCCAGGGAACCAAAGCAGACCCGCTCGTCGATGATCTCCCCCAAAAGGTAGAGCTTGACGATGGGGATCCAGGCCAGCCAGGGATAGTCGGCCTTTTTATTGACGGCCATGACGTAGAGTCCGTAGCTGGACAGGCAGTACAGAATTGCGGGAATTGCGACGGCCACAAGCACTGCGGCGATGCCGAGGGTGGCCACCAGGGCCGCCAGACCCGCAAAAATAGAATATTCAACCAAGGGATAACCTCTTTCTAGCTATGCGTCGTATTTTTCTTTTAAGGCGTCCACCAGGGCGTAGGCCACCTTGTTGATGGTCTGGGAGCCAGCCACCAGCACCAGGTCGCCGGCCTCCAGGTTGTCGGTCAGGAATTTGACGATGGTGTCGAATTCGGTCATGACCACCGTGGGAATATGGTGCTTTTCCTTGATGCGCTTGGCCAAATCCTCGGAGTAGATATCCCAGTGGTTGTCCTCGCGGTCGGAGTAGATATCGTTGAGGATGATCTGGTCGGCCCCGCTGAAGGCGTCCACAAACTCGTCGAACAGGAAGTAGGTTCTGGAGTAGGTGTGGGGCTGGAATACAACCCAGAGCTTTTTGTGGGCGTGGTTGAGACAGGCGTCGATGACCACCTTGAGCTCTGTGGGATGGTGGGCGTAGTCCTCGTAGACGTTGATGCCGTTGACCTCGCCCCGGAATTCAAAGCGGCGCTTGGCGCCGTGGAAGGACAGCAGGGTCTTCTGGATGGCCGGCTCCTCGATGCCTAAAAATTCGCCGCAGGCAATGCAGGCCAGGGCGTTTAAAACGTTGTGCTGGCCGGGAATGCTCAGGGAGAAGTGGCCGAAGAACACGCCCTCGTGGTAGACGTCAAAGCTGGGATTGCCCACATTGTCGTAGCTGATATCCTTGGCCACCCAGTTGTTTTCGGGCTTGAGGCCGTAGGTGATGACGGAGCAGCGCAGGCCCTCGACGACGTCCAGCACATCCTGGGAATCCCCCCAGGCGATCATCAGGCCCTCCGGCGGCAGGATCATGCCGAATTTGTGGAAGGATTCCTTGATTTGGGGCAGGCCCTCGGTGAAATAGTCCAGGTGGTCCTCCTCGATGTTGGTGATGACCCCCAGGAAGTGGGTGGTCTTCAAAAAGGAGTCCACGTACTCGCAGGATTCGATGACGAAGTAATCGCTGTGGCCCAGGGTGGCGTTGCCGCCGATTTCCGGCACCTTGCCGCCGACGCTGACGCTGGGGTCAAAATTGGCGTTGTGCAAAAGGGCTGCGATCATGGACGAGGTCGTGGTCTTGCCGTGGGTGCCGGCGACGCCGATGGTCTTGGGGAAGGCTCTGGACAAAAGCCCCAGATAATCCGAACGTTCGACCTGGGGAATGCCCAGATCCGCGGCGCGGACACGGTCGGGATTGTCCTCGTGGATGGCTGCGGAGTAGACGACCAGATCGGTGTCCTCGGGAATATTGTTGTAGTCGTGACCGATGTGGATGACGACGTTCTGTGCTTTTAATTTATCAGTGTAGGAGGATTCGATCATGTCGGAGCCTTCCACTTTAAAGCCCTGGGCTAAGGCAATGCCGGCCAGGCCGCTCATACTGCTGCCGCCGATGCCGATGAAAAAGATCTTTTTCACAGGGCGGTTGTAGGTTTCGCTCAATATATTTTTCAATGCTTGCTCTCCTTCATTGAATTTTGATTCACAGAGATTATACCATAGGCGATTATCAAGATAAAGCTTTTTCATTCCATGAAATTTATTAAGAATTTTGAAAAAGACTTGCACTTTTAGCGCAATATGAATAAAATGTAGAATATATTTAAAAATGTTCGGATTTTAAGTGAGGTTTCAATGAAAAAAAATGAGCGCATTTGCGCAATCACAAAAATATTAACAGATCATCCCAACCAGGTCATGACCTACAATTATTTTTGCCAGCTGTTTGATGCCTCCAAGACCAGTGTCTGTGAAGATGTGGCTATCGTTAAAAACACCTTCGAAGCCATGAAAACCGGCCGGATCGAAACGGTCCCCGGCGCCGCCGGCGGCGTGCGCTACCTGCCGGTGCTCTCCGAGACGGAGGAAAGGGCCATTCTTTTGGAAATCGCCGAGATGCTCAAGGATCCCAGGCGTCAGATTCAGGGAGGCTTTCTGTACTACAGCGATATTTTGTCCAGCCCCTACTACGCAGAGCGCCTCGGAAAGATCATCGCCGGGAAGTACATTGGCCAGGGGGTGCAGCACGTTGTGACCACGGAGACCAAGGGGATCTCCGTGGCCCTGGAAAGCGCCCGGGTGCTCAATGTGCCCATGACGGTGATTCGCCGGACAAACAAGGTCACCGAGGGCGCCACCACCAGCATGAATTACGTGTCAGGCAGCAGCAGCAAGATCAACACCATGTACTTGAGCCGGCGCATCGACCTCGAGGGGAAGAAGGTGCTGGTCATCGACGATTTCATGAAGGGCGGCGGCACCGCCAAGGGGATGATGAATCTCATGGAGGAGGTTGGCGCCGAGGTGGTAGGGCCCTGCGTCATCTTTGTGGCTGATGCCCCCGAGGAGAAGCTGGTGACTCAGTATCTGCCGCTGTTGTCCATGCAGATGGATACGAAAAATGACAGCGGGGAATACGTGGAGATTTCTTTATACGAAAAATAGGGAAAAACCTGTTCTGTTGAAGGAATCCTTTGATTTTTTGTTTTAATTTCCCCCTGAATATGATATTATACTACTAAGGTATTTTATATGTGATTCTATCAACAAAGCAAAGGGGGAGGCTTATATGACAATTACAGACGTTAGAGTGAGAAAAATTTATCCAACGGGGAAAATGAGGGGAATCGTATCGGTAACCTTCGACGATGAATTTGTGGTTCACGATATCAAAGTTATTGAAGGGCAGAGCGGCTATTTCATCGCCATGCCCAGCAGAAAAACACCCGACGGAGAGTTCAAGGATATCTGTCATCCAATTACGTCCAACACCAGAAAGGATATGCAGACGGTTGTTCTTGAGGCCTATGAAAAGGCCCTGGAGGAACAGGCGGATGCCTTTGAGGACGGAGAAATTGATCTGGAAGTCGACTTTGAAGAGGACGAAGCTGAAGCATAGCCTTCGTCAGCAAAAAAAGCCTGTTACACATGAAATATTCACAATGAAATACAATTAAAAAAGGGAACAGCGTTCCCTTTTTTAACGTCATCCCTCCAAGGTCTCCCGAGGCGGTGACGGCGCAGGGTGTGTTTTGCGATTTAGAATTTTACATATGGAGAAAACAGAATGAAAGCAACAAAAACATTGATTTTGGCGGCGGGCCACGGCACCAGAATGGTCTCCGAAAAGCCCAAGGTTCTCCACGAGGTCTGCGGCAAGGCCATGGTGGATTACGTCATCGACGCCAGCAGAGGTGCGGGCATCGACGATGTGGGCGTCATTGTGGGCTACAAGGCCGACGTGGTCCGGGCGGCCCTGCCCGAGGGCGTTGTGGCTGTGGAGCAGACCGAGCAGCTGGGCACCGGCCACGCCGTGATCCAGGCCCTGCCCTTCTTTGAAAATTTTGAGGGCAATCTTCTGGTTCTGGTGGGGGATGCCCCCCTGGTCAGAAAGGAAACCCTGGAGGGCATGATCGCCGTCCACGAGGCCGGCGGCTTTGCGGCCACGGTGCTCACCGCCGTCTTCGAGGATCCCACGGGCTACGGCCGCATCGTCAAGGAAGGCGACGCCTTAATCAAAATCGTCGAACATAAGGACGCCACCGAGGAAGAACGCGCCATCAAGGAAATCAACTCCGGCATGTACTGTTTCGACGCAGCTGCCCTCAGGGAGGCCTTAAAAAGCCTTCGGGCCGACAACGCCCAGAAGGAGTACTACCTCACAGACACCATCGAGATTTTAAGAGCCGCCGGCAAAAAGGTGGGCTCCTACCCCACGCCGGAAATCACGGATATCGCGGCGGTCAACTCCAAGGTTCAGCTGGCTGAAATCGAAAAGATCATGCGAAAGCGCATCAACACGGCTCTCATGGAAAAGGGCGCCATCATCATCGACCCCGACAGCACCTACCTGAGCCCCGACACGGTGGTGGGCAGAGACACCGTCCTCTACCCGGGGGTCATCACCCAGGGCAAGGTGACAATCGGTGACAATTGTATTGTGGGCCACAACACCAGGATCGTCGACTCAGCCATCGGCGACGGCGTGGATATCCAGAGCTCCACAATCCTCGAGAGCACCGTGGACGACGGCACCCACGTGGGCCCCTACGCCTACCTCCGTCCCAACAGCAAAATCGGCAAAAACGTCAAGGTCGGCGATTTCGTCGAGGTGAAAAACGCCACCATGAAGGACGGGGCCAAGGCCTCCCACCTGACCTACATCGGCGACGCCGAGGTGGGCAGAAACGTCAATCTGGGCTGCGGCACGGTCTTTGTCAACTACGACGGCGTCCACAAGTTTAAAACCGTGGTGGAGGACAATTGCTTCATCGGCTGCAACAGCAACCTGGTATCTCCGGTCACCGTCAAGGAGGGCTCCTACGTGGCGGCGGGCTCAACCATCACTCAGGACGTTCCCGAGGACAGCCTGGCCATCGCCAGGGCCCGACAGGTCAACAAGGAGGGCTATGCCCTGACCATGGATCAGCTCAAAAAATAAATTGAAATCGGGTTTGATCATCACGTTAACTTAAGTTAAAATAGTAAAAAAATAATATAAAAAAGGATGAGGTATAAGAAAAATGGATGGAAAATTTGGTGGAATCAAAGTAATTGCCGGCAATGCGAGCCGCAAGCTGGCCGAGGACATTGCAGATTATCTGGAAGTGCCGCTGACCAATGCGGATATTCTTCACTTCAGTGACGGCGAAATTGGACTGAACGTTTTTGAATCAGTCCGCGGCGCCGATGTCTACGTCATTCAGTCCACAGGCAGTCCCTGCAACGACAACCTGATGGAGCTTCTGATCATCATCGATGCCATGCGCAGAGCCTCTGCGGGACGTATCAACGCCGTTATTCCCTACTACGGCTATGCCCGTCAGGACCGCAAGGCGAAATCCAGAGATCCAATCACCGCCAAGCTGGTGGCCAACCTGATCACCACCGCCGGCGCCGACCGGGTCATCACCATGGATCTCCACTCCAATCAGATCCAGGGCTTTTTTGACATCCCGCTGGATCACCTCTCCGGCGGCGGCGTCATTGCCGAGTACTACAAGAACCAGAACATCGAGGATATGATGGTCGTCTCCCCCGATGCCGGCAGCGTCAAGCGTTCCAGAAAGCTGGCCAGAACCCTGGAATGCCCCTTTGCCATCATCGACAAGGAACGTCCCAGACCCAACGTCACCGAGGTTATGAACGTCATCGGTAATGTCGAGGGCAAAAACTGTATCCTGATCGACGACATGATCGACACCGCCGGCACCATCACCACCGGCGCCGACGCCCTGATGAAGCTGGGGGCGAAATCCGTCCGTGCGGCCTGTACCCACGGCGTTTTCTCAGGTCCCGCCATCAAGCGCATCGCAGAGTCGTCCTTGGAAGAGCTCATCACCCTGGATACCCTGGATATCCCGGCGGAAAAGCTCATCGACAAGATCAAGGTCTTAAAGACCGGCACCCTCTTCGGCCGCGCCATCGACTACGTCCACTTCGGCCGCTCCCTGAGCAAGCTCTTCTCGGAGAGATACGTCTAAATGTATCTGATCATCGGCTTGGGCAATCCCGGACGGGAATACGCCCTGACGCGGCACAACATCGGCTTCGAGGCCGTCGATTACATCGCCAGGCAGAAAAATGTCCAGATAGCCCGGGACGAGCACAAGGGCCTGACGGGCTTTTACTTTGAGAATGGCGAGAAGGTCATGCTGGTTAAGCCCATGACCTACATGAACAACAGCGGCGAGTGTGTGGCGGATCTGGCGGATTACTACGATGTGCCCCTGGACAATATCCTGGTTATCTACGACGATATCGATTTGGATCCCGGCGTCATCCGCATCAGAAAGCGGGGCAGCGCCGGCACCCACAACGGCATGCGCTCCATTCTCTACTACCTCCAGAGCGAGGGCTTTCCCAGAATCCGCATCGGCATCGGGAAAAAGCCGCCCCAGTGGGATCTGGCCCACTACGTCCTCAGCAAATTTACTGAGGAGGACACGGAGGTTATGCGGGAGGCGGTCATCCAGGCGGCCAGGGGCGTGGATATTTTCGTCACCGAGGGCATCGAGGCGGCCATGAATGCCTTAAACCGCAAAAAGACGAAGCAAAAAAAGTCTGAAGAAGAAAACACAGAAGCATAGTCAAACAACCCGGGGAGCGCAAGTTCCCCGTTTTTGTAGTGTAAAAAAGACAGGAAGGAGGACGATTGTGACACAGCTGCTTGAAGCTTTGAAGAACAGACAAAAAATCGTGGAGATGACGGCGGCGGCCAAGCGGGGAGAGCGGGTAAATCTCTCAAACATCAAGACGGGTCTCAAGGATTTCCTTGGGCCTGTGCTGAAGGAAGCCCTGGATCGCAGCGTGCTTTTTTTGACCTACTCCGACAAGGAGGCCCGGCGGCGGGCCGAGGTGCTGACAAAGCTTTTGGGCGACGGGGTGTACTACTATCCCCTGGAATCGGTCCACGATTATTTTTCCGACGCCCACAGTCAGGAAATCACCCAGCAGAGAATTGCCGTCATCAAGGCCCTGCTTTCCGGGGAGAAATGTCTGGTGGTGACCTCCGTCGACGCCCTGGCGAAAAAGCTTTTGCCCCGGGAGGAGATGGCGGAGAAGTTTTTCACCATCGGCGTCGGCGATGTCTTTGACATCGAGGATTTGGTTCAGCTGCTGGTGAATCTGGGCTACGAGCGGGTCTACCAGGTGGAATCCCGGGGTCAGTTCGCCCTCCGGGGCGGGATTCTGGACGTTTTAAGCGTCGCCTCCGAGGCTCCGGTGAGAATTGAATTCTTCGACGACGAGGTGGACACCATCAGAACCTTCGACCTCACCTCCCAGCTCTCCCAGAAGAACCTCGAGGCGGCGGAAATCGCCCCGGCCGCAGAGATTGTGCTGCCGCCCTTGGTGCGGGAGGATTTAAAGACGAGGCTGCACAAGAAGTACGGCGCAGATCCCTTGTATCTGGAGCTTCTTGAAAAATTCGATCAGGAGGGGGCCGAGCACGACGGCGCCCTGTTTGCCATGCTGGAGGACTGTGACTGTCTGCTGGACTATATGGGCGAGGCGGCGGTCATCCTGGACGAGTACACCCACATCAAGGAGACCTACGACATCTTTATCAAAAAGGCCTGGACGGATTACGAGACCTTAATTCAGCAGGGCTTTGTGCTCCCCGAGGAAAAGAACCGCTTTTTCAGGCTGAGCGCCCTCGAGGATCGCTTCGACAGGCTGCCTACCGTCAAGGCCAACCTCTTTGGCAACCGCTTTAAAAAGGGTTTAAGCTTGGACATGAACGCCGTGGAGCTGGAGAGCTTCGCCGGGGAACTGCCCCTGTTTTTAGATTTTATCAACCGGCGGCTGACTTTGGACTACGAAATCTGCTTCTGCTGCCGCAGCGAGACCACCCGGGAGACCGTCAAAAACTACCTGACGGACCAGGGGATTTTCAGCTTTGTCCAGGAGGGGCCGGGCATCCGCTTTTTCATCGGCGAGCTGTCCGAGGGCTTTGAGCTGGCGGATGAAAAAATCACCTTCATCAATGCCTCGGAGATCTTCAAGGAAAAACGCGCCCCCAGAAAGCGCCGCAGGCCCAAGGGACGCAAAATCGATTCCTTTTCGGAGCTTCACGTGGGGGACTACGTGGTCCACGATACCCACGGCATCGGCATCTACCGGGGCATCGAGCAGATGGAGATCGGCGAGGTCACCAAGGATCTCATGGTCATCGAGTACGACGGCGACGCCAGGCTTTACATCCCCATCGAGCAGATGGACTCGGTTCAGGTCTACATCGGTACCGGCGGCGACAAAAAGCCCAAGGTCAACCGTCTGGGCAACCCCGACTGGCAAAAAACCAAGAGCCGGGCAAAAAAGGCGGTGGAGGACATGGCCGACGAGCTCATCGCCCTCTACGCCAAGCGCCGGGAGATGAAGGGCTACGCCTTCGGACCCGACACCACCTGGCAGCAGGAATTCGAGGATGATTTTGCCTACGAGGAAACCGAGGATCAGCTGCGCTGTATCGACGAGATCAAGGGGGACATGGAGTCGGAGGTGCCCATGGACAGGCTGCTCTGCGGCGACGTGGGCTACGGCAAAACCGAGGTGGCCATCCGGGCGGCCTTCAAAGCCATCATGGAGGGCAAGCAGGTGGCCATGCTGGTGCCCACCACCATTCTGGCCCAGCAGCACTACAGCACGGTTCTCAACCGTTTCAGAAAATACCCGGTGACGGTGGAGGTCTTAAGCCGTTTCAGGACGGCCTCCCAGCAGCGCAAGGTCATCAGGGAGCTTCAGGTCGGCAAGGTGGACATGATCATCGGCACCCACAGAATCTTGTCCAAGGACGTCAAGTTTAAGGATCTGGGGCTTTTGATCATCGACGAGGAGCAGCGCTTTGGGGTGCGCTCCAAGGAGAAGATCAAGCAGATGAAGGAGAACATCGACGTGCTGACCTTAAGCGCCACCCCCATTCCAAGGACTCTGCACATGTCCATGACCGGCGTCAGGGATATGAGCGTCATCGAGGAGCCCCCCACCGGCAGACGTCCGGTGCAGACCTACGTCATGGCCTACAACCCGCTGGTCATCAAGGATGCCATCACCCGGGAGCTGGCCAGAGACGGCCAGGTCTACGTGGTGCACAATCGGGTTTACGATATCCACGAGGTGGCCCTGGAGGTCCAGCGCCTGGTGCCCGACGCCAGAATTGCCGTGGCCCACGGGCGCATGAGCGGCAACGAGCTGGAGGAAATCATGCTGGATTTCCTCAACCACGAGTTCGATGTGCTGGTGACCACCACCATCGTGGAGTCGGGCCTCGACGTCAAAAATGCCAACACCATCATCGTGGACAACGGTGACTGCTTTGGCCTCTCCCAGCTCTACCAGATTCGCGGCCGGGTCGGCCGCTCGGACCGCCAGGCCTACGCCTACGTCACCCACAAGAAGCAGTCCCTCACCGAGCTGGCTGAAAAACGTCTCAAGGCCATCAAGGACTTTACGGCCTTCGGCTCAGGCTTCAGGGTGGCCATGCGGGATTTGGAAATCCGCGGGGCCGGCAACCTTCTGGGGGCGGAGCAGTCGGGGCATCTCTTTAAAATTGGCTACGAGCTCTACTGCCGAATCTTGGAGGAGGCCATCAGCCACCGCATGACAGGGACGGAGGCGGCAGAGGTTCAGGCGGAGCCCCTCCAGATTCATCTGAATGTGGACGGCTATATTCCGGCGCAGTACATAAACAGCGAGGAGACGAAGTACGATATCTACAAGAAGCTGACCTACATCAGAAACTACGAGGATTACGACGATTTTGAAGCGGAACTTTTGGACCGCTTTGGCGATATTCCCGATGGGGTCTACAACCTCATGGCCATCGCCATGATTAAGAATATGGCTGCGGCCCTGGGGGTCACGGAGATCAGGCAGCGGGGCCAGACGATTTTCATCACCTTCAAGGAGACAGAGACGCCCTTTGTGCCGGCGGCGGAGGTGATTCCAGAGCTTATTGAAGCCTGGAAAATCAAGTTCAAGGCCGGGAAAACCTCGGCGCCCTGCTGGAGCATTCAGCTCAAGGGAGAGAAGGACAGTGCCATGCTTAAAGAGCTGATCTCATTTTTTGAAAAAATTGCGGGAAATTAAGTTTCAAAACTGATAAAATATGTTAGAATAAGAGAACTAAGTTTTAAGGAGAAATGACATGCATAAACAGAAAATCAAGGGATTGGTCCTTGCGCTGACCATGGCCTTCGGCATGACGGCGATGGCCTCGGGCTGCAGCCTGGTTACCGTGAACCCGGAGCGGGACAACGCCCAGGTTATCGCAGAGATCGACGGAGAGCAGCTGACCAAGGAGAGCTTTAACAATTACATGGCCTACTACGAAATGGCCAACAGCGGCAGCACTATGCCTACGGGCTCAGAGCTTAAAGAGCTCAAGGAGAATCTTTTTGACAGCCTGATTAAAACCGAGGCCATGGCGGCCAAGGGCAAGAAGGACGGCGAAAAGGTCGACGAGGATGCCAAGGCGAAGGAAGGGGAAGAAGACCTGGAATCCCTGAAGTCCTCGGTGGAGAATAAATACGACAGCATCCTCAAGAACAACAACACGACGGAGGAATCCTTTACGGCATTTATCAAGGATTTCACGGTGAAAAATGCCTACGCCACGGCGGCGTCGACCAAGTACACCGACGACCTGGAGGCCAATCCGGAAAAGGAACTGGATCAGACCGTGGGAAAAATCAATGGCACCGAAATTAAAAAGGGAGAGTACTACTACTACTATATTCTCCAGGAAATCAGCAGCTACATGAGCACCCAGCAGGGCATCGGCAGCGACGAGGAATCCCAGAAGGAAGCCAACGAGCAGATCTTTGACACCATGGCCAAGAACAAGGCGATGCTCCAGTACTGCGAGGACAATGGCATCGAAATCACCGACGAAGCCATCGAGAGCGCCAAGGCCACCAAGCAGTCCACCATCTCCTCCATGTTCCAGCAGGACAGCTATTTAGACAGCTATCTCAAAAACTATTTCCTGACCAGGGAGCAGTTTGACACCTACCAGGAGGAGGATGCCAAGGCCACGGCTGCAGGCAGCGCCATCGAGGCAAAAATGCAGGAGGATGCCAGCGTCAGCGACGGCAAGGTTCAGAAATACTTCAAGGAAAACATCGATCAATACTCTGAAAGCACCGTCTCTGCCATGCACATTCTGACGGAGGACGAAAGCTACGCCAAGGAAATCTACGAAAAGGCCAAGGGCATCACCACCAAGGAAGATTTCCAGAAGCTGATGGATTCCTACGAGGGCGACGACAAAATCAAGGAAGCGGCGGATCTGGGCGCCTTCAACAAGGATAAGATGGTGACAGAATTTTCCGATGCGGCCTTCTCCATGGAAAAGAACACCGTCAGCGAGCCGGTGAAAACGGAGTACGGCTACCATATTATCTTCGTTTACGATAAAAAGGATGGCAGCACCCCCAATCTGGATGATTACAGAGATGAAATTCGCGAGACATTAAAGGAAGAAAAGGGTACCGAGGAGTACAATAAGTACAGCGAAGGCCTGGCGGATAAGCAGAAAATTGAAATCTACGATATCAAAACCCCTTCAGACGAGTTTATGGACACTCTGAAAGAAGAATTGAATATCACAATCCATGAAAATGTCATCTAGGATTTCTAAAATGCCCTGGGCGAAAAGCCCAGGGCATTTTTTATGGGCGACTGCATTTTTGCGGGGATGGCAGGCCCCTCTGGCCCTTTGGGGCGGGCTGGCCGGCAGCGCTGCCTTGGCTGAGGAGGCATTTTGTTCAGAAGGCAAGGACGCTGCCATAAATTTGCGTAAATTATTTAAGAATTCGTGTAAAAAAGCTTGAAACCATTTTCGGACTATTGTATAATACTTTGAGTGATAGCCTTTGCCAAAGGGGATATCAGATTATTTTGTATAAGAAAAAATTAAATTATATTCTTTAAGGAGAGTAAAAATGGCTAAGGAAAAATTTGAGAGATCCAAACCTCATGTAAACATTGGTACCA
>JAUNGS010000068.1 GCA_030524435.1 Eubacterium sp.
GGCGGCGGTCTCCGAAAAGACCTGCGCCATTTTGATGGAGCCCATCCAGGGCGAGGGCGGCATTTATCCGGCGGATCCTGACTATATCAAGGCGGTGCGCGCGCTGTGTGACGCCGAAAACATCCTGCTGATCTTCGACGAGGTTCAGTCGGGCATCGGCCGCTCCGGTAAATTCTTTGCTTACCAGCACTACGGCATCAAGCCGGATATTGTGTGTATGGCCAAGGGCATTGCCGGGGGCTTCCCCATGGGGGGCATCATCGCCACCGACAAGGCGGCCCAGGTCTTTGTGCCGGGTACCCACGCCTCCACCTTCGGCGGCAATCCCCTGGCGACGGCGGCTTCCCGCTACGTACTCAAGACCATCACCGCCGACGGCTTTTTGGATGAAGTCGCCGAAAAGGGCGCCTACCTCAGGGAAAAGCTGGAGGCCCTGAAGGCTGATCACCCCAACATCGAAGAGGTTCGCGGACTGGGCCTGATGCTGGGGGTTGCCCTAAGCACACCGGTGGGCGAGGTGGTTGAACGCGCCATGGAACAGGGGCTGCTTCTGGTGGGCGCCGGCGGCGTCGCCGTGCGCTTCGTGCCGCCCCTGACGGTTTCCAAGGAGGAAATCGACAAGGCCGTCGACATTTTCGCCAAAGCGCTGTAAAAAAACATTGTAAATTTTGTAAACCCATGATAAAATTATATCATGGGTTTTCTTCTATCTTTTTGAAACAGGACAGATGACGGACAAAGGGATTTAATTTTTTTTAAACGCACTGTAAACGTAAACAGTTGTTTTTTCCCTCTAAAGCGGATATCTGTCCAGACTGCACAGACAAAATGCAGGTAAAAGGGCGATTTAAGGGTTCTTTTATACAATAAGCCTTTAAGGGCAGCCGAATATCAAAGGAAATAGAAGCGCCCAGATATGTGTGAATCTGAGAGCAAAGGTGGTGAAAAAATGTCAATTCTCGATTCGATTAATACAGCAGAGGAGCGGGCAGCAGGCCTGCGCCAGGAGGCTAAGGCCAAGGCCAGGGAGACCCTGCACCGCACCGAGGAGCAGGCGAAGGCTAGCCGGGAGGCGCGCCTTGCCGAGGCCAAGCAGGCGGCAGAGGCCAGACTAGAGGCCGAAGCCCAGGCGGCGGATCAGGCCATGGCCGAGGCGCTTTCTGCCATGGACGAAAAAAACGAGGCCTTTGTGGCTTCGGCGCGTCAGAAAAAAGCGGCCGCCATCGATTTTATTTTGGAAAGGGTTGAAGTGCAATGATTATTCCAATGAAAAAAGCGAAGCTCATCGCCCTGAAATCCGACAGGGAAGCGCTTCTGCTGGCCCTTCAGCGCTGCGGCGAGTTCATGGCCATTGCCCCCGAAAACGAGAGTGCCCGGGAGGAAAACGCCATCGACGCCAAGGCTCAGAAGACCGAAGCCATGCTCAGGCTGATGCAGCGCTATGGCAAAAAGAAAAGCTTTTTTGAGGAGCGGCCCGAAATTGATTACCAGCGCTTTGTCACCTTCAGCGCCCAGGGGGAAAAGCTGGCGGCACAGGCTTCTGACATCGCCGACGCCCTAAACGCAGCCACTGCGGAGATTGCGGCCTTAAGGAGCAGCTGTGAGCAGCTGGAGCCCTGGCTGGGCCTAGACATTCCCCTGGAGAGAATCGGGGACACGGCATCGGCCAAGATCTATCTGGGCTATATTCCGTCTCAGACAAAGGCAGAAATTTTAGAGGCCGTCCAGGGGGCCGACGCCCAGCTGGAGCTTTTTGACCACGCCCCCGAGGGGCAGGCAGCCCTGCTGGCGGTCTACGCCGCAGAGGCCCCGGCGCTCATGGACGCCGTCAAGCTTCTGGGCTATTTGGAGGCCACCCTGCCCAGGGCCCAGGGAACGCCCCGGGAGATCTGTGAAAAAAACCAGGCCAGAATCGAGACCCTGGAGGCAGAGCTTCAGAAAAACCAGGAGACCTTGACAGAGCTGGCGGAGCATCAGGCGGATTTGGAGCTTTTAAACGAGCAGTACAAGGCCGCCCAGGAACGCCAGGCCGTGGCCTTCGGCGAGACGGTGGAGACCGTCTTCATGGAGGGCTGGGTCAGAGGTGATCGCATCGAGGTTCTCGAGAAGGCCATCCAGGGGATCACCGAGGTCTACGATCTCACCTGTGTGGATCCCCAGGAGGGCGAGCAGCCCCCGACGGTCACCGAAAACCCCAAATTTTGGAAGCCCTTCGAGTCCATCACCAACATGTACTCGCCGCCGAAGCCGGGGACCATCGACCCGACACCGGTGTCGGCGCCCTGGTTCTGGGTGATCTTCGGCATGATGATGGGGGACTTTGGCTACGGGGCCATCATGGCCCTGGGAACCTTGGCTTTCAAAAAGATTAAAAAGCCCAAGGGTGCCTTTAAAGACCTCATCAATCTGCTTTTGTACTCCAGCATCACGACGATGCTTTTCGGTATCCTGTTCGGCAGCTACTTTGGTGAAACCTGGCATCCGATTTTATTCTCACCCCTGGACGATCCGGTGATGATGCTGGTGCTGTCTCTGGTGGTGGGGGTACTGCACCTGTTCTCGGGGATGGCCTTAAAAATCGTCGAGGATGTAAGGTCGGGCCATGTGCTTGACGCCATTTTTGATCAGGTGAGCTGGATGCTCTTGATCACCGGCGCAGGGCTGATGTTTTTAGCACCCACCCGCACCGTCGGCATCGGCCTGGCCGTTGTGGGCGCTGTCATCATTCTCTTTACCGCAGGCCGGGACAAGCCCAGCATTGTGGGCAAGGTCACCGGCGGGGTCATGGGGCTTTACAACGTCACCAGCTATTTAAGCGATATCCTGTCCTACTCCCGTATTTTAGCCTTAAGCCTGGCCACCGGCGTCATCGCCATGGTCATGAACCTTTTGGCGGGAATGGTGCAGGTCAATATTGTCGGCTTTATTTTGTCCCTGCTGATTTATTTCATCGGACATGTGTTTAATATCTCAATGAGTCTGCTCTCGGCCTACGTTCACGACAGCCGTCTGCAGTACATCGAATTCTTTAACAAATTTTACGACGGCGGCGGCTACGAGTTTAAACCGCTGGCCATCCGTACCACAAGCATCGACGTGGTCGATGCCAAAGACAAAGCTTAGGAGGAAGAAAAAAATGACTTTAGGTCTTGCATTGGCAATTTTTGGCGCAGCCATCGCTGCGGGTTTGGCGGGCATCGGTTCAGCCAAGGGAGTTCAGATCAGCGGCCAGGCGGCGGCGGGGGTCGTCGCAGAGCGGCCGGAAATGTTTGGTAAAATGCTGGTGCTCCAGGCGCTGCCGGGTACCCAGGGGATCTACGGCTTTTTGACCGCCGTGCTGATTATGGTTCAGGTCGGCATTTTAGGCGGCAGTGCCCTATCCTTAGGCTTGGAACAGGGGCTGGCCTTCTTGGCGGCGGGGATTCCCATCGGCATCGTAGGCCTGTTCTCCGGCATTGCCCAGGGCAAGGCAGCCGCGGCCTCCATCCACATGACAGCCAAGGACGACACCGCCTTTGCCAAAGGGATCACCATCACCGCCATCGTTGAAACCTACGCGATTCTGGCCCTGCTGGTTTCCATCCTGATGATCTACAGCATCCAGATCTAATGATTGTGCAAAATAGAATTGAGGTGATTGTGCGTGAGCGCTGACAAAATTATAGAAAAAATCCAGGCGAAAGCCCAGGAGGACGTGGCCGCCATCGAGGCTGAGGCCAAGGAAAAATGTGAAAAAATCGTGGCCGCCATCGACGCACAGACCGAGGCCGATCTTGAGGCCATGAAAATAAGCGAGGCGGCCGAGACCAAGGAGATTCACCGCCGTCGTCAGCTGATGACGCGCCTTGAAGAGAGAAAGCGGGCCCTGGCCGCCAAACGCCAGGTCATGGCCGAGGCCTTTGAGGAGGCCGAAAAACGCCTTGAGATGCTGGAGGATGACCACTGGATTCAGATGATTAAAAAAATCGTCGTGAGCTCCGCCGAAACCGGCCGGGAGCAGCTGGTGGTTCCCCAGGCAGATCGGGCGCGCTACACCGGTCCCTTTGCCGATGGGAAATCCATGCTGGAGATCTTAAACGAGGCCCTGACGGCCGCCGGCAAGCCGGGTCAGCTGACCCTGTCGGATGCCCCGGCCAGATTTTCTGCGGGCATCATGCTGGTGGGTGAGGAGAGCGACGTGGATGCTTCCTTTGAGGGACTGATCCGCGACGCCAGAGAAAAATACGAATACGAGGTTTCCAAAATACTCTTTGACGAAGTGGAGGTGTAACCCATGTCAGAAACGAGTTACCCCTACGCCGTGGGCAGAATCAAGGTCAAGGAGGCGGGCTTCATCGATAAAAACCGCTGGAACCGCATCTGGGAGTCCAGCGAGGACGAGGCCCTTAAGCTTCTGGAAGAAATTGGCTACGGCGCCGAGGCCAGGGATCCCCAGTCTCTGGACAGCCGCGTTGACGCAGAGCTTGTGTCCGCCCGGGAGCTGATTTTGGAGATTGCGCCGGACAAGGCGCTGTGCGATCTGCTGCTTTTGCCCACCGACGCCCACAACATCAAAGCGGTGCTCAAGGGACAGCAGCAGCGGGTTGAGGTCGACGATATTCTTTTAGAAGGCGGCGGGATCCCTCTGGATGTGTTAAAAAAGGCCATGGAGCACGGCGACTACGATCAGTTTCCGCCGGTGCTGGCCGCAGCTCTAAAGGATTTAGATGAAGAATCAGATCCCAGAAAAATCAGTGCCGGTGTCGATTTTGCCGTCTACGGCCAGATTGCAGAAACCCTGAAGGCCCACAAGGACGCACTTCTGTCCCGGTACTTTTCGGCCAAGGCTGATTTTACCAATATTTTAACGGTGCTCAGAGCCGGCGTGCTCCACTGGGAGAGCTACAAGGTCAAGCCGCTGTTTGTTCCCGGGGGCGCCATCGCCGAGGGAGCGCTTTTGGACAGTCTTGGCCTTTCGGCAGAGCAGCTTGCCAAGCAGCTGGCCGTGGGCGAGGATTCCGTCTTTATCAGGAGTGTTTTGGAAAAATACGCCCAGGACGGCGATTTAACCGAGGCCGAGCAGAAATTTGAGGATAGGGCCTACGCCATTGTCCACGAGGCCAGAAACGACTCCTTTGGCATGGGCCCCATCGCCAACTACCTGCTGACGCGGGCGGCGGAGGCCAGGGCCTTAAGGGTGCTCTTTGCCAGCAAGCGGTCGGGGATGAAAATCTCCTTGGCTGAGCTCGGCGTGGCCTAGGAGGTATGCTATGAGTGACAGACAGAAGCTGGCCGTCATCGGTGACAAGGATTCCGTGATGATCTTCCAGGCCCTGGGCTTTCAGACCGTCTACGCAGACGGACAGGCCCAGATTGAGAAGGCCATCCACAGCCTTGCAAGAGACGGCGCAGCGGTGATATACATTACAGAGGCGGCGGCACAGCTGGCCCAGGAGACCATCGCCGTCTATAAAACTGAGCCTTTCCCGGCCATCATCCCGATTCCCAATCGCTTTGGGAGCCAGGGCATTGGCATGAAGGGCATTCAAGAAAACGTAGAAAAAGCCATTGGCGCAGATATATTATAGACTAAAGAAAGGGGAGGATGACGAATGATCAGACCAGAAGAAGGTTCCCTGGAAAGGGAAGTCGGGACCATCGTCAAGGTTGCCGGGCCGCTGATTGTGGCCACGGGCATGGCGAATGTCCAGATGTACGACGTCGTCCGAGTAAGTGAGCGCAGGCTCATTGGTGAAGTAATCGAACTGCGAGGCGACAGAGCCTCCATTCAGGTATATGAAGAGACAGCCGGCCTTGGACCGGGGGAACCGGTATTTATGACAGGAGAGCCCCTGTCCGTGGATCTGGCGCCGGGTCTCATCGAAAGTATTTTTGACGGTATCCAGAGACCGCTGACCACCATCTACGATGCGGTTGGCGACAGAATTACCCGCGGGGTCGACGTGCCCAAGCTGGATCGCAAGAAAAAATGGCCCTTTGTGCCGGTGGCCCAGGTTGGGGACAAGCTGGTTCCCGGGGATGTCATCGGGACAGTCCAGGAAACGCCGGCGGTGCTCCAGAAGATCATGGTGCCCCCGGGACTGACGGGCACCCTGGGCTGGGTGGCCGAGGGCGACTGCAATATCGTCGAGCCCATTGCGAAAATTGTCAAGGAAGACGGCAACGTGGCCGAGGTGCCCATGCTCAGAACCTGGCCGGTGCGCCGGGGCCGTCCCTACAGTGAAAAAATTGCCCCCGACGAGCCCATGGTCACCGGGCAGCGGGTTATCGACACCCTGTTTCCCATTGCCAAGGGCGGCATCGCGGCCATTCCCGGACCCTTCGGTTCCGGAAAAACCGTGGTTCAGCACCAGCTGGCCAAATGGGCCGACGCCGACATCATCGTCTACATTGGCTGCGGCGAGCGCGGCAACGAAATGACCGACGTACTCATGGAGTTCCCCGAGCTCAAGGACCCCAGAACGGGGCTGTCCTTGATGAAGCGCACGGTGCTCATCGCCAACACCTCGGACATGCCCGTGGCGGCCCGGGAGGCCAGTATCTACACCGGCATCACCATCGCTGAGTATTTCAGAGATATGGGCTACAAGGTGGCCATCATGGCCGACTCCACCTCACGGTGGGCCGAAGCCCTGCGTGAAATGTCCGGCCGTCTGGAGGAAATGCCCGGGGAAGAAGGCTACCCGGCCTATCTGTCCTCGCGATTGGCAGAGTTCTACGAGCGGGCGGGCTACGTGCGCTGTCTGGGCTCCGAGGAACGCTACGGTGCGGTTTCCGCCATCGGAGCGGTATCGCCGCCGGGGGGCGATATCTCAGAACCCGTATCCCAGGCGACCCTGCGTATCGTCAAGGTGTTCTGGAGTCTCAACGCCAACCTGGCCTACAAGCGCCACTTCCCGGCCATCGACTGGCTCCAGAGCTATTCGCTGTACAGCGACAGGCTCAACAGCTACTACGATCAGGCTGTGGCGCCGGACTGGTCGGCTCAGGTGCGCCAGGCCATGCAGGTGCTCCAGGAAGAATCCGAGCTGGACGAAATCGTGCGCCTTGTCGGGGTGGACGCCCTGGGCTTCAAGGATCGCCTGACCCTGGAATGTGCCCAGTCCATCCGGGAGGACTACCTCCACCAGTCGGCCTTCGACGACGTGGACACCTACGCCTCCCTGGAAAAGCAGTACGCCATGCTCAAGATGATTCTGAGCTGGTACGAAAAGGGCGTAAGCGCCCTGGCCTCCGACGTGGCCTTCTCCAAAATCATCACCATGGACGTCAGAGAGCGCATCGCCCGTATGAAATACGTCCCCGAGGATCAGAAGGCTGAAAGCTTTGCCGAGACGCAAAGGCTGTTGGACGCAGAGTTTCTTAAACTGATGGAAGGAAGTGAAGACAATGAATAAGGCCTATAAAACCATCAGCGAGGTCGTCGGCCCTTTGATGCTGGTAGAGCACGTTGAGGGCGTAAAATACGACGAATTGGTCGAAATCGAGCAGGCAAACGGCGAGAGACGTCTGGGCAAGGTCCTGGAGGTCAACGGCGACAACGCGCTGGTTCAGCTCTACGAGAGCTCCCAGGGCCTGAGGATCGCCGACGCCAAGGTGCGCTTCCAGGGCCACGGCATCGAGCTGGGAGTCAGCAAGGACATGCTGGGCCGGGTTTTCGACGGCATGGGCCGCCCCACCGACGGCGGTCCGGAAATCATTCCCGAAAAGAAGCTGGACATCAACGGCACCCCCATGAACCCCGTGGCCAGAGACTACCCGGCGGAATTCATCCAGACCGGGGTATCGGCCATCGACGGCCTCAACACCCTGGTTCGTGGTCAGAAGCTGCCGGTGTTCTCCGGCTCCGGTCTGCCCCACGCCCAGCTGGCGGCGCAGATTGCCCGTCAGGCCAGGGTTTTAGACAGCGACGAGGGCTTTGCCGTCGTCTTTGCAGCCATCGGGATCACCTTCGAGGAAGCGGACTTCTTCGTCAAGGACTTCAGACGCACCGGCGCCATCGAGCGTGCCGTGCTCTTTATGAACTACGCCAACGACCCGGCGGTG
>JAUNGS010000069.1 GCA_030524435.1 Eubacterium sp.
CGGCCTGAATCACGATGCGGTCTTCCTTTGTGATGGCACCGGTGGGACATTTTTCCACACAGGCCCCGCAGAGGACGCACTTGTCGTAGTCTATGGAAGCCAGGTTGTCGGTGACGGTGATGGCCTCCTCGGGGCAGACCTTGGTGCAGGCCCGGCAGCCGATACAGCCAACCTCACAATTTTGACGCACTATCTTGCCCTTGTCCTTGGAGCGGCAGTCCACGTGGATCAGCTTGTCCTCGGGAATGATGTCGATGATCTGTCTGGGACAGGCCGTCTTACACTTGCCGCATGCCACACATTTTTCCACGTCCACCACCGGCAGACCCTTGTCGCCGATGCTTAAAGCCCCGAACATACAGGCCTTGACACAGGTGCCCAGCCCCAGGCAGCCGTAGCGGCACTGCTTGACGCCGCCGTTGGCCACCAGAGCCTCCCGGCAGTCCATGGCCCCAAAGTAATCCGCCATGCTGGGGGCGTGGTCGCAGTCCCCCTTGCACTGGACGCAGGCGACCTTGGGCGTCTGGGCGCCGGCGTCCTCGCCCATGATTTTGCCGATGGCCGCCGCCACCGCGGCGCCCCCCACGGGACAGGCGTCCACCGAGGCCTCGCCGGAGACGATGGCCGCCGCCAGGGCGTCGCAGCCCGGAAAGCCGCAGCCCCCGCAGTTGGCCCCGGGCAGGGCCTCTCTGACCAGAGGCACCCGCTCGTCCACCTTCACTTCAAATATTTTCGACGCAATGGCCAGGCCCGCGCCAAAGATCAGACCCATGACCCCCAAAACGGCCACGGGAATTAATAACTCCATCATCATTTTTTACACCTCCTAGGCCGTCAGCATTCCCGAGAAGCCCAGGAACGCAATGGCCATCAGTCCCGCCGTGATCAGCGCGATGGGAAAGCCCTCTAAGGGCTTGGGAATATCCGAGATCTGAAGCCGCTCTCTGATCCCCGCAAAAAGCACGATGGCCAGGGTGAAGCCCAGGGCGCCGGCGATGCCGTTGAACACCGTCTCGATAAAATTGTAGCCGGACTGAATGTTGAGAATCGCCACCCCCAGCACCGCACAGTTGGTTGTGATTAAGGGCAGGTAGACCCCCAGGGCCTGGTACAGAGACGGGCTGGTTTTCTGGATGATCATTTCCACCAGCTGCACCAGGGTCGCAATGACCAAGATAAAGGCGATGGTCTGGAAATAGCCCAGGCCCAGAGGATCTAAGATGGCGTACTGCACCACGTAGGTGATGGCCGAGGCCATGGCCATGACGAAGGTGACGGCGACGCCCATGCCCACGGCGGTCTCAATCTGCTTGGAAACCCCCAGGAAGGGACAGATCCCCAAAAACCGGGACAAAATAAAGTTTTGCACAAAAATGCCGCTGACTAAAATCAGAAGAATATTCATCATGACAGGCTGTCCTCCTTACGCGCTTTTTTTCGGGCCGAGAGCTCGGTGATCTTGTTGATCAGACCGATGCCCAGACCCAGGGTCAGGAAGGCCCCCGGCGGCAGAATCATCAGAAGCACCGGCTCGTAGCCTGTGCCAAAGAGGGAGAGGCCGAAGATGCTGCCCGCCCCCAGAATTTCCCGGACGGCGCCCAGAACCGTTAGGGACATGGTAAAGCCCAGGCCCATGCCGGCGCCGTCGGCCAAAGAGGCCGGCACCGTATTAAAGAAGGCAAAGGCCTCCGCCCGGCCCAAAATAATACAGTTGACGACGATTAAGGGAATGTAGAGCCCCAGGGCCGCGTTGAGCACCGGGATATAGGCCTCCATCAGCATGCCGATGATGGTGACGAAGGAGGCGATGATAACCACAAAGGCCGGAATTCTGATTTTGTCGGGGATGACCTTTCTCAAAGCCGAGATAACCACGTTGGAGCCGATGAGCACCGCCGTGGTGGCCAGCCCCATGCTCAGGCCGTTTAAGGCCGAGGTGGTAACCGCCAAAGTCGGACACATCCCCAGAAGCAGCCTGAAGGTCGGGTTCTCGTTGATCAGACCGTTGGTGAAGTCTTTCATTATTTTACCCATTACTGCACCTCCTGCATGGCTTTAAAGATTTTTTCCGAGAGGTTGACGCCGTCGACCACCGCCGTGGAGGTGATGGTGGCGCCGGTGATGGCCTGGATCTGATTGTCTCCGGCCTCCCCGCCTTTGACGACGCTTAAGTCCTTGTCGGCAGCCTTGCCCTTGAACTGCTCCTGGAAGGCGGGCTCGGTGGCCTTGGCCCCCAGCCCCGGAGTTTCATCCTGGCTCAAAATTGTGATGCCGGAGATCACGCCGTCTTTGGTGATGCCGGTTAGGATCTCGATGGTGCCGCCATAGCCCGTTGGGGTGGTTTTGACGGTGTAGCCCACGGTCTCGTCGCCCTTCTTGCCGATGTAGATTTCAGAGACCAGGGCCTCGCTGCCCTGGGCCGCCATGGCGGCGACGCTCTGGACGTCCTCCACCGCCTCGAAGCTTTCGGCCTCGGGCAGCACCGCCTGACGAGCCTCGGTGTTGGACTGCTCGTTGCTCTGGGCGATGGTGGGGGCCGTGATGTAGTTGGTCAGCGCCAGGCAGAGGGCCGCGACCACCGTGATGATCAACAGCACCAGGGCAAGCCTGGCCACATTTTTCCAGTCGATGGTGATTTTTTCTTTACTGGACATCTGCTTCTACCTCCCCTGTTTTTTTCTTGCCGAAGCCCTTGCGCTCCTTTTTGGGGGCGCCGTAGATCCTCGGCTTGGTCAAACGCTCGATGAGGGGCGCCGCCACGTTCATCAGCAGAATGGAGTAGGATACCCCCTCGGGATAGCCCCCCCAGAGCCGGATGATCATGGTGATCAGCCCGCAGCCCACGGCGTAGACAATCTGCCCCACCGGGGTGCTGGGGGAGGACACGTAGTCGGTGGCCATGAAGAAGGCGCCCAGCATCAGGCCCCCGGCGCAGAGGTGGAAGATGGGATCCTGGCCCGCCGCAAGGGCAAAGACCGCCACCGTCCCCAGATAGAACACGGGGATCCGCCAGCTGATGATTTTCTTGGCAATGAGGTAGATCCCGCCGATTAACAAGGCCAGAGCCGAGATCTCGCCGATGCTGCCGTAGACGCCGCTGACCCCTAAAAACATGTCCAGATTGCTGGGCAGGGCGCTTAGGTCCACCCCCTCCTTGAGGATGCCCAAAGGCGTGGCCGAGGTGAAGGTGTCCATGGTGGGAATGTAGGCGCTGCCGGTCATTCGGGTGGGCCAGGAGGCCACCAGGAAGGCCCTGGCCGCCAGGGCCGGGTTCATGAAATTGTGGCCCAGGCCGCCGAAGCACTGCTTGACGATGGCGATGGCAAAAACCGACCCGATGACGCACATCCACCAGGTGGCGTTGATGGGCAGATTCAGGGCCAGCAAAAGCCCGGTGACCACGGCGCTCCAGTCGCCGATGGTGACGGGCCGTTTGGTCAGCTTTTGAATGACCCCCTCGGTGATGACGGCGCTGGCCACACAGACGGCCACCAGCATCAGGGTTCTCAGGCCGAAGACGTATCCGGCCACCGCCAAAGCCGGCAGCAGCGCCACCACGACGTTCTGCATGATGCTGGCGGTGGAGTGGCTTGCTCTGATATGGGGCGACGAGGATACGGTCAGGGTGAAATTTGGTTTATTCAATGTCCTCTCCTCCTATTTCTTGGTTTTCATGGCCGCAGCCTGCTTCTTAGCCACGCGGATGGAAGCCAGAAGCCCCCGCTTGGCCGGGCAGATAAAGGAGCAGCTGCCGCACTCAATACAATCCAGCACGTGGTTGTCCACGCACTTGTCCCACATTTCCTTCTGGGCGTAGGCCGCCAGGTACAGCGGCTGCAGGTGGATGGGACAGGCCTCGGCGCACTTGCCGCAGCGGATGCAATTGGAGGGCTCGGGGATATAGGCCGCCCCCTTGGTGAGGCAGAGGATCCCCGAGGTGGCCTTCATGACCGGCACCTCCGTGGAAAACTGGGCCACCCCCATCATGGGGCCCCCCATGATGATCTTGTGGGGCTTTTTGGCAAAGCCGCCGCACTGGTCGATGACCTCCTGCAGGGGCACCCCGATTTTGACCTCCATGGTTCTGGCCTTCTTCACGGCGTTGCCGGTGCAGGTCAAAAGCCGTTTGTACAAAGGCATCCCCGTCTCAAAGGTGACGGCGACCTGGCAGGCCGTGCCCACGTTCATCACCACGGCCCCGGCGTCCGCCGGCAGGCCTCCGGAGGGCACCTCGCGGCCGGTGACGGCCTTGATCAGCTGCTTTTCAGCCCCCTGGGGATACTTGGTCTCTAGGGTGACGACCTCGATATCCTCGTTCTCGCGGACAGCCTTCTTCAGCTTTTCGATGGCGTTGGGCTTGTTGCTCTCCACGCCGATATAGCCCTTCTTCACCCCCACGGCCCGCATGGCGATGCGCAGCCCCTGGACGATACGCTTGGGTCTGGCCAGCATCAGATGGTGGTCGGCGGTGAGGTAGGGCTCACACTCGGCGCCGTTTAGGATGACGCAGTCCACCTTTTTCTCCGGGGGAATGGTCAGCTTGACATGGGTCGGGAAGGTGGCGCCGCCGAGGCCGACGATGCCCGCGTTCCGGATGATGTCAATGATCTCCTTAGAGCTGTACTTTCTGAAATTACCGTAGGGTTTAATGGCGGGGTCCGGGGTATTTTTACCGTCGGACTCGATGACCACCGACATGACCATGTCCCCGGTGGGATGACGCCGTTCCTCCACGGCGATGACCGTCCCCGAGACGCTGGCGTGGATGGGCGCCGACACGAAGCCCACAGCCTCCCCAATTTTCTGGCCGAGATAAACCTGCTCCCCCTTTTTCACAATGGGCTTGCAGGGCGCTCCTATGTGCAGAGACATCGGGATCGTCACGACCTTGGGCTCTGCCGCAATCTTCACAGATACGGCGGCCGTTCTCTTTTTCCGATAAGGCGGGTGGACCCCCCCCTTAAAGGTGTTGAATCTCCTTCTCAATTCCAAGTCACACACCTCGCAATTATAAATTTAAAATAAATATTTAGCTTTTATTTTATCATCTTTATGACATCGAATTCAAGCACATTTAACACGACATTTACGAAAAATAACCCGCCGTCGATCCAGTTTGGCCGGCTGACGGCGGGTTTTAAACAGTATTTCCAAAAATTTTTTACAGGCTGTAGAAGGCGCTGTAGCCCTTGTAGGTCATGTAGACGTCGATTTTGGAGCAGAGCTCAAAGGGCGAGTGCATGCTCAACAGGGCGGGGCCGCAGTCCACCACGTCCATGCCGTACTCCGCCAGCATGTAGGCGATGGTTCCGCCGCCGCCTAAATCCACGCGGCCCAGCTCACCCATCTGCCAGACGACGCCGGCGTCGTTGAAGCAGGTCCTCAGGCGGCCCAAGAATTCGGCGTGGGCGTCGTTGGAGCCGGCCTTGCCCCGGGAGCCGCCGTACTTGGAGATCACCAGGCCCTTGCCGGCATAGGCGGCGTTGCGGCTGTCGTGGGTGCCCGGGAAGTTGGGATCCACCGCCGCCGTGACGTCCGCCGACAGGAAGGCCGAATTTTTCAGGCAGCGTCTTAAAGTCAGCTCCGGCTTGTGGTCCTCGGTGAGGTCGATGAGCTCCGCCAGCTCATTTTCAAAGAATTTCGACTGCATCCCGGTGCTGCCGTAGCTGCCGATTTCCTCCTTGTCGGCCATGATGGCGCAGAGGGTGCGCTCCGGCACCTCCTGGACGTCTAAAATCGCCTTCAGGGTGGTGTAGGCGCAGACCCTGTCGTCCTGGCCGTAGCTGCCCACAAAGCTTCTATCAAAGCCCACGTCCCGGGCGGCCCCGGCGGGCACCGCCTCGAACTCAGCGCAGGCAAAGTCCTCCTCGACGATGCCGTAGTCCTCGTTGAGGCGCTTTAAGATGTTGAGCTTGACGGCATCTCTGATGTCCTCGTCGGCGTAGGGAATGCTGCCCACAATCAGGTTTAACCCCTCGCCGGTGATGCCCTCGGCCAGCTTTTTCTGGTTCTGCTCCTGGGACAGGTGGGGCAGCAGGTCCGTCACACAGAACACCGGCTCGTCATCCTTTTCCCCCAGAGAGACGTTGATGACCTCGCCGTCCTTTTTCACCACGGTGCCGTGGAGGGCCAAAGGCGTGGTGACCCACTGGTATTTTTTGATGCCGCCGTAGTAGTGGGTTTTAAAATAGGCCATGTCGTTTTCCTGATATAGGGGCGCGGGCTTGAGGTCCAGCCGGGGCGCATCGATGTGGGCGCCGATGATGTTCATGCCCTGCTCTAAGCCCTCCTGGCCCACGACAAACAGGGCCACGGTTTTCTTTCTGAAAACTACGTAGACCTTATCCCCGGGGACCACCTTGCCCAGATTCTGGTAGTATTCCAAGGATTTAAAGCCCTGGGCCTCGGCCAGCATCACCGTGTAGGCGGCGCAGAGCCGCTCGGTTTTGGAAATGGTCAAATATTCCTTATAGCCCTCGCAAAAAGCGTCGACGGCTGCAAGGGTGTCCTCATTGAGGTCCTTCCAGCCCAAATCGTAGGCCTTTACAAGCTTGTCCTGTAATTTTTTTGTATCTTCTGAAGCCATAGTCTTCCTCCTTTATTGTAAGTGAACGCCCGGAGGCGAATTTTTCATGTACCCTATTATTTTACAACTTCCGTCCCCTTTGGTAAAGAGCCAATTGATGAATTTACAACACTGTGGTACAATAGCGGCGGCAGAAGCCTCCCCGATTTTTATCCGGGGCCATCTCTGCCAGAAAATCTTAAGAAAAAGGAAATCACGCTGTGAAAAAAGAAAAGCTCATTGTCCTGGGAACCGGCAACGCCATGGTTTCCGACTGCTATAACACCTGCTTCGTCATCAAACGGGGCAGGGAATGCTTCATGGTCGACGCCGGCGGCGGCAACGGCATCTTCCATCAGATGAAGGCGGCAAACATCGCCCCCGAGCAGGTCCACCACCTCTTTGTCACCCACGGTCACACCGACCACGTCCTGGGGGTCATCTGGATCATCAGACAGATCGCCGCCATGATGCTTGCGGGCAAATACGAGGATAAGCTGCATCTCTACTGCCACGACGCCCTGGCGGACACCATCCGCACCATCTGCACTTTAACCCTCCAGAAAAAGCTCACGGATCTCTTTGACGACCGTATTGTATTCCACGTCGTTGTAGACGGCCAGCAGGAGATGATTTTGGGCCGCTCCATCACCTTCTTCGACATCCACTCCACCAAGCTTAAGCAATTCGGCTTTACCACCGAGCTTGCAGACGGCGCCAAGCTCACCTGCCTGGGGGACGAGCCCTACAATCCTTTGTGCGAGGCCTATGTGAAGGGCAGCAAATGGCTGCTCTGCGAAGCCTTCTGCCTCTACGGCGAGCGGGACATCTTCAAGCCCTACGACAAGCACCACAGCACCGTCCGGGAGGCCTGCGAGCTGGCGGAGGCCATGGGCATCCAAAGGCTGGTGCTCTGGCACACCGAGGAGAAAAACCTGAAGCGCCGCAAAAAGCTTTATAAGGCCGAGGGCAAGGCCTATTTCTCCGGGAAGATCTACGTCCCCGACGATCTGGACAGGATTACCCTGAGCCGGTAGGCCCCACGTAAAAAGAGACTGCATCACTGCAGTCTCTCAAACTGTAGACAAAAATGGTGTTGGAGGTAATCTCCAGCACCATTTTTGCA
>JAUNGS010000070.1 GCA_030524435.1 Eubacterium sp.
TTCCGTCTGGATTGTGCTTTTCCTTTCTTTTCTTGATTACATCTACTTAGCCATCAGCTGATTGATCACCAAAAACTGAATACCTGCGTACCCAGCGCAGTCAAAGAAAAGCAGTAAATCCAAAATAGATTTACTGCTTTTTTACACTCCCAGCGCGAAAGCCACAGAGATAAATTCGGTATTGGCGGGGCACTGCTACGACCTCAGAAAAAATGCCGAGGAGCGGGCTGCTGCCTGGTTTAGTAGCGGCGCCTGCGGTATTTAAGGGCAAAGAGCATCGCCGCTGCCAAGAGGACAAGACAGAGGCCGTAGGTCACCAGATTGCTTATAAGCGTCGTGTTGGCACTGCCGCCGGGACTCACACCGCCCTGTCCCTGGCCTCCGCCTGAAAAGCCGCCGCCCTGCGGATTGTCTGGCGGCGTGCTCTGACTGCCGTCACCGGTATCTGTGCTGTCCTGGGCACCGCCGGGCATCTGTCCGTCAAATTGGGAGGGGTCAAAACCCTCCGGCGGCTCTCCGCCTGCAAGCTGGGAGAAATCAAAACCTCCTGACGCTGAAGCCTGGCTGACATCGGGACTTGCCGTCGCCGCATTATCGGCGTTACCGCCGCCCATCATATCCCCCATGCTCATACTGCCCATGACGCTTAAATCCAGATGAGAGGCATCGATCAGGGCGTCGAAATTCCTCTGTTCACTAGCTGTTGTGGGAATGGTTCCGTCGAGCTGACCGTCGATGGACTGTCCCCGCAGTTTAACGACCTCATAAAGGGTTTGGGCCGCTGTTTGGTATTCGTCGTAGCTATAGAAGGCCGTGGGGTCGGTTTCCACAAGACTGTCAATCTGACTGCGGATGCGATTGTAGAAATCATCAAAGCCGCCGCCATCGATGTACGCATCCACAAGCTGCTGGAGGTAGTCGTAGTATTTTTGCCTGTACTCCTCGTTTTCCATTAAGGTGTCAAAAAATTCTGTGCCGGAAAAGGCGTTGTCGATGGGGTCGTTGACGACACTAGTGGCGCTGTCTGTATTGTCTGTGCCCCCCATACCGCTCATACCGCCGAAGGCAAGATTATAATCCCAGGGCAGAATATTGAGCTGGCCGTCATCCTCGTATAAATAGTAATTGTGGGCCATCATTCCGGAAAGACTGTCGTCGTTGACGGAAAAGACATGAACCGCCATGTATTTTAAAATATTATCTACATCCATGTATTTTTCGAGTTCATTTCCCTCAGAAATATTTTTTAAAGCCTTCACAACCCGTTTGTGGTCGCTCTCCGTGGTTGTGGTGACCTCGCCCTCCCAGATGGTTGCGTAGCTGTCTAAATCATCGTCGGTGTAATTGAGGTCAGCACCGTCTCCCCCCAAAGAAAAGCCGCCAAAGTCCTCTAAATCTGAAACGTCAAAGCCTTCCATATCGGTCATACCGCCATCCCCTGCGGCATCCGGCGGCGTTGTATTGCCAAACTGGGAGGTGTCCAAATCCTCCGGAAGCTCTCCGTTTTCGAAGGAAAAGCTTCCCGATACGCCGCCTTCGGCATTGTCTGGAGGAGACATGCCGTTAAAGTCCGCGTTGTCGCCGCCCATGCCCATGCTCTCGGGCTTGTAGAGCTCGCCGTCCTCGGTGCCGTAGTTGCGGAGCATAAAGCTGTCCTCCACCGCCTCCAGAGCCAGGTAGATACCCCAGTACTCTCCGTTGACCGATATTTTGGCATAATTGTACAAGGAGGCGTCTGCATCCAGGTACGCATACATATCGTAGATTAAAGCCTCTTTCATATTCGTCGCGTCGGCGTAGTTATTGTTGAGCACCAATTTATCAAGACCGTAGCAGGTCTGTCCGTCCACGTACTGATCAAACTCCAGCTTCAGGCTGCAGCGATCGGTATCGGGATCGCCGGCAATCGACATCAGACTCGTATTTCCCTTGGGGCGAACCCCCACGCGGTAAAAGGTTTCCCCGTTAATTTCCACGTCGCACTCGTAGTAGGTCTCCTCCATAGCGCTTTCGAGCATAGCCTCCCAGTCTTCCTCGTCTATAAGGATGTTGATATCGATGATTTCTTCCGTATTGAACAGCTCGGATTCGTATTCCATGGCGACTGCCGTCCCGCCAAAGGCTTCTGCGAGCTTGTCGTAAAACAGAATTGCTGCCAGACACAGACAGAACATAATCGCCACGATCACAACAACAATTCTTGTGATATACCTATGTGTGATCATGTCTGCGCCTCCTTAAGCCATATATTCTCCGTTGTAGCTGACCAAAGTTGCGCTGTCCACCCCCGGAATATCGTACACCTCGCTGACAAAGGCGGTGCTTGCATCCTTTGTCCTGATTTCTGCCGTAAGCTCAATGCCTGCCGGGCTGACGGTCTTAGATTTTACAACGCTGTGTGCCACAGCCTTTTCCAACACAGCCATGACCTCGGCCTCTGTCTGCTCATTCTGTAGATTTAACACGAAGATATAGGGATTGCTGTGGATCTTGCGATTGGCAAAGAGCAGCAAAATGACGCCGATAATAACAGAGCCGATGATGGCCAGTGGAATCATACCGGCGCCAATGACAATCCCCGTTGCCAAAGCCCAGAATAAAAAGACGATTTCCACCGGCTCCTTGATGGCCGCTCGAAAACGGACGATGGACAAAGCTCCCACCATCCCCAAAGACAGCACTACGTTGGAGGTTACCGCCATGATGACCAAAGTCGTCACCAGAGAAAGGCCCACCAGGGTTAAGGCAAAGCCGCTGGAATACATGACCCCCGCCAGGGTTTTCTTATAAATCACAAAAATAAACAAACCGATGACCAGGGCAATGGCCATCCCCAGCAGGGTATCCACAATTGAAAATTCCGAAACGCTCTCTAAAAAGCTGGATTTAAAAATATCATTAAAGCTCATTAATCTGTACACTCCTTGTCTGTTTAACCAAATCTGCGGCAGGCGCTGTATTTAGAGTAGGCCTGCTGTCTGATACCCGCCGTCTGCAAAAGGGTCTGAATAACCTCCGGAAGAAAGGCATCAAATTTCACTTCCATAATCATATCGCCGGGGGCCTCGGCCACGCCGATGTCTGGAGCCGACTTTTCCAGAAAACACTGGTGAAAAAGGCTGCTTCTGATATGGGAATCAAAGGTCACCCGGACATTGCCCGCCGCGTACACATAGGGCTCCCGCAGATAAGACACCAGCACCCTGGGCCTGAGCTGCCTGCCCTTAAGCTTACAGTAAAATTCCTTAACAAGCTCCGAGCTGTGGCCCATCATCCAGGATACATCCCCCTGCAGCAGCGCTTTGTATTCCTGGACGGTGAGCTTGGCGTCTAACTTCCTGCAAAGGCTGTTTATTTTGATTTTTTTCTCCAATGCAATAAAAGAAAAATCATCGTTGTAATAACGAAGCCTGAATTTCTCCCGTTTGGCAATGCCGTTCATTTTTTCCCGAAGGGCATCGTCCTTCAGGTTGTCAAAGTAAACGCTTCTCACCAGATAGCGCCCGTCCTCGGCGGTGTATTCATCTGGCCGCATCACCGGCCTTAACCGCTGGCGAATTCCAAGATAATCGGCGTAATGAATCGGATATTTGAGCTCGTGTCTGAAGCTTTCATTATTCTGCATTGTACGCATCTCCCTTCTAAAAGCTTTTGTACACTTTACACCACGGCCCTAAAGCCAGACTAAAGACGCATCTAAAATATTTCAGGCACAAAAAAACAGGAATCCAAGGACTCCTGTCAATAATTGAGATTTTACACGCTGCCCTGCACGCCGTCATTTCAAAGAAACCTTGAAACCAATGCGCCCCTTTCCCTTTTTATAGGCCTGGATTTCCCCGTGGTGCCTGTGGACAATGGACTGGGCAATGGACAAGCCGATACCGAAGCCGCCGGTGAAGGCTCTGGATTTATCCGAGCGGTAAAAACGGTCAAAAAGCTTGTCCAGCGCCACATTTTCCACGTTTTTAAAGGAATTTTCCACGGTAAGCACCGTTTTTCTTTTTTGTGTCAGGACAAGGCCAATGCTGCCGCCGGCATCACAGTATTTAACCGCATTGTCCAAAAGGATGTATACCACCTGACGGAGGGCGCCTTCATCCCCTCTATAGATAACCCAGGGCTCAACCGACGCCGACAGACTGATATCCCTGCCGTCGGCGAGGGCCGCAAATTCTGACGAAATATCGCCGACGGCATCGCTGAGGGAAAATTGCTGAAAAACCAGGGGCCTGCCGTCCTCGTCCATTCGCGTCAGGGTAACCAGCTCCTGGATCAGCGCGTTCATGCGCTCACCCTCAGCGCGGATATCCTCCAGCCATTCGTTCTCCCCGATTTCCTCCTTAACAATGTCCAGGTTGGTGAGAATGAGGGTTAAGGGCGTCTTGAGCTCATGGTTGGCATCTGTGATAAACTGCTTTTGCTTCTCATAGCTCTCAGCGATGGGTCTTACGGCGCGTTTTGAAAAGACGATAATCAGCGCCAGAATAACCAAAAGACTAACCACCAGCACGGCGCCGGCGGTCAAAAGAGTCATGCTGGATACCGAGCGGTTCATGGTACCGTCGACAAACACGACGGCCTGAGCGCCGTCTCTGTCGTAAACCCTATAGCGATAGCCCTCTAGCCATCCCCGCTCGCTCCCCTTGTCCACCGCCGCCACGGCGCAGGCCTGGGCATCCTCCGCTTCAATGGAAGAGACCGATTCGGTATTGACCGAGAGGACATTGCCCTCTGTATCAAAATAAACCGTAAAAAAACGCGTGCTGAACCGTGTTTCCTCGGTGATAAAATCCGGGAAGGGCCGCCCTCTATCGGCAGGAAGGGGCTGTTTTTCATCCATTTCGGGAAAGACGCCGTCATTCTGGGCTATTCTGTCGGTGATCATATCCATGGCCGAGTTGAGCTGATGGATGCTAAAAACACAGATCAGTGCAAAAATTGTCACAAACACCGCCACCACCGAGGCGCCGCAGATCCATATCAGCTTTTTTTGCAGGCTGTAGATCATGGGCTCTCCTCCAGGATATACCCGAGCCGCCGCACGAAGCGAATTTTCACCGAGGCCCCAATGCCCTCCAGCTTTTTGCGCAGATTGGAGATATGTACCCAGACGACGCTGGTATCCACGTTGGTATCCCAGCCCCAGATATGTATCATAAAGCGTTCCGTCCCAATGATCATCCTGGGATTTTCTAAAAACAGCTCCAGCACCTGAAATTCCTTGGCGCTGAGGCTCACCTTGTTTTTTTTGCAGCTCACCTCATAGGTGGCGCGGTTCAGCACGATGTCGCCAAAGCTGAGTAAATCCGGCGTATAGGTGTCTTTTCTCCTGAGCATTGCCCGGATGCGGGCCAAAAGCTCTGCGCTGGAAAAGGGCTTTGGGAGATAATCATCGGCGCCGGCGTCCAGGCCCTCGATGCGCTGGGCGATCTCCGTCCTCGCCGTCAGAAAAAGGGCCGGGGTTGTGATGTTTTTCCTGCGCAAAATCTTAAGCAGCTGAATGCCGTCGAGTTCCGGCATCATAATGTCGAGCACCAGGCCGTCGTACTCCCCGGTTTGGGCATAGCTTAAGGCATCTGCGCCATTGGAAACACCATCGACTAAAAATTGATTGGTTTTTAAAATATGAGTCAAGGACTTTAAAAGCCTTAGGTCGTCTTCTGCAACTAAAATGCGCATAAAAAAGCACCCCCTTTGTCTTATTTTAACGGATTTCCCTAAAGATACCCTAAAGACTAAGGAGGTACGCTTATAAAACCTTATTCTAAATATATGAAAACAAAGGCAGGCTACACCAGACCCAGCCTGACCATCATCTCCGGCAGCACGCCCTCAAAATCCACACCTTCCCGACGTGGTGTGTCTCTGGCCACGGTTCTCAAAATGCACTGTCTGGTTAAAGCCACCGCAAAGGCTGAGGCGTCCTTCAGGGTCATGCCCCTCTCCAGAGCCGCCAGGCAAAAGCTGGCAAAGACGTCGCCGGTGCCGTGGAACTGGCCCGGCACATTTGCTTCTGTGCTCAAGGACATCTCCCCGGTTTTGGCATCGTAGCAGGCAGCGCCCACCGTATCCACATCGAGGCTGACCCCCGTCAGCACGATTTTCTTTGGCCCCATATCGGCCAGGGCTTTCAAAATTTTAAGGAGGCCATCCTCAGTGTAGGGCCCTTCGTCGTAGGGCACATCCAAAAGAAAAGCCGCCTCGGTCATATTGGGCAGCAGTACGTCGGCTTTTTTGCAGAGCTCCCGCATGCCCCGCACCATGGCATCGTCGAAAACGGAGTACAGCACCCCCCGGTCCCCCATGACCGGGTCGATGTACACCAGGGTGTCGGGGCTGTTGAAATCGTCGATGAAGGCGGACACCGTGGCCACCTGCTGGGGGGAGCCCAAAAAGCCGCTGTAAATCGCGGAAAATTTTAAATCCAGGGACTTCCAATGGGCGGCAAAGGCCGGCAGATCCTCGGTTAAATCTCTGTAGGTAAAGCCCTCAAAGCCGCCGGTGTGGGTGGAGAGCACCGCCGTGGGCATGCAGCAGACCTCCAGACCCGCCGCCGAGAGAATGGGCAATGCCACGGTCATGGAGCATTTGCCGAAGCCGGAGATATCGTGAATGGCCGCAACCCTGGGCAGGGGGCCATGAAGCTTTTCTAATGCCATTGAATCAGACTCCTTCCTCAAATTAAATTTTTAATATCCGAATATACAGTCTCAACAAGATTTTTCAGGGATAAAATAAGCGGGTAGACCAGGCTGCCAAGCTCGGTAAGCCATCGAATAATCTCGCCGCGATAAAAAAAGGCCAGGCCGAGGGCAGACAGCAGCGCCAGATAGATCAGGTACCAAAAAGCATTGTGCCGCCCCAGCATCCCCCTGAGAATCCAGAGACCGCCGCGGCTGCCCTTTTTCTGATTGCAGCCCTCACAGGCCGGCACGAGGTTTTGAACGTCGTTGACGTCCGCCATGCCCAAAAGCCTTAGAAAAAACCGATAGGACCTCCGGGTGCTGACGCCGTGAATCGGCAGCAGGTGATCCACGGTGATCTTCCTGGCGCTGTGAATTCTGCCGCAATAGGCGCAGAAATAATGGCCGCCGCGGCCTAAAATGCCGCCGTTGTGCTCAAAAAAGGCCCGTCTGTAGCCTGCGCTTCTGGTGTACTTGATATCGGTACAGGAAAAGCTCAGTCCCTTTTTCTGACAATAGCGCTCGTATTTTTTAACCAGCCCGCCATCAAAGGTCATCTGCTTTTTCCAGTACGGCCTCCCGGCGCCCTGCTGATATTTTTCAAAGCCCTGCTTCTTAAGCCGCCGTCGAATCCAAAAGCCCGGGCCCTCGCCTCTTCCTGTGACCTTTAAAACCACCGTTTTTTCCCTGTTGTCTCTGGTATATGTCATATGTTACTCAACTTTCTTCTCTGTCCGCAAGGTGGACAGATGTGTCTATGATAGCCCTTTCTCCCGTGGGCGTCAAGATTAAATTTTCCCGATATTCTCTGCAAAAACATTGAATCCAGAGCCATTTCGTGTTAGCATAATCTATGCTGATACCAGGGTCAAAAGGTCATAAAATCCGATGCAAGCTTGCTTGCAAGAGGA
>JAUNGS010000071.1 GCA_030524435.1 Eubacterium sp.
TCATCACAGGAAGCGGATAATAATTTGCAAAAGTAGTATTGATTAAGTTAATTTCAGATCTGCTAGGTTTCTCCTGTATAATATCGATTGGTATTATACTTTATAAATACAGCAGTATTGTCAAAAAATAAACAAGACTTTAAAGTGGGAAAGTTTTTTAAAAAGAACTTTCCCTATTTTTTTACTCATGCTATTATAGAAAGTAAACAATAAAATCAATTTGGAATTGAAGGTAAAATGAGGAGTAATAATCTATGGGGAGATTAACAGTTTTAACCAAAAGCCAAAGCCAGAAGGTGGTGGAGGGGCTGTACCGGAACCTGGAGCAGCGCATTGTCGCCAGCCCGCCGGGGCTTTGTCCCATCGACGTATCGGTGGCTTTTTTAAAAATGTGTCACGCCCAGACCTGCGGTAAATGTGTGCCCTGCCGTGTGGGGCTGGGACAGCTGGCCAATCTCATGGAGGATGTGTTAAACGGGGAGGCTACCCTGGAAACCATCACCGTCATCGAAAAGACGGCCAGGGTCATCGAGGAGACGGCGGACTGCGCCATCGGCTACCAGGCCGCCAGCATGGTTCTCCGGGGTCTTCAGGGCTTTAGGGACGACTATATCGAGCATATCGAGAACGGCCGATGCATGTGTCATTTGGAGCAGCCGGTGCCCTGTGTGGCCCTCTGTCCCGCCGGAGTGGATATTCCGGGCTATATCGCCCTGGTCCACGACGGCCGCTGTGCCGACGCCGTCAGGCTGATCAGGAAGGACAACCCCTTCCCGACGGCCTGCGCCCTGGTCTGTGAGCATCCCTGCGAGGCCAGGTGCCGCAGAAATATGGTGGACAGCTCCATCAATATCCGGGCCATCAAGCGCTATGCGGTGGATCACTCCGGCACGGTGCCGGCGCCGGCCTGTGCGCCTGCAACGGGCAAGCGGGTGGCCATCATCGGCGGCGGTCCCAGCGGCTTAAGCGCCGCCTATTTCCTGCAGCTCATGGGCCACCAGACGACGATTTTTGAGCAGCGCCGTCAGCTGGGGGGCATGCTGCGCTACGGCATCCCCAACTACAGGCTGCCCAAGGAGCGCCTGGCCGAGGATATCGACGCTATTTTATCTACCGGCGTCGAGGTGCGCCTGGAAACCGCCGTCGACGGCAGGGAGGGCAATTTATCTTTGAACAGCCTCCGGGAGGCGTACGATGCGGTTTATATTGCCGTGGGGGCCCACGCCGACAAAAAGGTGGGCATCGACGGCGAGGAGGGCGAGGGCGTCATCTCCGCCGTGGAATTCCTCCGGGATATCGGCGAGGGCGAGCTTCCCGACTTCACCGGCAAGCGGGTGATGGTCATCGGCGGGGGCAATGTGGCCATGGACGTCACTCGCTCGGCCATCCGCCTGGGAGCCGACAGCGTCAGCGTCGTCTACAGAAGGCGCAAGGCCGATATGACGGCCCTGCCCGACGAAATCGAGGGGGCTATTGCCGAGGGTGCCCAGATCCTGGAGCTCCACGCCCCCAAGCGCATCGAGCTGGATGATGCGGGGCGGGTGGCGGCTCTCTGGGCGGATCCGAAAATTATCGGCCTCGTAGATAAGGCTGGCAGACCCAGGCCTGAGGACTCCGGCGAGGGCGAGGTGCGCCTGCCCTGCGACATCATCCTTGTGGCCATCGGCCAGGAAATCGATTCGGATCACTTTGAGTGCGCGGGGCTCATGGTCAACCGCGGACTGCTGGTCACCGACGACAGCGGTGCCGTCCGGGGTGAGACAGGCCTCTACGCCGGCGGCGACTGCGCCACAGGGCCCGAGACCGTCATCAAGGCCATTGCTACGGGCAAGGTGGTGGCGGCCAACATCGACAACTACCTGGGCTATAATCACGTAATCAGCGCGGATGTGGATATTCCGCCGGCAAGGCTGGGGGATCGCCCGGCCTGCGGCCGGGTCAACCTGACCGAGCGGGATTCCACCGAGCGCCGGGAGGACTTTGAGATGGTGGAATACGGTATGTCCTGCAAGGAGGCCGACCAGGAATCCTCCCGCTGTCTGCGGTGTGATCACTTTGGCTACGGCGTGTTCAAAGGAGGGAGAGTGAGCCAATGGTAAAGGTAACCGTCAACAATAAAACCATTGAGGTGCCCCAGGGCACGACGATCCTGGAGGCCTGCCGGGCTGCGGGCTGGCCGGTGCCGAGCCTGTGCTATCTCAAGGATATCAACGAAATTGGCGCCTGCCGGGTCTGCGTGGTAGAAATTCCTGGCATGGAGCGGCTGGTGACGGCCTGCAACAACGTGGTCAAGGAGGGCATGACCATCCTGACCAACTCCCTGAAGGTGCGGGAGGCCCGAAAGACCAATGTCTCCCTGATTCTCTCCCAGCACGATGGCCATTGTCCCACCTGTGTCAGAAGCGGCAATTGCAAGCTTCAGACCATCTCCTACGAGCTGGGCATCGACGACAGCCTCTACAAGCAGGAGATCCCCGTCAATCGCTGGCCCAAGGATTTTCCGCTGCTGCGCTACGAATCCAAGTGCATCAAGTGTATGCGCTGCGTCCAGATCTGCGACAAGGTCCAGAGCCTGGGCATCTGGGATGTGGCCAAAACCGGCTCTAGAACCACCGTGGACGTGTCTCTGGGACGGAAAATCAAGGAGGCGGACTGCTCCCTCTGCGGCCAGTGCATCACCCATTGTCCCGTGGGGGCCCTGCGGGGACGGGAGGATAAGTTTGACGTCTTCTCCTGGCACGCCCCTCTAAACGATCCCGAAAAGATCACGGTGGTTCAGGTGGCGCCGGCGGTTCGGGCGGCCTGGGGCGAGGCTTTGGGCATTCCCCGGGAGGAGGCCACGCCGGGGCGTCTGGCGGCGGTTCTGAAAATGCTGGGCTTCGATTACGTCTTCGATACCAACTTCGGTGCAGATTTAACCATCATGGAGGAGGCCAGCGAGTTTTTAAAAAGGATCGGCGATGGCAAGACCCACCGCTATCCCATGTTCACCTCCTGCTGTCCGGGGTGGGTACGGTTTTTAAAATCCCAGTATCCGGATATGGTGGAGGATTTGTCCACGGCAAAATCCCCCCAGCAGATGCAGGGGGCGGTGACCAAGTCCTACTTTGCCAAGAAAATCGGCGTGGATGCCTCGAAGATTTTCAGCATCTCCATCATGCCCTGCCTGGCCAAGAAAGCCGAGGCGGCCATTCCCAGCATCAACGACGGGGAAGGCGGCCGGGATGTGGATTTGGTTATGACCACCCGGGAGCTGGTGCGCCAGATCCGCTCCATGAACATCGACGTCAAATCCCTGCCCGAGGAGCCCTTTGATTCGCCCCTGGGGACGGGCACCGGCGCCGCGGTTATCTTCGGTGTCACCGGCGGCGTCATGGAGGCAGCCCTGCGCTCCTGCTACTATATGGCCACCGGGGAGAACCCCGATCCCGACGTCTTTTACGACGTCAGGGGTGTGGACGGCTGGCGGGAGTCCGTTTTCGACATCCAGGGAACCCCGATCCGGGTGGCGGTGGCCAGCGGGCTGGGCAACGCCAGAAAGCTGATTCGGGCCCTGCGCCAGGGAGAGGTCTCCTACGATTTCGTTGAGATCATGGCCTGCCCCGGCGGCTGTGTCGGCGGCGGCGGACAGCCCATCCACGACGGCTGTGAGCTGGCGGCGGTTCGAGGACAAAACCTCTACGGCCTGGACAAGAAGGCGGTTCTGCGCTTTTCCCATGAAAATCCGGAGGTTCAGGCAGCCTATCAGGAATACCTGGGGGCGCCCATGTCCGAAGAGGCCCACAGACTTTTGCACACCGACCACAACGCCTGGGAGCTGCCCATGACGCCCTGGCCGGACAAGGATGTCCAGCTTGTGCCCAGAGCTTCAGAAAGAGAATAAAAATACGCAATAATAACAACAGAGATTTACGCTTCGGGGTCAGCGCATTTGTGCCTGACCCGGAGCGCAGCCTCAGGGGAGGAGATCTCTGTTTTTTTTGTTTAGCGGAGAATTTTGAAGATGACACCGCTATTTTTGGCGGGGCGCCTTAGATTTTTTGAGACAGAGAGGCTTTAAAATGTTATAATACAGACTGAAAATCTCAAGGAGGTATCCCATGGACAACAATACGGACTACAGCCAGATGGAAAATTGGGCCGCCTTTCCGGATAAAAGGTCGCAGGCCCAGGCGCTGCCGGCATTTTTATCCGGTGAGAAAATAAAAATCGATGCCGATGTCTTTTTTATCCATCCCACCACCTATATCTGCGCAGACCACGGACACTGCGCCGTGATGATCGACAGAAATGCGGAGAACAGGCTTCGGGCTGGGGAAAACAAGGATCCCTGGAATGCGGCGCTTTCCGATGAAACGCTGAACCACATGACGGATACAGGCCCCATCAAAAGCCAGGCCACGGTGTTTAATGGTCGGTGCAGAATTTTTGCACCGAGATACCGTCAGGCCCATCTCAAAGCCTTTTTTCTGGAGGGAGATGCCAGAGCAGAGGAAAGCCTGGCGGTGGCCTACAGTGATGTCAGCGAGGCTTTCGAGTATTATCTGAACCATCTCTGCGACGGCAGACCGCTTTTTATCGCAGGGCACAGCCAGGGGAGCTTCCACGGCATTAGACTGCTGAAGGAATACTTCGAAGGCAAGGCCCTGGCCAGGCGCCTGGCGGCGGCCTATCTGCCGGGAATACAGCTGAGACGGGAGGATTTTGTCAGCCTTCCCTTTTTAAAGTGTCCCGGGGCTGTCGGCGGCGTTTTGGGATGGCGCAGCTTTCAGCGGGGGGCCATGCCCGAGGAGCTGCCGCCGGAGCACGGCGATTCCCTGTGCGTCAATCCCCTAACCTGGACAGATACGCTAGAGCCCGTGGAGACCGATGAGAATCCCGGACTTTTGGATTTTGATACCCCGATGGCCGGGGGAATGCGGGTGACCATTGAGCCGAGAACCAGGGTGCTGTTGGTGGATTTGCCAAAGACGGCGCCCATGCGCGCGCACCAAAACCTGCATCTCTACGATTATAAGCTATTTTGGCAGGCCATACGCAGAAATATAGATACAAGATTGGAACATTTTATGAGGTGAAAAATGATGAATTTTAAGTTTAGAGCGGAAATCAATGGGCGAGCTGCGGACATCGAATTTTCCCTGGCCGAGCTGACGCCCCAGGATGCAGAGAAAAAGAGCCCAATCCGGGGCTATAAATGCGAGACTGTTTGCATCGACGGCCAGCCCTTGAAAAATCCAGCCTTTGTCAGCGGCTATGCCGAAACCTTTAAAAAGACGGGTCCGGCCCTTTGCTTTAAATTTGGCGCAGCCCGGGAGCTGGAAGAAAAATTTGGCAGCGCCGATGGCCGTAAAGGTCTGCCGCTTTACGTTTTAATACCAGAGGCTTATAAAAAATCTTACCTTGAGGTGATGTCCGCCATGGATGATGCCCTGGCGGCTCTGGAGGCAAGGGCCGAGGCCCAGCGCAATTATAATGACGCCCATGTCAAGGACGACGATATCATTGAAATTTCTTACAGCCCGAGATTTGTGGGGGTGCGCTACCCTTTTGAGTCCAACCGGGAAAAAGAAGAGTCTAAAATCTGGTCCAGCTTCGACGGCAGCGTGGATTTGGACGACTGGATTGAGATTCATTTGGAGCCCTACTGCACCGGCATCGGCTGCGGCAGTTCTAAAAAGTACAGAATTCCCTACAAAGAATACGCCGCATTGCTTAAGGATTATCAGGCCCAGTTGGACCAGAAGGGTTTTTAACACGAAGTTAACCTTATCTTTACCTCTCTACAACCCAAGGGAAAATAAACTTTGGTATCATAATGCCAGAAGTTAAAAATCCCTTGAACAGGGTTAAAAGGAGAAAAGAATAAAATGAGTTTAAAGAAACGTGTGACAGGTATTGCGCTGGCCCTGGTGCTGGGCGCTTCAGTATTTGCCTTTGCGGGCTGTGGTTCCTCCGGAGACAGCGGCACAGCGGCCTCTGGTGAGATCAACGGCGGCGGTTCCACATCGGTTCAGAAAATCATGGATGCCGCAGGTGAAGAGTTTACAGCCCAGAATCCCGACGTCCAGTTTACCTACAGCGGCACCGGTTCCTCCGATGGCATTAAGGGTGCGGCGGACGGCACCTATTCCTTTGGCGGGGTTTCCAGAGAATTAAAGGACGAAGAAAAGGGGGACTTAACGGAACAGATCTTTGCCTATGACGGCATTGCCATGATCACCCATCCCTCCAATCCTGTAACCAGTATTTCTTCCGAAGATCTGACAAAAATCTACACCGGTGAAATTACCAACTGGAGTCAGGTTGGCGGCAATGACGCTCCCATCGTTGTGGTTTCCAGAGAAGACGGCTCTGGTACCCGTACTGCTGTGGAAGAGCTTCTGGGCTTTGAAAACAAGCTGAAATCCGACGCCACTGTTAAAGAAGGCAACGGCAACGTCCAGACCACCGTGGCTGGCAATGAAAATGCCATCGGCTACGTATCCCTGACCTTTGTGGACGACACCGTTAAAAAGCTGGAAGTTGACGGCGTTGAAGCCACTGTAGAAAACGTGCTGAACAAATCCTACCCGATTTCAAGACCCTTCCTGGTGGTCTACAACGAATCCAAGGTTGACGACACCACCAAGGCCTTCCTGGACTTCCTGATGAGCGACGAAGGTCAGAATATCGTTGAAAAAGAAGGCGGCATCAAGGTTGCCGACGAACAGTAAGCGGAAGATATTCACAAAAACGATAAAGTAAAACAGAAGCCGGAGATCTGGGGGATGCCCTGGACTCCGGCTTTTGGCAATATGAGAAATGCAGCTGTCAGAAAGTCAATCTGACAGCTGCATTGTTTTATGAAGATATTTAATTTTTAATAAATTTAGGCAGCACCTTCAAAAGGCCTGTTAAGGCGATGGTGTACAGCGGAATCAAAAAGACGTTGGTGATGATCCGCGCCGGTAAAAGCACCGTGACAGCCTGGCCGTAGAGAATGGTTAAGAACCAGGTGTTGAGGATGATGGAGGTGACGAGCTGAGAGATGCTGACGATAAAGAGAACGTAGTCGCTGCGGTAATTTGTTGGATGGGCGGCACGCTTGACAGCAAAGATGGGGTACAGCACGTAGGCCAGCATTAAAAGCAGCAGCAGTACCATCAAAAGCGGGTTTAAGGCATTGTCGCCGTAATAGAACACGCCGTCTCTCAGGGTGAACACCCCGGTAAAGATCAGAATGGCCGCCGCAACGATGATGAAGGCGAGATTAAACCATTCTAAATGCTTGATATCGTATTTTTTCATCAGGGTCCACAGCAGTCCGGGAATCATTCCCGTTAATCCCATGGCCAGGGTAAAGCCGATGAAATAAGGGCCGGCGGGCTTGATAAAAAAGCAGAGCAGATCTGAAATGAAGCCCACGATAAAGCCGGCGGTGGGACCAAGAATGAACCCCGACAGC
>JAUNGS010000072.1 GCA_030524435.1 Eubacterium sp.
CTGTTGAAATTGACGGCGCCGTGGGTCAGCAGACCGACGCAGCCATCCGTCAATTCCAGCGGGCAGCAGGCCTTGTGGACGACGGCATCGTCGGCACAAAAACCCTGGCCGCCCTTGGCCTCGCTTAAAAAGAAGTCTGTTTTTTCGGATTTATACCCCGCCCAGCCGGAAGCCGATTGCCTCGGCCTCCGGCTTTTTTGCATTCAATCCCCTTGCCACAGCACCCGCCGCCCCAACACAATCCTTGCATCATCCTTAGAAACACCATATTTTTCTTTTCAAATGCGCTAAAAATGATATAATAAACTCCAAAAGTAAAAAACTGGGGCTATTCCCATAAAATACGAAAACACGAGGTTATTTATGTATCCTTTATTACGCTTCAACAAACAGCAAATTTTAGAGAACACCCAAAAGATTGTCGCCGGTGCCGCAGGGCACAATATCAGCATCACCGGCATCACCAAGTGCAGCGGCGGCAACTACGAAATCGCCGAGACCATCCTTGAGGGCGGCGCCGCAGCCCTGGGGGATTCCCGTATTCAAAACCTGAAAACCCTCCAGGATTTAGACTGCGATAAATGGCTGATTCGCATGCCCATGCTCACGGAAATCGAAGAGACCGTGCGTTTCGCAACCCTGTCCCTCAATTCCGAGCTTAAAACTGTCGCCGCCTTAAACGAAGCCGCCGAAAGACAGCATAAAAACCATGATATCCTGTTGATGGTAGATTTAGGTGATCTCAGGGAGGGCTATTTCTTCGAGGAGGAATTCGTCAAGGATCTCAGAGAAATTCTCAAATTGAAGCACATCACCGTCCGGGGCATCGGCTCCAACCTCTCCTGCACCGGCGCCATCGTCCCCACGGTGGAGACCTACGAAAAATTCTTTGACTTCCAGCAGCTTATGAAGCGCGACTTCGATCTGGACTGTCAGATCACCTCCGGCGGCGCCTCCAGCACCTATTTCATGCTCAAGGACGACACCATTCCAAGCTGCATCAATAACCTGCGCATCGGCGAGATGATCCTCCTCGGCACAGATACCTCCAACAACCTCAAATACGATACCCTGCACCAGGATAATTTTATTCTCGACGTGGAAATCATCGAAATCAAGGAAAAGCCCTCCATGCCCATCGGAAAAATTGGCTGCGATGCCTACGGCAACCGTCCGGTTTTTGTGGACAAGGGTATCCGCCGCCGGGCTATCTGTGCTCTGGGAAAGCAGGATACCACCATGGAGGACCTGACCCCGCTGGATAAACACATCGAGATGATCGCCTCCAGCTCCGACCACCTGATTCTCGACATCACCGACTGTGATCAAAATTACCACGTCGGCGACATCGTGAGCTTCCGCTGTAATTACGCCAGCGCCCTCCACGCCTCCACCTCAGAATACATCCGCAAAGCTGCTTTTTAATTTTTCGCCGAAGGGAATTTTTCCCCTCGGCTTTTTATTTTTCAATTGATTTTTTGCTGGCCTTTCCCCCTCAAATGGTGTATCCTTAATATAATCTTAATTTTTTACGGAGACCATCTATGAACAACATCAAGGGAACCTTCTACGTGATTTTATCCGCAGTCCTGTTCGGCTTCACCCCCATCCTGGGGAAAATCACCTACCTGCAGGGCAGCAACGCCATCATGCTCACCTTTCTGCGCGCCCTTTTTTCTGTGCCCATTCTTTTTGCCATCCTCAAATTCCAGGGCATTGATCTCAAAATAACGCGAATCCAGGCCAGGGAGCTTCTTATTTTAAGCTTCATTGGCTCTGCGATCACCACGGTATTTCTATACCAATCCTACAACTACATCCCCGTGGGCACCGCCACCACCCTGCACTTTGTCTATCCCCTGTTCGTGGCCCTTGGCGCCGTCATCATTTTTAAGGAGCACCTTTCTCTAGCCAAAATCGTCGCCCTGATTTTGGCCACAGGGGGGATCACCTTTTTTGCCAACGGCTTAAATGGCGGCGGCCTGGGTATATTGTTAGCCCTTGTCTCTGGGCTGACCTACGCCTTTTATATCCTCTACCTGGATAAGAGCAGCCTGCTGACCCTGCACCCCATGAAGCTTTCTTTTTATATCAACCTGATCATTTCCCTCTGTGTTCTGATCTACGGTCTGGCCACCCAGTCCCTGACCCTGGCTCTGACGCCTTCTGCCTGGGGCCTGTCCCTGGCGGTGGCGGTGCTCTGCGGCTTTTTGGGCATCACCCTGTTTCAGATGGGGGTCAAGCTGGTGGGCTCCACCACCTCGGCCATTCTAAGCATGTTCGAGCCCATCACCAGCGTATTCTGTGGTATTTTACTTTTGGGCGAGCCCCTGGAGATAAAAAGCATTTTAGGCTGTGTGCTGATTCTTCTGGGGGTCACGGTGCTGACCCTGTTCAAAGGCAAGGCTCCTGATAAAAATTAAAAAAATCGGATTTTCAAAGTCTGCCTTCGCTGTCAGCGGCCTTTGAAATCCGATTTTTATTTTTTTGCCTTTAAGCATAAATTTTAACCAACGCCTTGAGCATCTCAAGAATTTTCTCCATGGATTCCACGGGGATGTACTCGAAGCGCCCGTGATAGTTGTGCCCCCCGGTGCAGAGGTTGGGACAGGGCAGCCCCATGAAGGACAGGCGGGCGCCGTCGGTGCCGCCGCGGATGGGCGTGACGATAGGCGTTATACCCGCCTCCGCCATGGCCGCCTTGGCGTTGTCGATCAGGTGCATGTGGGGCAGAATCTGTTCCTTCATATTGAAGTAGGCATCCTTCAGGCTGTATTCAAAGGTACCCTCGCCGTAAAGGCCGTTTAAATAGTCCACAATGGCTGCCACCCGGCTTTTGCGCGCCTCAAAAATCGCCCGGTCGTGGTCTCTGATCAGGTAGGTCAGATTGGCCTCCTCCACATCCCCGGAAAAATGATCCAAGTGGTAAAAGCCCTCGTAGCCCTCAGTGTGCTCCGGCGTCTCCCAGGCCGGCAGCATCCGGTGGAACTCCATGGCCAGCACCGAGGCGTTTTTCATTTTGTTTTTGGCCGTGCCGGTGTGGGTGCTGACGCCGTTGACCTTGAGCTTAAAGGTGGCGCCGTTGAAGTTTTCATATTCCAGCTCACCGATCTCCCCGCCGTCGACGGTGTAGGCAAAATCAGCGCCAAAGTCCGCCACGTCGAAGAACTCCGGCCCCTTGCCCACTTCCTCGTCGGGGGTAAAGGCGATCTTTATGGTGCCGTGGGGCGTTTTGCTCTCCACAAGCCAGCTGCACAGGGCCATGATCTCGGCGATGCCGGCCTTGTCGTCGGCACCCAACAGGGTTGTCCCGTCGGTGACGATGATGGACTGGCCGATGTAATTTTCAATTTCAGGGAAATCCGAAACCGACAGCACAATGTCCTTTTCGGCATTCAAGACGATGTCGCCGCCCTGGTAGTTTTCGACAATGCGGGGTTTTACATCCTTGCCGGACACGGCGCTGGAGGTATCCATGTGGGCAATGAGGCCCAAAACCGGCAGGGCTTCCTTGCCCTCGGTGGCAGCCAGAGTGCCGTAGACGTAGCCGTGCTCGTCCATTTTCACATCCATCAGGCCGATTTCCTTAAGTTCCGCCGCCAAAATTTTCCCGAGATCCTTCTGCTTTTCAGTGCTGGGCACCGTCTCCATATCGGGCAGGGACTGGGTATCTACCTTAACGTAACGCAAAAACCGTTCAATAACTTCTGTCATAGCTAACCTCCTAAGTAAAAAGCGGAACAGCGCCGGGACAACTCCCAGGCTATTCCGCCGCGTGCACTGTATTAATCCTGCTGCTTTAATTTTTCTGCCTGATCACTGGTGATCAGCGCGTCGACCATCTCGTCGATTTCGCCGTCTAAGAAGGCCTCCAGCTGGTAAACCGTCATGCCGATTCTGTGATCTGTAACCCTTCCCTGGGGGAAGTTGTAGGTACGGATACGCTCGCTTCTGTCGCCGGTGCCCACCTGGCTCTTTCTGTTCTCGGCGATTTCACTCTGCTGCTTCTGCATCTCAATTTCATAGAGTCTGGCCTTTACTACCTTCATGGCCTTTTCCTTGTTTTTGAGCTGGGACTTTTCGTCCTGGCAGGTGACCACCATCCCCGTGGGCTCGTGGGTGATACGCACCGCAGAGTCGGTGGTGTTGACGCACTGGCCGCCGTTGCCGGAGGAACGGTAGACGTCGATGCGCAGATCGTTGGGGTTGATTTCAACCTCAACATCCTCGGCCTCGGGCAGCACCGCCACGGTGGCCGTGGAAGTGTGGATACGCCCGCCGGACTCGGTGCTGGGAATCCGCTGAACCCGGTGAACGCCGCTCTCGTATTTCAGACGGCTGTAGGCACCGTTTCCTTCGATGGAGAAGGTGATTTCCTTGATGCCGCCGATGTCGGGAATATGGGAGTTTAAAATCTCAGTCTTCCAGCCCTGACGCTCGGCGTAGCGGGTAAACATTCTGAATAAATCCCCGGCAAAGAGGGCCGCCTCGCTGCCGCCGGCGCCGGCGCGGATCTCAACGATGACGTTTTTGTCGTCGTTGGGATCCTTGGGCAGAAGCAGGATCTTAAGCTCCTCCTCCAGCTGGGCCTTGCGCTCGGTGAGTTCCTGGAGCTCCGCCTCGCACATTTCCTTAAAGTCCTTGTCGATGCTCTTGTCCTGGAGCATCTCCTTACTCTCCTCGATGCCCTCCACAGCCTTTTTGTACTCGTTGTACTTGGCGATGATGGGCTCGATGTGGGCGTGCTCCTTCACCAGCTTTTTCCACTGGTTCTGATCCGCAATAATCTCCGGATCAGAAATTTTCTGATTTAAATCGTTGTATTTTTCTGCTAAAAAATCCAGTTTATCTAACATGATTTTCCGATGCTCTCCTCTAAATCTAACCCTTTGACACTTATTTTAAGGCGTCAAAGAAAAATACTGCCAGGGTCCCCGGTCCGGAATGGGTTCCGATGATGGGCACCAGGGTCGTCAGCTTAAAATTCGTCGTCTTAAAATGCTTGCTGGCCATCTTGATAAATTCCTCAGCCAGCGCCAGGTTGTCGGCGTGGGTAACGCCGATGACCTGCTTGTCCATGGCGGTGCCATGGGCCTCCATGTAATCGATCATCTTCTTTAAAAGCTTCTTCTCGCCCCGGGCCTTGTCGATTTGGCGCAGCTCTCCGTTTTCATCCACATCCAGCAGGGGCTTGATTTTGAGCATATTGCCGACCATCGCCGTTCCCTTGTTGAGACGGCCGCCGCGGTAGAGATACTCTAAATCCGTCACGGTGAACACGTGGTGAATATGGGCGATGTAAAAATTCGCCAGATCGATCAGTTCCTCCATGGATTTGCCCTCCAGGGCTGCCGTGGCCACCTTTTCGGCGATGAGCCCCAGGCCCCCGGTGACGGACTTGGTGTCCAGCACCTCCAGCTGGGCGTCGGGGTATTTTTCCAGCACATCCCGTCTGGCCAGCATGGCAGCCTGGTAGGTGCCCGACAGACCGCTGGAAAAGCTCAGGCACAGCGCCGGCTGCCCTGCCTCGGCCAAAGCCGTGAACTTTTCGACAAAATCGGCATAGGGAATCTGGGAGGTTTTGTAGCAGACGCCCTGACGCATGTTGGCGTAGAGCACCTCCGGGGTGATGTCAATGCCGTCGCGATAGGTCTTTTCCCCCTCGATGACATAGAGGGGCATAATGTCGATACCGCAGCGCTCGATGTCCTCGGGCAGCATCTCGCAGGCGGAATCCGATATAATTTTTACATTCATCGTATTGTCCTCTCTTCGATAAAAGGCAGAAGCCTTTGGGATCGGTAAAATGAAACAGCCCAGAGCCCGTTGACAGCTCCCAGGCTTTCTAAATTTTGATTATAGCATAACCACCTGCAATGTACAAGCTTTGGCATCGTCAGCTAAAAACTTCTTTTTTACCCTTCCGAGGGTATCCCATAAAAAATGCCGCTTAAATCAAACGGCATTGTAAAATAACAGGCGAAGTTTCTCTGTTTAAGCTTCTTCCGTGGATTGTGCCCATTCGGCGCAGGTCCAATCGTCATCCACGTTCTGTCTGAAATCGTAGAAAAGGCGTCGTCCCTTGGCCTTTAGATAATCCGTCAGGCGCTTCGTGTCCAGGTTGATGATGAGCTCGTCGGGGAAATCCACGACATCCAAGGTTTTGTCGGCGTAGGGGAAAAGCCCCACATCCGTACAGAAATGGGTATCTGTCCCTAAAATCACCGGAATTTCCAGCTCCTTGCAGCGCTTGGCAATGCCGATGCAATTGGGCTTGGAGCCCTGTCTGACGAAAAAGGAGCCGTTGTTGATCTCAATGAGGGTCCCCGTCTTTTTTGCCTCCTGAAGCACCGCCTCGTAGTCCAATTCGTAGGCCGGATTGCCCAGATGACAGATAAAGTCCACCTCGGGATTGTTCATGGCCCCCAGCACCGCCGAGGTATTTTCAGCCTTGGAATGGGGGGCAAAACAGGGCTGGTGCAGCGAGGCCGAGCGGATTTCCAAGGAGCCCAGGGCCCGCTTGGGAATGTCTACGGTGCCGTCGGCGTCCATGATGTTGGACTCGATGCCCTTGAGAATCTTGACGTTGTTGATGACCGGCGGAATAACCTTGTAATTGGAGAAAAACAAATCCAGGGGCGCGCCGGGAAGCTCGGGGCCGTGCTCCGTCAGACAAAGCATTTCCAGATTTCTTGAGGCCGCCGCAGCCACCAGCTCCAGCAGGGTATTGTAGGCGTGGTTGCAGGCCAGGGTATGAACATGTCCGTCTAAAACGTATTTTCTCATTGGTTTTGTTCCTCCATCTCAGCTTTTTTCTTCTTGCGCTCCTCGGCCACCTCCTGGTTGTGCTTGGCAATGCGATCACAGAAAATCTGGGCGGAGCGGTAGCCCTGGACCTTCATGCGGTTGTTGATGGCCGCCGTCTCGATGATCATGGCCAAATTTCTGCCGCCGGACACGGGCACCGTCACCAGCGGAATGTCCACCCCCAGGATGTTCTGGGTTTCCTCGTCGAGGCCCAGGCGGTCGTAGGGCGAATGGTCGTCCCAGTTTTCCAGGCGGATGACCATGTCCACGTCCACCGACTCCTTGACGGCCTTGGCCCCGTAGAGCATCCGCACGTCGATGATGCCGATGCCCCGAACCTCCATGTAGTACTTCAGCATCTCCGGCGCCGTCCCCTTGAGGACCCTGTCGTGGCGCTTTCTGATTTCCACCACGTCGTCGGCGATGAGGT
>JAUNGS010000009.1:0-18513 GCA_030524435.1 Eubacterium sp.
CCTGGTTTTGGCCGCCATCGTCCTGGGGGTCTTGTGCCTTGCCCTGCCCCTGGTGGGGATTGCGGCGGCCTTGATTCTGCTGTGGTACGTCGGAAAGCGCGCTAAAAATTTGGACCAGGTGATTGCGGGCGTGGACAAAATCTACGACGGCGATACGAATTATAAAATCGAGGTAACGGGAGAAGGCGCGGTGGAGGATATGGCACGAAAGATCAACAGTATCAACGCGGGCATGGCCCGGGCGGTGGAGGACGCCGTCGAGAAGGAGCTGAAAAGTGAACGCTTGAAAACGGAGCTGATCACCAATGTGTCCCACGATATCAGAACGCCCCTGACCTCCATTATCACCTATATCGATCTGTTGAAAAAAGCGGACATCGACGAGGATTCCCGTAAGCGTTACATCGATATTTTGGAGCGGAAGGCGGCCAGACTCAAAACCCTCACCGACGATCTCTTTGAGGCGGCCAAGGCCTCCACAGGGAACATTGAGGTCCACAGGACGGCGGTGAATTTGGAGGCGCTGATCGACCAGGGCATGGGCGAGCTGGAGGATAAAATCGAGGCTTCAGGCCTGGAATTTATCATCGGCAGACCCCAGGAGCGGGTCATTGTCAATGCCGACGGCAGGCTTTTGTGGCGGATCATTGAAAATCTGCTGTCCAATGCGCTGAAATACGCCATGCCGGGCTCCAGGGTATATATCGACATCGATATGGATACAGAAAAAAGCCTTGGCATTTTTCGGATGAAAAACGTCTCGGCGGATCCCTTAAATATTCCGGCCCAGGAGCTGATGGAGCGTTTTAAACGCGGTGACGACAGCCGTCACAACGAGGGCAGCGGTCTGGGGCTGGCCATCGCCAGGGATTTGGCGGCGCTGCAAAATGGACGCTTTGATTTGGAAATTGACGGGGATCTCTTCAAGGCCACTGTGTATCTAGAGCTTTTTGACACGGGTGTCGAAAAGCGGTCAAAGACGCTTTAAAGGCGGACGCCCGCTGAGGGCTGAAAAACATACAAGTATTTTATAACATCAAAAGGCCTGCTTGTCACTGGCATGTACAAGCAGGCCTTTTTGGAGGCTGGAAGCCCTTTATTTGCGGATGATTTTCGTCCGGTTCAGCTCGCCGCGGATGGGGGTGCGCTCCACGGTAAACTGGTCGGCGGGGAGCATGTCCTCGATGTGGGGAAGGGAGGGGGCGTAGATAAAGGCGCCGCCAGGCTTCAGAGCGTTTAGAAGGGCTCTGTAGCATTTGACCCAGGCGATATCCTGGCCGTCGCCCTTGGAGAGGGCTTCTGCAAAGGACTGGATAAAGGCCAGGGGGGAGAGGATGGTACCCCAGTAGCTGCTGCCGTAATCGGTATTGAGAAAATCGGCCTGGCGGGTGGTGTCGGTGTTTTCGGCCTGGGGATCGATGCCGCAGGCCCGGCGGCCGAAGCCGTTGAGGGCGTGGACCAGGTTGCCCGTCGTGCCGCAGCCCAGCACCAGCACGGGATCCTCGATGCTGCGGTGGTCGATGCCCAGCAGGTTTTGCTGGAAGGCGGCGGAGTATTCGGAATTCAGAGCTTTGTTTGCCATATTAAAAATCCTTTCTTGGGGGAATTTTCAGTGTTATCCTGTCTATTATAACGGATGCGGCCCTTTTTTAAAAGACGGCCCAGGAAAAAAATAAAAATCCCCAGCCCTTGACAAAGGGGGATTTTGGTCATAAACTGGAGTTAATTTACAAATAAGGAGCGAAACAATGATTGTCACCTTTAACCATATTATCGAACTCAACAAGAAAATCCAGGCTGAGGATCTGCACTACAAGGTGCACATGAGCGATGCCTGCGGTTCCCAGAACATGTGGATCGAGGATCTGGATCAGGCCTATTCGGTCAAGCGAGACCCCAGACTCTACGAAATCATCGACGCCCACTTTAAGGCCCTGGGGGGCGAGGTAGTCTACTCCTGGGACAAGCGGTCCTTCAACATGAAGGATCGTTCGCTGACCTTCTAGCGGCCGGGAGTTTAAAAAAGAACAGACATAAAAGAAAGACGCTGTCTCTCAATTTTCAGAGACAGCGTCTTTTGTCTGTTGATGAACCTACGGCTGGGCTACAGCACGATGATGGTCAATTGCTTGGTGAAGGTGGCCTCGTAGCTTCTAGCCTGGCCGCCGCGGCTGACGGTGTAGGGCATTTTCTGGGTCACCGTCAGGGTGGCGGTGCCGGTGCTTGTGGCGGTCAGGGTGGCCTGGTTGCCTGTGGCGTTGACTGAGATGCTGCCCGAGGAGGCGCTGAAGGCGGTGCTTGCGTTGCTGGGCCCATTGGCCACCAGGACGATGGCCCGGCCCCGGGCCATGTTGATGGTGCCGCCTACGGCGCCGCCGCTGACCATGAGATTGATCTCGGTGTTGTTTGCCGATGTGTGAATCGGACAGGTCTGGCCGTCGTCGGGGGCGTAGATGTTGGGATCTTCATAGGAGATTCCCTGGAGGGGGGTGACGCCCTCGGGGTAATGGGGACTGGTGGCCTTTACCCTGCAGACCGTTTTGTGGTCGGGACAATGGGAGGTGGCGTAGGCGTTGGTGGTGCTGCAGAGATCGGCGTTGATGTGGACGTCGTCTCGCTGGGTGGGGGCAGTGCCGTCGATGAACATCTCAGTGACGGTCATATTGCCTCTGGGATCTTGGGCGGTGAGCTCAGTGGCCAGCTTGCCGGAGACCTTGTCCACCGAGGCGGTGGAGATGCCCCCGGGGTTGGCTGCAAAGTCCGAGGCAGGCAGATCCTCGTGGACCTGATTCATGACCTCCTCGAACATGTAGGCGGGCCCGGGCTTGCTGCCGCCGAAGACGCCGATGTTCAGGTAATAGGTGCCCTGGCTGGTTTCCACCACGTTGTTGTCGTAGCCGTACCAGACCGCCATGGAGTAGTAGGGGGTGTAACCGCAGAACCAGGCGTGGCGGTTTTCGTCGGTGGTGCCGGTTTTCCCGGCCACAGGCTGCCCGGCGACGCTGACGGTGGTGGTGCCGCCCTGGACGACGCCCTTGAGGGCATCGGTGATGAGGTAGGCGGTCTGGGCCTTAAAGATCTTCTCGCTTTCGGTCTTGTTTTCTAAGATGACCTCCCCCGAGGGATCGGTGACCCGGGTGTAAAATACAGCCTCCTTGTGTTCACCCATATTGGGGAAGGTGGAGAAGGCGCTGGCCATGGCCAGGGTGGACTGGCCGTTGGTGTAGCCGCCCAGGGCCAAGGCCGCCGGGTTCAGGTCGTTTTTATCGCCGTCCCTGACGATTTCCAGTCCCAGCTTTTCGGCGTAGTCGGCAGAGACATTGATGCCGGTTTCCAGGTTAGCCTGGACAGCGACGATGTTGGTGGAGGCGGTGATCCCCTCCCGGACGGTGGTGGCGCCGCCGTTGCCGCCTTCAGCGTTCTGGGGAGTCCAGCCCTGGTAGGAGATGGGCACATCCTGGAAAACCGAGGCCAGGGTGATGGCGCCGGTGTCCAGGCCGGGGCCGTAGGTGGTCAGAGGCTTGGTGGAGGAGCCGGGCTGGAATTTCTGGGTGGCCCGGTTAAGCGACAGGTTGGTCTTGTCCTCTCGGCCCCCGACGATGCCGGCCACATAGCCCGTCTCATTGTCGATGATGGTCATTCCCACCTGGGGAATGTAGTTGTAGCTCTCGCCGGTGTCCGCCGACTGGGCCTCGGAGGCCGCGGCTGCGGCACCGGACTGGGCGGGGTAGAGGCTGTCGTCCTTGGCGCAGGTCTCCATGATGCCCTGAACCTTGGGATCCACGGTGGACTCGATGGTCAGACCGCCGTTGAGCAGGTACTCCGAGGCCTCGGCTTCGGTGTAGTCGTAGGTCTCCATGAGGTCATCCAGGACAGCCTCGTAGACGGCGTCGGTGAAATAGGAGTAGGATTCCTGGTTTTCCACGTAGGTCAAACCGACGTTGTTAGTGGCCAATTCATTGTAGGCGGTATCGTATTCCCCCTGATCGATGTAACCCAGCTCCAGCATCTTGTCAATGACCAGATAGGCCCGGGATTTGTTGTTTTCACTGAGAATGTAGTTGCCATTGTCGTCCTTGTCGATGACGGTGATGCCGTCTTCGTCGGTGACGTAGGTGTAGGGGTCGTAGTAGGAGGGGGAGTTGGCGATGGCGGCCAGAATGGCGGCCTGGGCGATGTCCAGCTGGCTGACGTCTTTATTGAAGAAGACCTTGGAGGCGGCCTGAACGCCCCAGGCCTGGCTTAAGTTGATCTTGTTAAGGTAGGCCTCGAGGATCTGGTCCTTGGAATAAACTTTCTCCAGCCTTAAGGCGAGGATGACCTCCTGGAATTTTCGGTCGATGGTTTTCTCCGAGGTCAGGTGGGTCAGCTTGATGAGCTGCTGGGTGATGGTGCTGCCGCCGGGGCCGTCGAGGCTTCCTGAGGAGACGACCCCCAGCAGGGCCTTGATAAACCGCGGGAAGTCTACGCCGTGGTGGCTTCTGAAGCGCTGGTCCTCAATGGCGATGAAGGCGTTCTGAACGTCCTCGGGAATCTGGTCGATGGAGACCACCTCCCGGCGCTCGCTGCCCTGGAGCTCCTGATAGAACTGGCCGTCCTTGTCGAGGATTCGAGCGTTCTGGATATAGTTGAAATTGGCGACGTCCAGTTCGGGAACCCGGGCGTAGAGCACGGCGAAGGCGATGACGCCGACGGCCGCCAGGGCGATGACAAGGGTAAGCAGAATCCTGAGAATTTTCTTCCCCGGCGGCAGATCCCGGAAGGGGATTTTTGCCCCCTTTGTTTTGACTGCCTTTGAAGATTGGGGTGTCTCCTCCTGGGATACCCCGGAATTTACCGTTGTCTGGTGCTTTCTGCTTAAACCGCGCAGCGGCTTTTTTCCTTCAGACATAATTTTCTCCTCTTTCGCTTAATCTTTCTCTTTTAAATATGGTGATTTTCTTCCTAGGGTTCCAAAGTCATAAAATCCTTTTGCAAGCGAGCTTGCAGGGTTTATGACTCTGGGATTCTGATGATACCTCGGATTGCTTCGCGCAAGGCGCTCCCGCAATCCTGAAAACATTCGCACTCCGCGCGTTTTCCGTTGGAAAACGGCTGCGTGCTCATGTTTTGGCGAATAAATTCCTCTTGTAAGCTTGCGTTTTTGACCTTTGGATTTTGATGATACCTCGGATTGCTTCGCGCAGAGCGCTCCCGCAATCCTCAAAACATTCGCACTCCGCGCGTTTTCCGTTGGAAAACGGCTGCGTGCTCATGTTTTGGCGGGTCTCAAAGTCATAAAATCCTTTTGCAAGCGAGCTTGCAGCGGATTTTATGACCTTGAGACCCTGGTATCATCATTATATATGTTTTTTACTATTTTGGCAATTTTTGCTTTGAAATGGTATAATGGGTGCAGTGTAAAAATAAGGAATAATGGAGGAAATGCAATGACGGAAATCAAAGCGGAGGGTGTGCGCAAGAGTATTTTGGAGGAACTTCAGGGGCTTTTGGGCAGCACCATGGCGGATCAGGTGCTTCTGGACGAGGCGGTCCTCGAGATCATCACGAGGATCACAGGCGTCCTGGGCCGGGAGGTCCTGATCATGACCAACGATAAAAATAAAATTGTTCACGTGGGCATCGGTGACGCTTCCACGGTGCCTTTGGATGATTCCGGTGTGGATGAGAAGCGCCGGGGGCTCAACAAGCTTCGGGTGATTCACACCCACCCCGGGGGATCGGCCAGGCTGTCGCCGGAGGATTTTTCCTCGGCCAAGCATCTGTCCCTGCAGTGCATGATCGCTGTGGCGGTTAATGAAGGCCGGGCGACTCAGTTTGGCATCGGGGTGCCGGTGGAAGATTCAGAGGGGACGGGCATCACCTACAGCCAGGGGGTCTGCGAGAGCCTTAAGCAGCTCAATCGCTTTCCCCTGGAGCTCTACATCGCCGCGGCCAACAGAATTTTGAGAAACGATCCCAACGCCGGCTACACCTTCCAGGAGGAACAGGAGCGGGCCCTGCTCGTCGGCGTGGATCTTGGCCGGGGAACCTCTGGCATGGAGGCGGAGGTGTCCATGGAGGAGCTTAAGCGGCTGGTGGAAACCGCCGACGGCGAGGTGGTCAAAACCATCCTCCAGAGCCGTCCCCAGGCGGACCCGGTTTTTTATCTGGGGCGGGGCAAGCTTCTGGAAATCACCCGGATCGTCCAGAACGAGGACATCAACCTCATTGTGGCCAACGACGAGCTCAACGCCAACCAGATCGGCAATATCGAGGCCATCACCGGCGTCAAAACCGTGGACCGCACCACGGTGATTCTGGACATCTTTGCCAGACACGCCTCCACCCGGGAGGGGAAGCTTCAGGTGGAGCTGGCCCAGCAGAAATACCGGCTGGCCCACCTCAAGGGGCTGGGGATCGTGCTGTCCAGAACCGGCGGGGGCATCGGCACCCGGGGTCCCGGGGAGAAAAAGCTGGAGACCGACAGGCGGCACATCCGCCGTCAGATCGACGAGCTGGAGCGAAAAAATGCCAAGATCAACAAGACTAATACCCTAAATGCCTTAAAACGCCAGAAGAACAACGTCAAGACGGCGGCCCTGGTGGGCTACACCAACTCCGGCAAGAGCACCCTGTTCAACGTCCTCACCGAAAGCGCCGCAGTGGAGCAGGACGGGCTGTTCATCACCCTGGACTCCACCTTAAGGAAGGTGCGTCCAGAGCAGGGGGACTATTTGGTGTCCGACACCGTGGGTTTCATCGAAAAGCTCCCCCACGAGCTCATCAAAGCCTTTAAGACAACCCTGAAGGAGGTGGAGACGGCGGACCTGCTGCTCCACGTGGTGGACGCCGCCAACCCCAATTTTAAGGAACAGATCGCCGTGGTGGAACAGGTCATGGCGGAGATCAGTCCGCCGGGACAGCCGGTGCTGTTGGTCTACAACAAAATCGACAAGCTCACCGACGAGGAGCGGGCGTGGCTTTTCAACCGAACCCGGCTGGCTGAAAATATTGTCTGTATCTCGGCAAAGGCGGGGGAGGGCCTTGAAGCCCTCTATGAGAAAATTGCCGAGGGCTTAAGTCGGGGCAGCCGGGAGCTGCGCTTCTGCATTCCCTACGCCGACAGCAAAAGCCTGGCCATGCTCCACGAGCGGGCGGAGGTGGTGTCGGTGGATTATTCTGAGGATGGAACCCTGGTTTTGGCGGTGGTGGGGGAGGATTTTCCCCTGGCGGCCTACGAGAGCTATCTGGTGAAGGAGGATGCCAATGAGCAGTGATTATTTAACCCTGAACGAACCCTTTGAGACGGAGCTGGAGATCAAAAAATCCCGGTTCATCGGCAGGGTTTACCCGGTTAAAAGCGAGGCGGAGGCCGACGCCATCATTGCGGCCAACAAGAAGGAGCACTACAAGGCAACCCACGTCTGCTCGGCCTGGGTCCTCAACACGACGCCGGAGAGACAGAAGGCCAGCGACGACGGGGAACCCTCGGGCACGGCGGGCAAGCCTATGCTGGAGGTCCTTAAAATGCGGGAGCTCAAGGATGTGCTGGTGGTGGTGATCCGCTATTTCGGCGGCATCAAGCTGGGGGCCGGGGGGCTGATTCGGGCCTACAGCGGAAGCGCGGCGGCGGCCTTGGACGCAGCCCAGATTGTTAAGAAACAGCTGTCGGACATTCTGTCGGTGACCATCGACTACACCAGCTACGGCGGGCTCATGAACGTGCTGAGTGCGGCGGGCTACAAAACGGCCCGGGAGGACTTTGGCGAGAAGGTCACCCTGGAATTTGAGATTGAGATGGCAAAAACCGAGGCCTTCGTCGATTTGATTCGGGAAACCACCAACGGCCGCTTTGAATATGAGATCCTCGACCAGAAATTTGTGGATATCTTCCTTTAGGAAAGCTCAGAATTTGTGGAAATTCCTTGAAGGATGATTTCAGGTGTGATAAAATTAATCGTCAAGGATACGCCTATATAGGCGTACTCGCCGCAGCTTCAGGGAGCTGTCTGTAATGGCAGCTTGGAAGTACGGAAGACCATTAAATTTTACCGGAAGCACCGCTGATGCTTCCGTTTGTACACATAAGGAGGAAATCTATGTCAGGACATTCAAAATGGGCCAACATTAAAAACAGAAAGGGCAAGCAGGACGCCGCCAAGGGTAAGATCTTTACCAAGATGGCCAAGTACATCGCCGTGGCCGCCAGAGAAGGCGGCAGCGATCCGGAGATGAACGCTAAGCTGCGAGACGCTGTGGCCAAGGCCAAGGCTGCCAATATGCCCAATGACAATATCGACCGGGCCATCAAAAAAGGCGCCGGCGAATTACAGGGTGCCATCTACGAAGAAATCACCTACGAGGGCTACGGTCCCTCCGGTGTGGCGGTCATCGTTCAGTGCCTCACCGACAATAAAAACAGAACGGCGGCGGACGTGCGCCATGCCTTCGACAAAAACGGCGGCAACCTGGGCACCAGCGGCTGTGTCGGCTTTATGTTCACCAAGAAGGGCCGCATTCTCATCGAAAGGAGCGACGCCGTGGATGAAGACGAGCTGATGATGATGGCTTTAGACGCCGGTGCCGAGGACATGGAAACCTCCGAGGACGGCTATGAAATCTCCACCGCTCCCGAGGACTTCTCGGCGGTCATCGAGGCCTTAAAGGACAACGGCATCGAGGTTTTATCCGGCGAGGTGGCCATGATTCCCTCAACGGAAACAGCCCTGGGTGCCGAGGACGCCAAGAAGATGGAAAAAATGCTGGACATGTTCGACGACAACGACGACGTCCAGGAGGTATGGCACAACTGGAACGAGGAGTAAGGACTCCCGCCGTATTCTAATGGAAGCCGGCGCTGCTGCCGGTCTAAGGAGAACCCATGAAGAAGAAAAAAGACAAGCCCGTCAAAGTCAAAAAAGGGAATAAGCTCAGGGACTATCTGGTGTTTTTGCTGATTGCCTGCACCATGATTTTTCTGACCTCTTCCTTTGTGATGGAGAATATTTATAATTATGCCGATCGGATCTCGACGACGCCGGAGGGGATAGCAGAGATTTACGAGATGAACATCGGCCAGCGAGAAAGCTTAGATGCCGTGCAGCAGACAAACGATGACGGCGCCGACGACGCTGCGTCTTCGGACAATCAATAGGTTTAGTGTCAATGGCGGGCCAGCCGGATAAGCCGGCGGCCCAGGCAAATAAATAGAAGCATCAGGGGAAGTAAGGGCCTAGGGCTCTTACTTCTTTGTGCATGTGCGGGCTGTAAAGGACAGGTGAAAGCATGAAAATCGTATATCCCAGAGAAATGGCGGAGATGGACAAAAAAACCATCGCAGGGGGCACGCCGGGCCTTGTGCTCATGGAGCGGGCGGGCCAGGCCTGCGCCGAGGTTATTTTAAAGCGGGCAGACAAAAGGCGGCCTATGGCCGTGGTCTGCGGCGGCGGCAACAACGGCGGCGACGGCTTTGTCATCGCCAGGCTGCTTTTTGAGGCGGGCTATGATATAAAGGTCTTTGCCCTGGCGAAGCCGGATAAAATGAGTGCCGATGCCCGGGCCAACTACGACAGACTCGGGGAGCTGGCGCTGCCTGTGACCTTTATTCAGAGGGACCTCGGGCCCCTGAAGTCCCACCTTGAGACCGCAGGCACCCTGGTGGACGCCGTCTTTGGCACGGGGCTGACCAACCGGCCCCTGTCGCCCTTTTACGAGGGGCTGCTCTCCCAGATGGACGGCTTCGACGGCCTGACCATCGCCATCGACATCCCCTCGGGGCTTCGGGGGGACTGCGGTCTGCCCTTGACTGCGGCGGTACATGCCGACCTCACCGTGGTCATTCAAAATTACAAGACGGGCTGTCTTTTGGCCCAGGGGCCGGACTACACCGGGGAGATGATGCTGGTGGATATCGGCATCGATGAAGCCTTGATCCCCAATGAAAAATATTGGCTAGATGAAGGCCTGGCGGCGATTCCCGCCCGGAAAAAGTATTCCCACAAGTACGACTACGGCAGTCTGAAAATTGTCGCCGGCTCTAAGGGAATGCTGGGGGCCGGAATTCTGGCCTCCGAGGCGGCTCTGAGGTGCGGTGCGGGCCTGGTGACCACCTGGGTGCTCCAGGAGGTCTACCCCTTGATGGCGGTAAAGATGCCGCCGGAGATCATGGTATCCGGCTGGGATCCGGAGAAGCTGCCGGCACCCTGTTCGGAAAAACGCTGCAGCGCCGTGCTTCTGGGGCCGGGCATTGGCCGTCAGACAGACTACACGCCCTTTTTGAAGGCCCAGCTTTCAGAAGACAGACCCCTGGTCGTCGACGCCGACGGTCTCTGGCATTTGGAAAAAATGCTGGACGGTCTCAAGGCCTCGAAGACCCCGGTGATTTTGACGCCCCACACCGGAGAGTTCGCCCACCTGACCGGCTGTTCAGCCGCAGATATCGAGGCGCAGGCCCTGGAAATCGGGGCGGATTTTGCAAAAAGCTACGGCGTGGTGCTGGTGCTCAAGGGCTATACCACCCTGGTCTTTGATCCCCAGGGCGCCGTTTATTTCAACAGCACCGGCAATCCGGGTATGGCCACGGCGGGCTCCGGCGACGTGCTGGCGGGGATGATCACCGCCCTGGCGGGCCGGGGGATGGATCCGGTTCAGGCGGCCTGCGCCGGGGTTTATTACCACGGAAGGGCCGGAGATTTGTACGCCCGGCGCCACGGTATGGAAAGCCTGACGGCGGGGGACATCATTGAGGGACTCAAGGATGTCCTGGGATAAACGCAAAACAAGATCACAATCATTTGACGAGGAGCGATAATGAATAAAACCTATAAAATTATGACCTTTGGATGCCAGATGAACGAAAATGACTCGGAGAAGCTCTCGGGGCTTCTTAAAAATATGGGCTATACCCCCACCGAGGATACAGCCTCGGCGGGGGTGGTGATCCTCAACACCTGTTCGGTCAGAGAAAACGCCGACGTCCGGGTTTTTGGCAATTTGGGAACCTTCAAGCCCATGAAAAAGAAAAATCCAGAGATGGTGCTGGCGGTCTGCGGCTGTATGATGCAGCAGCCCGAGATCGTCAAAAAAATCGAGGAAAAGTATCCCCAGGTGGATCTGGTCTTCGGCACCCACAATATCCATAAGTTCCCCGAGCTTTTGGGCAATTTCCTTCAGAACGGCGAGCGGGTTTTTGATATCTGGGAGGACAGCGACGAGATTGTGGAGGGTTTGCCCACCGACCGAAAGTACCCCTTCAAAAGCTTTGTGACCATCATGAACGGCTGCAACAATTTCTGCACCTACTGCATTGTGCCCTACACCAGGGGCCGGGAGGTCAGCCGCCTGCCCGAAAATATCGTGGCGGAGGTCAAGGCCCTGGTGGCCGACGGCTGCCTGGAGGTCACCCTGCTGGGCCAGAACGTCAATTCCTACGGCAACGATCTGAAAAGCGGCTATCACTTTGCCGATCTCCTCAGGGAGCTCAATCAGGTGGAGGGCCTGGAGCGCATCCGCTTCATGACATCCCATCCCAAGGATCTCACCGACGAGGTCATAGAGGCTATTGCGGAATGCGATAAGGTGTGCCCGGCCATTCACCTGGCCATCCAGTCGGGCAGCAGCCGGGTGCTTAAGAAAATGAACAGACGTTACACCAAAGAGATCATCGTCGATTTAGTGACTAAAATCCGAAACAGAATTCCCGAGGCAGCCATTACCACGGACATCATCGTGGGCTTCCCCGGGGAGACCGAGGAGGACTTTCAGGAAACCCTGGAGGTGGTGCGGAAATGCCGTTTTGACTCGGCCTTCTCCTTTATCTACTCCATCCGCACCGGCACCCCGGCGGCCACCATGCCAGACCAGATTCCCGACGACGTCAAGCACGATCGCCTCAACAGACTTCTGGAAGCCCTCAGGGAGATCAGCAGCGGCATCAATGCGGGCTACGACGGCAAAATTGTCAAGGTTCTGGCCGAGGAGCCCAGCAAGAACAACGAGGAGCGCTTGGCCGGGAGAACCGAAAGCGGCAAGCTGGTGAATTTTGAGGGTGATGCCGCAAGCATTGGCAAAATTGTCGACGTGAAAATCACCAAGGCGGGCAGCTTCAGCCTCACCGGCGTGCAGCTGTAAGAAAAAAACCCAGGAAAGGTGGTGACGCAATGGGTTTAACACCGATGATGCAGCAGTATTTAGAAACCCACGAGAAGGTCAAGGACGCCATTCTCTTTTTCCGGCTTGGGGACTTCTACGAGATGTTTTTTGACGACGCCCTCAAGGCCTCCAAGGAGCTGGAAATCGCCTTAACGGGCCGGGAGTGCGGTTTGGATGAGAAGGCCCCCATGTGCGGGGTGCCCTATCACTCGGCGGAGAGCTATATCACCAAGCTGGTGGAAAAGGGCTACAAGGTGGCCATCTGCGAGCAGGTGGAGGACCCCGCCCTGGCCAAGGGCATCGTCAAGCGGGAAATCATCCGGGTCATCTCTCCGGGAACCATCGCCGACGGCAAGCTTCTGGAGTCCAAGAAAAACAATTACCTGATGTCTCTGTACCAGGATAAGAATACCCTGGGGCTGGCCTATCTGGACATCTCTACCGGGGATTTTTTCGTGACGGAGCTTTCGGGCAAAAATGTCCAGGAGCTTTTGATGGATGAAATCGGAAAAATCGGTCCCTCGGAGATTTTGGTCAATCCCAATCTGTTCAGGGACAGCGCCGCCATCAAGCTTTTGGAGGAGCGCTTTGGCATCATGACCAACCTCTATCCGGCAAAATATTTTGAGTATAAGTCGGCGGAGAAGCGAATCAAGGAACAATTTGACGTCTATTCCCTGACGGCCTTGGGCCTTGAAAAAAAGGAGTACTGCGTCCGGGCGGCGGGGGCCCTGCTTCAGTACATCGACGAGACCCAGAAGCGGGTTTTAACCCACATCAACCACGTGGCTTACTACGAAAACGACGCCTATATGATCTTGGATCTGTCCACCAGAAAGAATCTCGAGCTCACCGAGACCCTGCGCTCCGGTGAGAAAAAGGGCAGTCTGCTCTGGGTACTGGACCGCACGGTGACGGCCATGGGCGGTCGTATGCTCAGACGCTGGCTGGAGGCGCCCCTGCTCTCCAAAGAGGCCATTACAGAGCGCCAGGATCAGGTGGAGGAGCTCTACAAAAATCCCGGGGCCCTGCCGGATATGAAGGCGGTGCTGATGAAGGTCTACGATTTGGAGCGCATCTGCGGCAAAATCTCCTTTGGCACCTGCACCCCCAAGGATCTGCTGTCCTTAAAGCAGTCGGTGGGAGCTTTGCCGGCCCTCAGGGAGTTCATCAACAGCATCGACGCCCCCAGGCTTAGGGAGCGCTACGGCGGCAGCGATCTGCTCACAGACATCTACGAGCTCATCGATGCCAGCATCGACGACGACGCCCCCTTTGTTTTAAAGGAGGGTCGGGTCATCAAGGGGGGCTACAACGCCGAAATCGACGAGTACAGAGAGGCCAGCGAAAAGGGGAAGGACTGGATTAGAGATCTGGAGGCCAAGGAGCGGGAGCGCTCGGGTATTAAATCTCTGAAGGTGAAGTACAACCGGGTTTTCGGCTATTTCATCGAGATCACCAAGAGCAACCTGGATCAGACCCCCGAGGATTACATTAGGAAACAGACCCTGGCCAACTCTGAGCGCTTCTTCACCCCGGAGCTCAAGGAGATGGAGACCAAAATTTTAGGCGCCGAGGAACGGCTGGGACAGCTGGAGTACGAGGTATTCCAGGGGGTTCGGGAGCAGATCATCGCCCAGATCGTAAGGATTCAGCGCTGTGCCAAAGAGATTGCCGAGTGCGACGCCCTGTACTCCCTGGCCCAGGTGGCCATCGCCAACCACTACGTGAAGCCTGAAATCACCGACGACCGCCGCCTCGTCATCAAAAATGGCCGCCATCCGGTGGTGGAGGCTTTAATCGGCGAGAACCGCTTTGTCACCAACGACGCCGACTTCGACGGTGAAGACCTGCGGATGATGCTCATCACCGGCCCCAACATGGCCGGGAAGTCCACCTACATCAGGCAGGTGGCGGTGCTGACCCTAATGGCCCAGATCGGATCCTTTATACCGGCGGATTCAGCGACCATCGGGGTGGTGGACCGTATCTTCACCCGGGTGGGTGCCTCCGACGATCTGGCCACGGGCCAGAGTACCTTCATGGTGGAGATGACCGAGGTGTCGAATATTTTGAAGAACGCCACCGCCGACAGTCTGGTTATTTTGGATGAAATTGGCCGGGGTACCAGCACCTTCGACGGCATCAGCATCGCCTGGGCCGTGGTGGAATACCTCTGGGATCCCCAGATCATCGGGGCAAAAACCCTCTTTGCCACCCATTACCACGAGCTGACGGAGCTGGAGAGCTTGAAGGCGGGGATCAAAAACTACAGCATTGGTGTCAAGGAAACCGCCGACGGCGTCGTCTTTTTGAGGAAGATCAAACCCGGCAGCGCCGACCAGAGCTATGGCATCGAGGTGGCGGAGCTGGCGGGTTTTCCCCGTGCAGTCACCAGCCGGGCCCGGGAGATCCTGAAGGTTCTGGGCGAGGGTGAGAATACCTACAGAGAGGGCATGATTGCGGCCCAGCCCCCCGAGGCCGCCCAGATCAACTTTTTAGATATTATGCAGCCGCCGGCGCTGCCTGAGGAGGAGACGGCGGTGCTAGACTGTATTCGTTCCCTGTCCATCAACGAGATGACGCCCATGGAGGCCATGAATCAGCTCTACGCATTAAAAAAGCAGCTGGATTGAGAGGTGTAAACCGTGAAAATAAAAATGCTCAACAATGAGACCATCAACAAGATTGCCGCCGGGGAGGTGATCATTCGCCCGGTGTCCGTTATCAAGGAGCTGGTGGAAAATGCCATCGACGCCCAGGCCAAGAGAATCACCGTGGCCGTGGAAAAGGGCGGCAAAACCGCCATCCGGGTGGTGGACGACGGCGTGGGCATCGCCTACAACGAGGTGCCCCTGGCCTTTAAGCGTCACGCCACCAGCAAGATTTCAACCATTGAAGATCTGGAGTCGGTGGACACCCTGGGCTTTCGCGGGGAGGCTTTATCCAGCATCGCGGCGGTGGCCAGGGTCAGAATCACCACCAGGGCCCAGGCGGAGGAAATCGGCAGCCAGAGCTTTTTCGAGGGCAGCACCCTGGTCAACCAGCGGGTCTGCACCTACGACAGAGGCACCGAGATCTGCGTCAGCGATCTGTTTTACAACACCCCGGCCAGGCAGAAGCATCTCCAAAAAGATAAAAACGAGGAAAAGCTGATTCGCGATATTTTAGAAAAGCTGGCCCTGTCCCACCCGGAAATAGGCTTTACCTACATCAGCGACGGCTGGGAGGTCTTTAAGACCCTGGGCACCGGCGATCTCAAGGACATCATCGAGAGCCTCTACGGCAGAGATTTCTTCAAGAGGCTCAGGCCCTTAAATTCCGAGAACGCTCCCATGCGCCTGACGGGCTACATCAGCGACTTAACCTTGACCCGGGCCACCAGGGAGGAGCAGGTGTTCTTCATCAACAACCGCTATGTAAAAAACAAGGGCCTTTCCAGAGCCTTCGAGGAGGCCTACGCCGGCTACATGATGCAGCACAGGCACCCCGTGGGCATCGTGTTCATGGAGCTGCCGGGCAGGATGCTCGACGTCAATATCCATCCGGCCAAGACGGAGATTCAGATCCTCAACGAGAGCCTGGTCAATATTCTGTTCAGGCAGGGTATCCGGGAGGCTTTGAAATCCGAAAATCTGGTGGTGGATATGGAGCAGCTGGAAAAATCCGAAGCCCCAGAGGTTTCTAAAACAACACCGGAGGTGTCGGAGATGCCCGTGAGCTTCATCGACGATACGGGCCATTTCCAGACGGAGCCGGTGGTGTCTTTGGCCCGGGAGGATCAGGCACAAGCATCCCCCAGGGAGGACGGCCTTAAGGCGCAGCGGGCAGCTTTCCCCCTGGCAGAGCAGGGTGGCCCCAAGTCCCCGGAAAAAGTGCCCTCTGTGGACTTGAAAGATCAAACAGAAAGGCCCAAAGACGAGGCGGTTCGGCCCTCGGCGGCAGACAACCGTCACAATGCGCCTGTGACCTACCCCCGGGAGGCTGAGCAGGCAGCCCAGAGGCCAGAGGCGCCCCGGCAGGTTGAGGAGGCCCCGGCGGCCTACAGGCCCGCCAAGAAGCCGGACTTCGACCACGTGAAAATCATCGGCCAGCTCTTCTCCACCTATATCCTATTGGAGCGGGGGGAGGAGGCCCTGCTTTTGGATCAGCACGCCGCCCACGAGGCCTTTCTCTACGAGGAGCTGCGCCAGCGCTTCGAGCGCAAAATCGACTTTCCCGCCCAGAATTTGCTGGTGCCCCAGACCCTGGAAATCTCCGTCAAGGAGGCCCAGGATTTTGAGCACCTTCAGCAGGAGCTGATGCACTACGGCTTTGAGTGCGATCTCTTCGGGGAGACGACCCTGATGGTCAGAAGCGTCCCCATCATGCTGGGAGAGCCCCAGGAGGTGGAGCTGCTTCGGGCCTTTATCGAGAGCCGGGTCTACGAGGATGCGGCGGATCCCCGGGGGCAGATCGAGCGGATCATCACCATGTCCTGCAAGAAGGCGGTGAAGGGCCATCAAAATCTGTCCCACGAGGAAATCAGGGCCCTTTTAGACGGCCTGAGCCGCCTGGACAATCCCTACACCTGTCCCCACGGCAGGCCCATCATCCTGAAGCTTCGGGAGTACGAACTGAAGAAATTGTTCAAGAGGGTGGTGTGACATGGAAAAGCAAAAAATTCCCGTGGTGGTGGGCCCCACCGCCAGCGGGAAAACCGGCGCCGCCGTGGCCCTGGCCAAATTACGGGGCGGGGAGGTGATCTCGGCGGACTCCATGCAGATCTACCGCCACATGGATATCGGCACGGCCAAGCCCACCGCCCAGGAGATGGCGGGAATACCCCATCACCTCATCGACTGTGTAGACCCCGACGAGGCCTACAGCGTGGCCCGCTTTAAGGAGGAGGCCCTGGCTAAAATCGAGGACATCCTGGATCGTGGAAGGCAGCCCATTGTGGCCGGGGGCACTGGCCTCTACGTCAACGGCTTAACTTTGCCCTGGGGCTTTCGGGAAAAGGATACCGACGAGACTGTCAGGAAAAAACTGGAGGCCGAGGCTGCCCAGCTGGGGGCTGAGGCCCTACACAAACGCCTGGCAGCGGCAGATCCCAAATCGGCGGCGGAGATTCACCCCAACAACGTCAAGCGGGTCATCAGGGCCCTGGAGATCTACCAGGTCACCGGCAAGGCCAAAAGTCAGCTGGACGCCGAGGCCAGGGTTACCGAGAGCCTGCCCTACAATTACGTGCTCATGGGCATTGCCATGCCCCGGGAGCGCCTTTACGACAGGGTCAACAGGCGGGTTGACCTGATGGTGGAGCAGGGATTGGAGGCGGAATTAAGGGATTTGATGTCCTTGGGCTACAGCCCGGAGCTGCCGGCCCTCAAGGCCATCGGCTACAAGGAGCTCTTTCCCTATCTGAGGGGGGAGATGACCCTGGAGGCGGCCCTGGAGATTTTAAAGCGGGACACCAGGCACTTTGCCAAGCGTCAGCTGACCTGGTTCAGAAAGGATCAGCGCATCACCTGGTTTGACGCCGAGGTCTATCCCGAGGCCGATGCCATGGCCCAGGCTATGCAGCTGCATTTTGAGCAGGTGTAATTGTCAAGACAGAATTATAATAAAAAGAGACCACCCCCGGGCCAGAAGCCGTTATGACGGCGCTGGATGCCCGGAGGCGGTCTTTTTTAATTTTTTGGCGTTTTGAAAAATTTACAAGGTATCGATGGCATCCTTAAGACGCGCAAAGGCTTCTTCGAGGGTGGCCCTGGGGCAGGCGATATTAAAGCGCTCGAAGCCCTCGCCCTCCTCGCCGAACATATTGCCCCGGTCCAGCCAAAGCTTTGCCTTATTGACCATGAGGTCCTCCAGGGCGTCGGGATCTAAATTTAAGGCCGTGAAATCCAGCCAGAGCAGGTAGGTGCCCTGGGGCTCCACCAGCTTCACCTGGGGCAGCTGGGTTTTTAGAAAATCCCGGACGAAGCCGACGTTTTCCTTGAGGTAGGCCTTCAGGGCCTCCAGCCAGTCCTCACCCTGGGTGTAGGCCGCCTGGCAGGCCACCAGCCCCATGAGGCCGACACCGCCGCAGCCCGAGGCCTCCATCTCCTTTTTAAAGGCCCGTCTGAGCTCTGGATCTTCAATGAAGATGTTGGAGACCTGGAGCCCCGCCAAATTAAAGGTTTTGCTGGGAGCGGTGCAGGTGATGCAATGCCTGGAGAATTCCGGCTTGATTTTTGCAAACACCGTATGCCTGGCGCCGGGGTAGGTGAAATCGCAGTGGATTTCGTCGGCGATGACGGTGACGCCGTGGGCCAGACAGATATCGCCCATTTTCGTGAGCTCTGCCTCGCTCCAGACCCGGCCCACGGGATTGTGGGGACTGCAGAGGATAAAGGC
>JAUNGS010000009.1:18523-33743 GCA_030524435.1 Eubacterium sp.
ATTTTGCGCTCAAAGTCCTCGAAGTCGATGGTGTACTGGCTATCCTTGTAGACCAGGGGATTGTTGACCAGCTTTCGGCCATTGCTCTCGATGACCCGGGAGAAGGGGTAGTAAACCGGTCTTTGGATGAGCACGGCGTCGCCTGGCTGGGTCAAAGCCCTGACGGCGGTGTTGACGGCGTAGACGACGCCGGGGGTTTTGACGATCCATTTGGGGTCAGCCTTCCAGCCAAAGCGGCGCTCAAACCAGCTGGTGACGGCCGCATAATAAGGCGCCTTAGCCTCAGAATAGCCGTAGATGCCGTGGTCAGCGGCTTTTTTTAATGCCTGCCTCACGGCCTCGGGGGTCCTGAAATCCATGTCCGCCACCCAGAGGGGAAGGACGTCCTGGGGCTTTTTGTTTTCCGTTTTAAAATCGTATTTTACCGACAGGGTGTTATTTCTGTCGATGATAGTATCAAAATCGTACATAATGCGCCTCCTTTACAAAAATCTGTCCTAGTATTGTATCCCATCTCCTTGTTCTTTGTCCAGTCTCTGGGAAAATTTCCTTTTTTAGGGTGGCGCTGAGAAATCTTAAATATAACTAAAGGGGGTTGACAAAGCTCAGATGGGGGACTATAATATAAAACATATAAAACATACAAAAATTATATGAAATAAAATACGGAGGCGAGAATATGTCAAAGGTATATAAAAGCTTAACGGAACTCATCGGAAGAACCCCGCTGCTGGAGCTGTCCAACTACGAGGCCAAGAATGATCTCAAGGGAAAGGTCATTGCCAAGCTGGAGTACTTTAACCCGGCGGGCAGCGTCAAAGACAGAATTGCCAAGGCCATGATCGACGACGCCGAGGCCAAGGGTCTTTTAAAGGAGGGCTCTGTGATCATCGAGCCCACCAGCGGCAACACGGGTATCGGCTTGGCCAGCGTGGCGGCGGCCAGGGGCTACAGGGCCATCATCGTTATGCCTGAAACCATGAGCGTTGAACGCAGAAAGCTCATGAAGGGCTACGGCGCCGAGCTGGTGCTCACCGAGGGCGCCAAGGGTATGAAGGGCGCCATTGCCAAGGCCAAGGAGCTGGCGGAAAAAACCCCCGGCGCCTATATTCCTGGACAATTTGAAAATCCTGCCAATCCGGAGATCCACAGAAAGACAACGGGTCCGGAAATCTGGGAGGACACTGATGGCCAGGTGGATATCTTTGTGGCCGGCGTCGGCACCGGCGGCACTATTTCTGGTACCGGTGAATACCTGAAGTCCCAGAATCCAGCCTTGAAGGTCGTTGCCGTAGAGCCGGCGGATTCTCCGGTGCTCTCCAAGGGTGAAGCCGGTCCTCACAAGATTCAGGGCATCGGCGCAGGCTTTGTGCCGGACACCCTGGACACCCAGGTCTACGATGAAATCATCACCGTCTCCAACGACGATGCCTTCAATACAGCCAAGGCTGTGGCCCACAACGAGGGCCTTCTGGTGGGCATTTCCTCCGGCGCTGCCCTGTGGGCGGCCACCCAGCTGGCAAAGCGTCCGGAAAATGCCGGAAAGAACATTGTCGTGCTGCTGCCGGATACCGGCGAACGCTACCTGTCCACACCGCTGTTTGAAGCCTAAACAGCCCTTGAAAAGCAGTCTAAAAAAATGATATGATAGAACCGCTGGACAGCCATCGGCACGCCCTTACTCTGTGCCGGAGGGTCCGGCGGTTTTTACGCGATAGGAGGAAAGAAAAATGCGTTCTAAATTTTGTCCCCATTGCGGCAGAAAGCTTGAGCTCAGAGAGATTGGGGACGAGGGTCTGACCCCCTGGTGCGCCGACTGTGAACGGCCGATTTTTGACAGCTTTTCAACCTGTGTCATTGTGCTGGCGGTGAACGAGGACGGCGAAGCGGTGCTGATCCGCCAGGGATATATCAATACAGAAAATTACATTTGTGTGGCGGGCCACATTAAGCCTGGAGAAAACGCCGAGGATACGGCGGTCAGAGAGCTTCAGGAGGAGCTGGGCCTCGAGACGGAAAAGCTTTATTATGTAAAAAGCTATCCCTATGGAAAAAAGGATCTGCTGATGCTGGGCTATGTCGCCCGGGTTAAAAAGGCGCCCTTTGTCCTCTCTGGCGAGGTGGATGCGGCAAAATGGTTCTCCAAGGAAGAGATGCTGGCGGCCATGAAGGCGAAAACCATTGCCTGGCAGCTGGCCAAGGAATACAAGGAACACAGCGAAAACTACCCGCGGCCCGGTGTATAAAATAAAAAACAGCTTGAAGCCTGAGGGCTTTTAAGATAGAATGTAGCTCATAAAGCATTGTATCCACAGTGTGGAACGATAGCAGGAGGTAAAAAAATGAAAACGCAAACGACCAGAGAGCTGGTCCAGGTGGCCCTTTTTGTGGCCATCATCGTCCTTTTGGCAGTCACCCCCTTTTTGGGCTACATTCCTTTGGGATTTACCCGGGCGACGATCATTCACGTTCCGGTGATCATCGGCGCCATCATCCTGGGGCCAAGGTACGGCGCCTTTTTGGGATTTGTCTTCGGTCTCACCAGTCTTTTGACCAACACCTTTAATCCCACGGCCACGTCCTTCGTGTTTACGCCTTTCTACAGCATTGGCGGCTACGGCGGCAATTTCTGGAGTCTGGTGATCTGCTTTGTCCCGAGGATTCTCGTGGGGATTGTGCCCTACTACGTTTACCAGGGGATTTTAAAGGGGACGAAAAAGGAGGCCCCGGCTCTGGCAGCCGCCGGTGTGGCGGGATCTCTGGTCAATACCCTTTTGGTTATGAATATGATCTACTTCTTTTTCGGAGAAGCCTACGCCTCGGCCAAGGAGATTGATATCTCGGCCCTCTACGGCGTTATCCTGGGGGTTATCGGCATCAACGGGGTCCCCGAGGCCATCGTGGCAGGGATTCTGACCTTGGCCATCGGCAAGGTGCTGACCCGATATGTGGCCCGCGGTTAATATGTGCTTAAAGTCTGTGATCCTGGATTGCAGACTTTTTTTAATGGCAGGCAAAAAATAAAAAGGGCAGAACCCGAGGGTTCTGCCGCAGTGGGTGTCTGACGTCTAGTCTAAATATTCTTTGACAAGCTTGGCCACGGTTCCCGAGAGGAAGAACAGGCCGATGAGGTTGGGGATGACCATGAGGCCGTTGAAGGTGTCGGCGATGCTCCACATCAGGCCCAGGTCGGCGGTGGCGCCGAGAATGGCCACCAGGGCGTAGATCACCATAAAGGGCTTGTTGATTTTCGAGCCGAAGAGGTACTCGATGCAGCGGGTGCCGTAGAGCCCCCAGCCGATGATGGTGGAGAAGGCAAAGCAGCACATGGCCACGGCGGTGAAGATGGATACCCAGCTGCCGTAGGTGGCGGTGAAGCCGCTGATGGTCAGCTCTGCGCCGGCGGCGGCACCGTAGCCGACGCTGACACCGCTGCACAGAATGACCAGGGCCGTCATGGTGCAGATGACGATGGTGTCGGTAAAGACTTCAAAGATGCCGAAGAAGCCCTGCTGGACGGGGTTTTTGGTGTCCGCCGCCGCGTGGGCGATGGAGCCCGTGCCCAGGCCTGCCTCGTTGGAGAAGATGCCCCGGGAGACGCCGTTTTTAAGGCTCATGAACATGCTGCCCACTACGCCGCCGGTGACCGCCGAGGGGGAAAAGGCGCCTTCGAAAATAGAGCGGAAAACCCCGGGAACGTGTTCTGCATTTAAAAGGATGACCCCCAGGGCCAGAATGATATAGAGCAGGGCCATAAAGGGCACCAGCTTTTCGGTGACCCTGCCGATGCGTTTGATTCCGCCGAGAAGCACCAGAGCCACCAGCACGGCGATAAAGATCCCTAACCCGAGATTAAAGCTCGACAGGGAGTCCTGGGAGATCAGGTTGTAGTTTAAAAGCGCCGAGTCGATGGCGGTGGTGATGGTGTTGACCTGGGTGGCGTTGCCGGTGCCGAAAACCGTGAGGATACCCAGAATGGAGAAAACCACAGCCAGCCAGTGAAAATTTTTAGGCAGGCCGTTTTTGATGTAGTACATGGGGCCCCCGACCCAGTCGCCTTCGGCATTTTTTTCCCGGAAGTGGACGGCCAGGGTGACCTCAGAGAATTTGGTGCACATGCCCAAGAGGGCGGACACCCACATCCAGAACACGGCGCCGGGGCCGCCCAGGGCGATGGCGCCGGCCACGCCGGCGATGTTGCCGGTGCCCACGGTGGCCGCCAGGGCGGTGCAGACGGCCTGGAAGGGGGTGACGGAGCCATCGGAGGCCTCGCCCTTGTGGAAGATGCGTCCGACGGTGGTTTTAAAGGTATAGCCGAATTTTCTGAATTGAATAAAGCGGGTTCTGAAGCTCAGCAAAAGACCGACGCCGATGATGCAGACCATGGCGGGGACGCCCCAGATAAACCCATTGACAACGTTGTTGATTTGTGTGATCATTTCCAACATAAAAAAACCATCCTTAAAGTTCCTTAAAGTAATGTAACCTCAGTATCATACCATAAAAGGATAACGATGTAAATTCTAAAGCGGTTTTTGGGAGCACTTAAAGGACTGAAGGGCGGATCCAGCTGTATTTAATTGTGAATAAACTTAATGTATACAATTTTATTATTTTTGTAAAACACAATCAATAAAAGCTATTAAATATTTGATATATTTTTAAAATAGAATTATACTTTAAGAAAAATCGATGAAAATAAGTGAGGAAATTTTATTATGCTACAAATAAAAGCGGAGGCAGAGCGCTGTCTCCAATGTAAAAAGGCCAGATGCTCGGCAGGCTGCCCGGTGTCGACGGATATACCGAAGGCCATCCAGCTGCTGAAGGAAAGAAAAATGCAGGAAGCTGCCCAGATGCTCTTTGAAAACAATCCCCTGTCGGTGATCTGCGCCCTGGTGTGCAATCACCAGAGCCAGTGCGAGGGTCACTGCGTGCGCGCGGTCAAGGGGGAGGCTGTGGCCTGGGGTGAAATCGAACGCTACATCTCAGACATGTTCCTCGACCGCATCGAGCTGGCCAAGGCGCCGGCGACGGGCAGGAAGGCGGCGATTATCGGCAGCGGACCGGCGGGAATCACCGCGGCGATTTTGCTGGCCCAGAAGGGACACGACGTCACCGTTTTTGAGGCCGAGAGTCAGCTCGGGGGCATGCTGCGCTACGGCATTCCGGAATTCAGACTGCCCAACAGCATTTTAGACCGCTACACGGCGCTGATGAAGCGCAATGGCATCCATATCCGCCTCCACACCGCCATCGGGGTCTCTTTGACGATTCCAGATTTATTCAGAGACGGCTACGACGCCGTGTTTATCGGCAGCGGCCTGTGGCGGGCCCGCCCGCTGAACGTGCCGGGGGAAAGCCTGCCCAATGTGTGCTACGGCATCCACTATCTGTCCTCGCCGGATTCCTTTGATATCGGCACCCGCCTGGCGGTCATCGGCACGGGGAATACGGCCCTGGACGTGGCCAGGACCGCCCTTCACAGAGGGGCCGAGTACGTCACCCTCTACGCAAGGCGCACCCAAAGCGCCGCCGACCCGCGGGAAATCGAGCTTGCGGAGCTGGAGGGCGCCCAATTTCACCACGGCATGCAGATTGTGAGATTTACCCCCGAGGGGCCGGTTTTCAGAAAGAGCCATCTCAATGAAGCGGGAGAGATCGTCTCCCTGGATTCGGAGGAGCTTTTGGAGCCGGCAGATTTTACGATCATTGCGGCGAGCCAGGGGCCGAAGTCAAAGCTGATTCAGACGACGGACGGACTGCAGGGCGAGGACAGCGGCCTGCTGAAGATCGACGACAATGGTCAGACCACCGTGGCCGGGGTTTTTGCCGCCGGGGATGTGGTCCACGGCGGAAGGACCGTGGTTGAGGCGGTGGCCGGCGCTAAAAAGACGGTGCTGGCGATGGATGCCTATCTCAGGGCGCTTTAATATCGAAAAAAGGACAACTGCAAAAAAAGAACGAATGTTCCAAACAATGCTATACTTTTGGAGCCATCCATGCTATAATTTGCCTAATTGGAAAATGAAGTGTGAAAACAGAGGACGGAGACGGTGCTGCGGGCACTGCAGCCGTAAGATTACAGGGAGATTTTTATGAATCGTTTTAAAGTCGTATCCGAATACACCCCCACCGGCGATCAGCCCCAGGCCATCGCCAAGCTGGCCGAGGGCATTGAGGCCGGAAAGAAATTCCAGACCCTTATGGGGGTCACCGGCTCAGGGAAAACCTACACCATGGCCAAGATCATTGAGGCGGTCCAAAAGCCCACCCTCATCATCGCCCACAATAAAACCCTGGCGGCCCAGCTGGCCAACGAGTTCAGGAGCTTTTTTCCCGAGAATGCCGTGGAGTATTTTGTGTCCTACTACGATTACTACCAGCCCGAGGCCTACGTGCCCAATTCCGATCTCTATATCGAGAAGGATTCGGCCATCAACGACGAAATCGACAAGATGCGCCACTCTGCCACCGCGGCCTTGTTTGAGCGCAGGGACGTCATCGTGGTGGCCAGCGTATCCTGTATCTACGGTTTGGGGAGTCCCATCGACTACGAAAACCTGGTGCTTTCCCTCAGGCCGGGGATGGAGAAGGACCGGGACGCCGTCATCCGCAAGCTGGTGGACATCCAGTACGTGCGCAACGACATTGCTTTCGAGAGAAATAACTTCCGGGTTCGGGGGGATATCTTAGAAATCTACCCTGCGGCTTCGTCGGAGAAGGCCGTGCGCCTGGAATTTTTTGGCGACGAAATCGACCGGATCACCGAGATCAACACCATCACCGGCGAGATCACCGGGGAATTAAGCCATATCTCCATCTTCCCGGCCTCCCACTACACCACGACGCCGGAGAAGCTGGACGTGGCCATCAAGGGCATCCGGGAGGAGCTGGCGGAGCGCTACGACTATTTCACCGAGCACAATCAGCTGGTGGAGGCCCAACGCATCCTCCAGCGCACCAACTACGACCTGGAAATGCTCAAGGAGATGGGCTACTGCACCGGCATTGAAAATTACACCCGCTACATCAGCGGCACTGCACCGGGTCAGCCGCCCTACACCCTCATCGACTACTTTCCCAAGGATTTTCTGCTCTTTGCCGACGAGTCCCACGTGTCCATTCCCCAGATCGGGGGTATGTCCTCGGGGGATCACGCCAGAAAGAAGAATCTGGTGGACTACGGCTTCCGGCTACCCTCGGCCTACGACAACAGGCCCTTAAACTTCCAGGAGTTTGAGGGAAAGATCAATCAGATCATCTTCACCTCGGCCACGCCGGGAAAGTACGAGAAGGAGCACACCCAGCAGGTTGTCGAGCAGATCATCAGGCCCACGGGGCTTTTGGATCCCGAGATCTCGGTGCGCCCTATCAAGGGGCAGATCGACGATCTCACCGGGGAGATCAACGCCACCGTGGCCAAGGGCAACCGGGTGCTGGTCACCACCCTGACCAAGAAAATGGCCGAGGATTTAACCCAGTATTTCAAGGAGCAGGGTATTCGGGTCAACTACCTGCACTCCGACATCGACACCATCGAGCGGGTCAAGATCCTCAAGGAGCTGCGCATGGGCGAGTTCGACGTGCTGGTGGGCATCAACCTCCTGAGGGAAGGGCTTGATTTGCCCGAGGTGTCCCTGGTGGCCATTCTCGACGCCGACAAGGAGGGCTACCTCAGATCCGAGACCTCCCTGGTTCAGACCATCGGCCGGGCGGCCAGAAACGTGGAGGGCAAGGTTATCATGTACGCCGACAGGATCACCAAGTCCATGGACTTTGCCATCTCCGAGACCAACAGGCGCCGGAAAATCCAGCAGGCCTACAACGAGGAGCACGGCATCGTGCCGAGATCCGTCAAGCGGGGAATCCGGGACGACCTAGAGGTCACCAAGGCCGCCTCCAGCCAGGAGGACGTGGTTCTGGAGGAAGAAACCATGGACGTCGCCGCCGAGATCATGAATCTGGAGGCAGAAATGCTGGCCGCGGCGGAAAATCTGGAATTCGAGCGAGCCGCCGCCCTGCGTGACAGAATCAAAGCACTGAAAGGAAAGCAATGAAATACATCGATATCAAGGGTGCCAAGGAGCACAATCTCAAAAACATCAATGTCAAAATCCCCCGGGATCAGCTGGTGGTCTTGACGGGCCTCAGCGGCTCCGGTAAGTCATCTTTGGCCTTTGACACCATCTACGCCGAGGGCCAGCGCCGCTACGTGGAGTCTTTATCGGCCTACGCCAGACAGTTCCTGGGCCAGTCCCAGAAGCCGGATGTGGAGAGCATCGACGGGCTGTCCCCGGCCATCTCCATCGATCAAAAGACGACCAACCGAAATCCCAGGTCCACCGTGGGCACCGTCACGGAAATCTACGACTACTTCCGGCTGCTCTACGCCAGAATTGGCGTGCCCCATTGTCCCAAGTGCGGCAAGGAGATCACCTCCCAGAGTGTGGATCAGATCGTCGACACCATCGCCGCTATGGCGGAGGGAACGAAGTTCCAGATTTTGGCGCCGGTGGTCAGGGGAGAGAAGGGCCAGCACAAGAAGCTTTTGACCCACCTTAAAAAGGAGGGCTACGTGCGACTGATGGTCGACGGCGAGGCCCGGGAGACCAGCGAGGACATCGAGCTGGATAAGAATAAGAAACACCACATCGAGGTAGTGGTGGACCGCCTGAAGATCAAGGCTAACATGGGGCGCCGTCTGACGGACTCCGTGGAGACGGCCCTGGGTCTGGCGAATGGCCTGGTGATCTGCGACGTCATCGGCGGCGAGCAGCAGCTTTTCAGCGAAAATCTGTCCTGTCCCGACTGCGGCATTGCCATGGACACCCTGGAGCCTCGAACCTTTTCCTTCAACAATCCCTTCGGCATGTGCCCCTCCTGCAACGGCCTGGGTTTTCACAAGGAGATCGACCCGGATCTTTTGATCCCCGACAAAAGCCTGTCGGTGGAGCAGGGGGCCATCAAGTTTTTCGGCTTAAAAAACGACTCTAAAATCATGACCAACCTGATCCGGGCCCTGGCCAAGAAGCACGGTTTTTCCATGGATAAGCCCCTGGAGGAGGCCCCCAAGGCCTTTATCCAGGAGCTGCTCTACGGATCGGCGGACACCATCGAGATCGCCTACGACGGTAAATTTTCCGGCACCTACAGCACCAGCTTTGAAGGGCTCATCAACAACATGGAGCGCCGCTACCGGGAAACCCACTCCGAGGGCATGCGCAGCTTGATCGACAAGTACATGTCGGAGATCCCCTGTCCCAAGTGCCAGGGCAGGCGCCTCAACCCCACGAGCCTGGCGGTGACGGTCCAGGGAAAGAATATCATCGAGCTCACAGAGATGTCGGTGAAGGAGCTGTTGTCCTTTTTTGCCAATATGAACTTAACGGAAACGGAGCAGATGATCGGCGAGCTGATTTTTGCCGAGATCAATGCCCGGCTGAAATTTTTAAGGGACGTGGGTCTAGAATATCTAACCCTGGCCAGAAGTGCTGGAACCCTGTCCGGCGGAGAATCCCAGCGCATTCGCCTGGCTACCCAGATCGGCTCCGGTCTGGTGGGGGTGCTCTACGTCTTGGACGAGCCCAGCATCGGGCTCCATCAGCGGGATAACCAGAAGCTGCTTAAGACTTTAAGAAACCTCACGGATCTGGGCAACACCCTGGTGGTGGTGGAGCACGACGACGAGACCATGGAGGAGGCCGACTGGATTGTAGACATCGGCCCCGGCGCCGGCATCCACGGCGGCGAGGTGGTGGCCGAGGGAACCGCCGAGGACATTAAGAAAAACCCCAATTCCATCACCGGCCAGTACCTCAGCGGCGAGAAAAAAATCGCGGTGCCCGCCGAGAGACGCCCTGGCCGGGGAACGGCCATTCGGGTGGTTGGCGCCGCCGAGAACAACCTCAAAAATATTACGGTGGATTTCCCCCTGGGCAAATTTATCTGCGTCACCGGGGTTTCGGGCTCCGGCAAAAGCACCTTGGTCAACGAAATCCTGTACAAGGGCGTGTCCCAGAAGCTGTACCACAGCTTTAAAAAGCCGGGGAAATACAAAAAAATAGAGGGTATTGAGGAAATCGACAAGGTCATTGCCATCGACCAGTCGCCCATCGGCCGCACCCCCAGGTCCAACCCGGCCACCTACACCGGGGTTTTTGATTTAATCAGAGATCTCTTTGCCAAAACCCCCGAGGCCAAGGCCCGGGGCTATCAGAAGGGCCGCTTCAGCTTCAACGTCAAGGGCGGCCGCTGTGAAAAGTGCAGCGGCGACGGTATCCTCAAAATAGAAATGCATTTCCTGCCGGACGTCTACGTGCCCTGTGAGGTTTGCCACGGCAAGCGCTACAACAGGGAAACCCTGGAGGTCAAGTACAAGGGCAAAAGCATCGCCGATGTCCTGGACATGACGGTGGAGGAGGCCCTGGCCTTTTTCGACCCCATTCCGGCCATCCGCACCAAGATCCAGACCCTCTACGACGTGGGGCTGGGCTACGTCAAGCTGGGCCAGCCCTCCACTCAGCTGTCCGGCGGCGAGGCCCAGCGCATCAAGCTGGCCTCGGAGCTCAGCAAGCGCAACACGGGAAAAACCCTGTACATTTTGGATGAGCCCACCACCGGGCTGCACATGGCCGACGTGGACCGCCTCATCCAGGTGCTTCAGCGGCTGGCGGATACGGGCAGCACCGTGGTGGTCATCGAGCATCAGCTGGACATGATCAAGGTGGCGGATCACGTCATCGATTTGGGCCCCGAGGGGGGCGACGGCGGCGGAACCGTCGTCTGCACCGGAACCCCCGAGGAGGTGGCCGAGGTCAAGGCCTCCTACACGGGCCAGTACCTGGCAAAGCTGTTGAATAAAAAATAGAAAGAATTCGGCGTATTCAGGCTTCTGTCCGCCGGTGCGACGGGCCCCGGGCCCGGGGCCTGCGGCGGAAATAAATTCAGGGCAAAACTGCTAAAAAAACTTTACAGCCGCTTTTCCTTATGGTATCATTATCGAAGTTAGGTCCGCAGCCCCGGTTTACCGAAGCTCCAACGGCATACTGCGATTGCGGAGACTTTGTAATTTGAAAGGAGAAGTCAAAAAATGATTTCAAAAGAACAGAAAGAACGCATTGTCAGCGAATACCAGAAGCACGAAGGAGACACTGGTTCTCCGGAGGTACAGATTGCCCTGTTAACAGCGCGCATCAACGATCTGAACGAACACTTCGCCGTACACAAGCACGACCATCACTCCAGAAGAGGTCTTCTGAAAATGGTTGGTCAGCGCCGCGGCTTATTAAACTATCTGAAAAAGAAAGACATCATGCGTTATCGTGAGCTGATCCAGAGATTAGGCTTAAGAAAATAATTTTTAAGGGCGGAGTATTCCGCCTTTTTTGTTTTAAAGACGCCTCCCGTTACTGGCGGACGTCGAGGGGATTTTTCGGGGGAATACCGAAAAATCAGCATTAAAATTTGCGCGGCTCAGAGAGGGTGCGCGCAGGAGGTATGAATGAAAGTATTTGAAACAGAAGTCGCCGACCGCCCTTTAAAGGTTGAAATCGGCGAGGTAGCGGGACTGACCAAGGGCGCCGCCATGATCCGCTACGGTGAAACCAGCGTTTTGGCCGTTGCGACCGCATCGAAAAAACCCCGGGAAGGCATGGATTTCTTTCCCTTAAGCGTCGATTACGAAGAAAAACAGTACGCCGTGGGCAAGATTCCCGGCGGCTTTTTGAAGCGCGAAGGCCGTCCCTCGGAAAAGGCCATCCTAAACGCCCGTCTCATCGACAGACCCATCCGTCCGCTGTTCCCCAAGGGTATGCGCAACGACGTCCAGGTCGTGACGACGGTTATGTCCGTAGAACAGGATAACGCGCCGGAGCTGGCGGCCATGTTTGGCTCCTCCATCGCTCTGGCCATCTCCGATATTCCCTTCGGCGGCCCTACGGGCTCCGTGGCCGTAGGCCTCATCGACGGCGAGCTGATTTTAAACCCCACCGAGGAACAGCGGGCTGTCAGTGAATTAAGCCTCACCGTGGCCGGCACCAAGGACGCCATCATGATGGTTGAAGCCGGCGCCAAGGAGGTTTCCGAGGAAACCATGCTGGAGGCCATCCTCTTTGCCCACGAGGAAATCAAAAAGCTGGTGGCCTTCCAGGAGGAAATCGTGGCCGAGGTCGGCGTGCCCAAGGCAGAGTACACCCTGTATCTGCCCACCGAGGAGCTGACCGCCGAGGTCGAAGCCTTTGTCGGCAATAAAATGCGCGAGGCCGTCCACACCGAGGATAAAACCGAACGCCTTGAAAATATCGACAAGGTTAAGCAGGAGGTGGTGGAACACTTCGAGGAAATTTATCCCGAACAGCTGGGGGACATCGACACCGTCCTCACCGCCATCCAGAAAAAGGAAATCCGCAGCTTAATCTTAGTGGACCGCATCCGCCCCGACAACCGTAAGATGGACGAGGTGCGCCCCATCACCGCCAAGGTAGACTACCTGCCCCGAGTACACGGCTCCGGTCTCTTTACCCGCGGCGAAACCCAGGTGCTTTCCATCGCAACCCTGGGGGTTCTCAGGGACGCCCAGGTTTTAGACGGTCTGTCCAACGAAACCGAAAAACGCTACATGCATCAGTATAACTTCCCGGGCTACAGCGTCGGCGAAGCCAGACCCTTAAGAAGCCCCGGCCGCCGCGAAATCGGCCACGGCGCCCTGGCGGAACGGGCCCTGCTGCCCATGATCCCGCCGGAGGATGAATTCCCCTACGCCATCCGCGTGGTCTCCGAGGTCTTAAGCTCCAACGGCTCCACCTCCCAGGCCAGCGTCTGCGGCAGCACCCTGGCCCTGATGGCCGCCGGTGTGCCCATCAAGAAGCCGGTGGCCGGTGTGGCCATGGGTCTCATCAAAGAGGAAGACAAACTGGCCATCCTAACGGATATCCAGGGCATGGAAGACTTCCTGGGGGACATGGACTTCAAGGTTGCCGGTACCGCCGACGGGATCACCGCCATCCAGATGGATATCAAGATCCACGGCATCGACAAGGAAATTTTAACCCAGGCCCTGGAACAGGCCAGAATCGGCCGTCTCCACATTCTGGGGATCATGAATGAGGAAATCTCCGAGCCCCGTCCGGACCTGTCACCCTATGCGCCGCGCATCATGACCATGACCATCAATCCGGATAAGATTCGCGACGTCATCGGTTCCGGCGGCAAGGTCATCAACAAGATCATCGAGGACACCGGCGTCAAAATCGACATCGAGGACGACGGCACCATCTACATCGCCTCCGAGGATTCCGAGGCCGCCAACAAGGCCAAGGCCATCATCGAGGACATCGTCCGCGAGGTTGAGGTCGGCGAGGTTTACACCGGCAAGGTTGTCCGCATCATGAACTTCGGCGCCTTCGTCTCCCTGCCCGGCGGCAAGGATGGTTTAATTCACATCTCCAAGCTGGCCCACGAACGGGTGAAGACCGTCGAGGATGTGGTTAAAATCGGCGACGAGGTCACCGTCAAGGTTGTGGAAATCGACGACCAGGGACGGATCAACCTCTCCAGAAAAGCCTGCTTACCCAAAAAATCTTAAGGATTTTGTGGTATAATATGAAAACATGTAAGGTAAAAATTCATAATGCATCCGCCTACTCGCTGCCCCAGTACCAAACCGCCGGCGCAGCGGGGGCAGATCTTTATGCGAATATCGATACGCCTTTGGTGCTGGAACCCCGGAAAGTTTATGCGGTACCCACGGGTATCTCCATCGAGCTTCCTGTGGGCTACGAAGCACAGATTCGCGCACGCTCGGGGCTGGCCCTGAAGCACGGCATCACCCTGGTCAACGGCATCGGCACGGTGGATTCGGATTACCGCGGAGAAATCAAGGTCATTCTGATGAACCTTAAAGAGGAAGCCTACACCGTTAATCCCGGGGACCGCATCGCCCAGATGGTGATCCAGGAGTACGTCACAGCCGATTTCTGCGAGGTTGAGGACGTGGCTGAGCTCACAAAGACAGAGCGTGATGACGGCGGATTTGGCCATTCCGGACTCTAGGCCGGAGGTCCTGCAGTCAGAATTTAGCGTCCTTTGAAAAATAAGGATGCCTGAGGTACAGAGAAAGCTTTTCTGTACCTCTTTTTTTTAGCGGAGGCTCAGAGCATCCTGAATTCCAGAATTTTAGCTCTGGATTTTAAGGCGCAGCCCCTCCGCCTCAAATTTAGAAAGCGAGGTGACAATATGGCTGGAAGAAAAAAGACCACAGGAACAAGAAAAAAGACGACGACGGCAAAGAAGACAGCGTCACCGAAGCGGGAGGGGGCTTCCCCCTCAGCTAAGCGCAAGCTGCTCGGCATTTTTCTGGTGGTCCTCGGCGTCTATGCGACCTACGCCTACGCCACGGCGACGCCGGGTATATTCGATAAAATTGTGGGCAAGGTGATTTTCACCTATGTCTTTGGCAACACGACGGTGATGGCCAACATGTTAATTGTCGCCACCGGGGTGCTCGTCTTTATGAACAAGCATCGGGAAAAGGCCCAGACCCTGGTGCTGGTGCTGCTGCTTTTGATCAACATGATGATCATTTTCAGTCTCAATGTGCCCAGGCTTCTGACCTATTCGGTGATGGATCTCTTTATTTTGGCGAAGTACGGCGGCTCCGGCGGCATCGTCGGGATCCTCTTATCCTACTTTCTCCAGATGATGGTGACCAAAATCGGCACGGTGTTTTTCGTGATTTTGGCCTCCATCGCCGAGATTCTTTTGATCATCCGGGCCAATTTCAAGGATTTCTACCAGAAGCTGGTCCAGGATCGCTTTGGCCTGAATACCGTCAAGGAGAAGGTCGACGATCTGGTGGAGGAAAAGAAGATTGCCCGGGAACAGCGGGAGAAGAAAAAGGCGGAGGACCCCCAGGAGGACTACGACGGCCTCTTTGGCAAGACGGATATCGGTGAGGTGAGCATCGACACCGAGATCATTGACTACCAGAAAATTCGGGAGGCCATCGGCGAGGATGGGGCCTCTGAGGATTACGACCATCTGGCCGTGGAGGATGACCAGGCAGAAACGCCGGAGGCCAAATCTGCTCCGGTTCGCACGGCCGAGGCGGCCACGGTGGGGGATGAGCTCTACATTTTAAAATCCCGGGATGAGGCCGGCTCTGAGGAACCGGCGGAGCCCTACGTCTTTCCGTCCACAGAGCTCCTTACGCCTTCGATAA
>JAUNGS010000009.1:33753-47660 GCA_030524435.1 Eubacterium sp.
GCTTTGAAAAAGGCCAAGAAAATCGAAGAAACCCTGGCCAACTTCGGGGTTCGCGCCAAAATTATCGGTATAGATATGGGGCCGACCCTTACCCGCTTTGAATTACAGCCCGAAGCCGGGGTCAAGGTCAACAAAATTGTCAATCTCTCCGACGACCTGGCCTTAAACCTGGCCGCCTCCGGTGTGCGCATCGAGGCGCCCATTCCGGGCAAGGCGGCGGTGGGCATCGAGGTGCCCAACGAGAGCAGCGAGATCGTCGGCATCCGGGAGATCATCGAGTCCCCGGCCTTCCAGAGCAGCAAGGCGCCCTTAACCTTTGCCCTGGGGAAAACCCTGTCAGGGCAGAATGTCATCGGGGATATCAGCAAGATGCCCCATCTGCTCATCGCCGGAACCACGGGTTCAGGGAAGAGCGTCTGTATCAACAGCATCATCATCAGTCTGCTGTACAAATCCTCCCCCGAGGATCTCAAATTCATCATGGTCGACCCCAAGATGGTGGAGCTCAATCAGTACAACGCCATTCCTCATCTTTTAATTCCTGTGGTCACCGAGCCCAAGAAGGCGGCCTACGCCCTGAACTGGGGTGTTAAAGAGATGACGGAGCGCTATCAGCTCTTTAAGGAAAACGGGGTCCGGGAGATCAACGCCTACAACGCCAAGATGAAGCAGGAGGGCGGGGTCAAGCTGCCCAGAATCGTCATCATCATCGACGAGCTGGCTGATTTGATGATGGAGTCCCCCAAGGAGTGCGAAAACGCCATCTGCCGTATCGCCCAGCTGGCCAGGGCCTGCGGCATCCATTTGATCGTGGCCACCCAGCGGCCATCGGCGGATGTCATCACCGGGCTCATCAAAGCCAATATCCCGTCGAGAATCGCTTTCAAAGTATCCAGTGATACCAACTCCAGAATTATTTTAGATACAGGCGGCGCCGAAAAGCTTCTGGGCAAGGGGGATATGCTCTACTTCCCGGTGGGCAAGTTTGAGCCCCTCAGAATTCAGTGTACCTTTGTGTCCGACGAGGAGATCAACCGGGTCATCGATGCGATGAAGGGCGACAAGAAGCCCACCTACAACGAGGCCATCCAGGAGGCCATCGAGGTGCCCCAGCAGGAGGAAAGCGCCCAGGAGGAGGACCAGGATTCCCTGCTGCCGGAGGCCATCGAGCTGGCCTTTGCCAGCAAACAGATTTCGACCTCCATGCTCCAGAGAAGGCTGAGCGTGGGCTACGCCCGGGCGGGCAGGCTCATCGACGCCATGGAGCAGAAGGGCATCATCTCAGGGCCCAACGGCAGCAAGCCCAGAACCCTGCTGATGACCCGGGAGGAATACGACAGGAGATAGCATGAAAAAGATACATATTACCACCCTGGGCTGCGATAAAAACACCGTGGATGCCCAGCTGATGCTGGGCACCCTGAGGGAGCAGGGCTACGAGATCGAGGCGGACCCCAGAGAAGCCCAGATCATCGTCGTCAACACCTGCTGCTTTATCCAAAGCGCCAAGGAGGAATCCATCGACTATATTCTCGAGTACGTGTCCTACAAAAACCAGGGTCTCTGCGAGACCCTGGTGGTGGCGGGCTGTATGGCCGAGCGCTACCACGAGAGCCTGGCCCAGGAGATTCCGGAAATCGACGGCTTTTTAGGGGTGGGCAACATCGACAATATTGTGGATCTGATTCAAAAAATCGAGGGCGAGCGCCAGGTGACCACCTTTGCGGGGAACATCGACGCCCCCTACGACGAGGCAGCACCCCGCTACATCGCCGAGGGCAGCGTCACGGCCTACTTGAAAATCAGCGAGGGCTGCAGTCACCACTGCACCTATTGCGTCATCCCCAAAATCCGGGGACGCCACCGCAGCCGTCTGCCGGAGAATATTTACAAGGAAGCGGCGATGCTGGCCAACAAAGGGGTAAAGGAGCTCATCGTCATCGCCCAGGACATCACCCAGTACGGCAGCGATCTGCCCGGGGACATCAATCTGGCCAGGCTGTTAACCCATCTGGCCGAGGATTTTAATTTCCACTGGATCCGTCTGCTCTACATGTATCCCGAGGGGATCACCGAGGAGCTTTTGGATGTCATCAAATCCCACGAAAATATCTGCCACTATTTCGATCTGCCCATCCAGCACACCGAGGACAGGATTCTCAAGCGCATGGGCCGGCAGATCACCCAGGCCCAGCTCTTTGAAAAAATAGATCTCATCCGGGAAAAGCTCCCCGACGCCATCCTCAGGACAGCCATCATCACGGGTTTTCCTGGCGAAACGGAGGAAGATCACCAGGGGCTTTTGAAATCTTTGAAACGGATCAAAATCGACCGTCTCGGGGCCTTCACCTATTCCCAGGAGGAGGGAACTCCGGCGGCTGTGATGCCTGACCAGATTCCCGAGGACGTCAAGGAGCGGCGAGCCCAGGAGATTTACGCGGGCCAGGAGGCCATTTTGGAGGCCTCCAACGCAGGCTTTGTGGGCGGTGTCTACGAGGTGCTCATCGAGGACCAGGAGGATGCCGAAAATTACTCCGGCCGGATGTACTCCGATGCGCCGGAGGTAGATTGTATGGTTTTTGTCAATAATGGGGGAGAGAGGGAACTTCGTGTTGGCAATTTCTATAAAATAAGGATAGTCCAGACCCTGGACTACGATTTCATAGGAGATGTTGAAAATGAACCTACCTAACAAAATTACCATGGCACGAATCATTATGATTCCATTCTTTATCGTATCCCTGCTGGTGGATTTTCCGTACCACGAGCCCATCGCGGTGCTGATTTTCATCGTGGCCTCGGCCTCGGATGCGGTGGACGGCCACCTGGCCCGAAGCAGACAGCTGATCACCGACTTTGGGAAATTTATGGATCCCTTGGCGGACAAGCTGCTGGTTTCCTCGGCGCTGATCTGCCTTGTGGAGCTCCAGATGATCCCCTCCTGGGTGGTCATCGTCATCATCGCCAGAGAGTTTGCCATCACGGGCCTGAGAACCCTGGCGGCCTCCGACGGCATCGTCATCGCCGCCAGCAAATGGGGCAAGGCCAAGACCATTTCCCAGATGATCGCCATCATCGCCCTGCTTTTGGTCAATTGGCCGGTGCTGGCCTTCCCGGCGCTGCTGCTCTTCGGCAACATCATGGTCTACGTAGCTTTGGTGCTGACGCTGATTTCAGGCATCGACTACTTCAGACTCAATAAGGGTGTATTTAAGACAATTTAACAGCTTTATCAGAATTGCACAGCATACCTCACTCGGCTGTGCAATTCTGCGTTTACACTAAAAATACAGGAGGCGATTTATGGACACAGACATTCACATCAAGCGTGCAATCCTGCACATTTTGGATACAAATGCCGGGATCCCCGTGCTCTCAGAGACTTTATTGGGCTTGCCCCTGGGCATTCAGGAGTACCTTTTCAAGCACCTGACCAAGGCCATGAAGGATCCGGAGATCAAGCGCACCCAGTTTACAGACACCAGCGGCTTTTTCTGCCAGTGCTTTGAAAAATACAAAAAAGATCCCGAGACCCTGGTGGAGGTCAGCCAGGATCTGGCGCGGCTGTTCTTTGACTATATGACCGAGCACGTGGAGGTTCCCCCGGCGGATCTTCTGGTGGTGGAGTTCACCGGAGACAGAGACCCCTACCTAGGGATATTGAAGATGAACTACAAGCACAGCTATATCCACTACGTGGACCACGACGGCGGCATGCTCAACGATATTTTAAGGCAGCCCTGCTGTCTGCCCACCGAGGGCCAGCGGCTGGAGGAGTTTGTCATCATCAACGTCAACACCCGGGGGATCTTCCTCAAGGAGAAAAAGTACGAGATTGACGGTCACCGGGAATACTATCTCTCCACCCAGATCGTCCAGTGCCGGGAGGCCCTGTCGGAAAAGCAGACCTTCGATATCGTGGAGAAGGCCGCCAAGCGCATTATCGAGCGGGAGTACAACAGCGACGTGGGCAAGCTCAGCACCGTGAAGCAGGTCATGGCCGAGGACTACGAGACCGACAGCGCCATCGATATCGGCAATATCGCCAGAGCTGCCTTTGGCAACGACACCTCCGTGGGCGAAAAGTTCAAGGAGGAGGTGGCCAAGCGGGGGATTGTCACAGAAAAGGTACCGGTGACGGAGAACATCGAGAATAAAATCTTTAAAAAACAGAAATTTATCACCGACTCCGGTATCGAGATCGCCATCCCCACAGACTATCTGACCAGAGAGGACATTGTCGAGTTTAAAAACAATCCCGACGGCACGGTGTCGGTGGAGATTAAAAACATCGAGGCCTTTCAGGCGAAGTAGATTTTGCGTGCGGGTACACCGCACTTTTTTTAATCTGAATTTTACAATTCCTTAATGCGGGTGTGCTATAATGAAATCAATTTGAGAAATCGAGGAAAACACAATGAAAAAAATTCTGATCATCGAGGATGAAATCAATATTTTCGAGCTGATAAAATTCAATCTGGAGGCCCAGGGCTTTTCTGTGGAGGGCTGGCACCAGGGCACCGGCGCTGTGGACAGAATCCGGGAGCTCAAGCCGGCGCTGGTGATTTTAGATCTCATGCTGCCGGGCCAGGATGGCATCAGCATCTGCCGGGAGGTGCGGGGGGATAAGAAGATTGCCGCCACCCCCATCATCATGCTCACCGCCAAAAGCGAGGAATTCGACCGGGTGCTGGGCCTGGAAATGGGCGCCGACGACTACATGGTCAAGCCCTTTAGCGTAAAGGAGCTCTACGCCAGAATCAAGGCGGTCCTCAGGCGCACGGAGCAGTCCAAGGACGAGACGGGGGAGGAGATCGTCATCGGAGATCTCAGAATCCTTCCCGGGGCCTTCGAGGCCTACAAGGGCGACAAGCGGCTGTCTCTGACCCTGAAGGAGTACGAGCTTTTGCTGTTTCTGGCCAGCAATAAGAACAAGGTGCTCACCAGGGATCAGCTTTTGGACGAGATCTGGGGCTACGAGTACTACGGTGAGACCCGCACCGTCGACGTCCACATCCGGTATCTGCGCAAGAAAATCGAGGATGAGGGGCACCGCTACATCGAGACGGTTCGGGGCGTGGGCTACCGCATGGTTGAAAATATGGCGGATTAAACGGTATGAAACGGCGAATAACCCTTGTGTTCTCGGTGCTCATCGTTCTCATCACGGTGTGCTCGGGAATCTTTTCCTACACGATTTTTAAAAATGCCTACTACGACGCCTCCGAGAGCAACCTCAGGCACAACGCCGCCTACGTCACAGAAAATCTGGTGCCCCAGAGCTTTGGGGTGGCGGACAGCGAGGTGCTGGAGCGCTACGCCCTGGACACCAACCAGCGCATCACCGTCATCGACCTCCAGGGCAATGTGATCTACGAATCCCTCAACGGCATCGATACCACCGAAAACCACCTGAACCGCCCCGAGGTCAAAAAGGCCCTGGCCGGGGAGACCAGCTCGGCGGTGCGCTACTCCGACAGTGTCAAGAAGAACATGCTCTATCTGGCGACCCCCTACCGGGAGGACGGCCAGATCACCCGGGTGGTGCGCCTGGCGGTACCCCTGGACATGCTGGAAGAGGTCAGCCTGGGCATCGTCAACAACCTGATCTTCGTGGCCCTGGTCAGCGTCATCATCGCCATTGTGCTCTTTGCCTTTCTTTTAAACAACGAGACCAAGCCTCTGGACGAGGCCTCGGCCTTCGCCAAGAAAATTGCCCGGGGCGCCTACGACAGCCGTCTGGCCATGATCCGCGACGACAAAATCGGCGAGCTGGTGGGGTCTCTGAACCAGATGGCGGAGCAGCTGGGGGAATCCTTTGAGAAGATCAACCGGAAAAACCTGGAGCTGAGCTCCGTGCTGTCCAGCATGAACCACGGCATCATCGCCGTGGACGGGGACAATCGGATTATTCTGATCAACGATGCGGCCCGGAGGATCTTTGGCATTGAGATGGACCGGGAGGTCAAGGGCAGCAATATCCTCCAGGTCTACAGGGATCCCTTTGTCTACGAGCTTCAGGATCATCTGGAGGCCGGGGAGGGCCGGCTGAACTACGAGACAAAAATCGGCGATCAGATCTTCAAGGTTACCAGCACCGAGATGCTGGACAAGGCGGAGCACAGCTACCTGGGCAATATCATCGTCCTTGAAAATATCACCCAGATCCGCGGCCTTGAAAACATCCGCCGGGACTTTGTGGCCAATATCTCCCATGAGCTCAAGACGCCGATCACGACGATTCGGGGCTTTATCGAGACCATCCAGGAGAATCACATCACCGACGAGGCCACCCTGGAGCGCTTCTACGGCATCATCGTCAGCGAGAGCGACCGCCTGACCCGGCTGGTCAACGATATCCTGACCCTGTCTCACCTGGAGAACAAGCAGCGCAAGGGAGACGACGAGGCGCTGGAGCGCATGGCGGTGGAGGGTGAGATCCGTCAGATCTTCGACATCCTCAGACAAAGCGCCCAGGAGAAGGACATTGCGCTGAAATTCAACTGCGAGGCTGAGCTTTTCATCGAGATCAACCCCGACGATTTCAGGCAGACCATGATCAACCTGGTGGACAACGCCATCAAGTACACCGACGACGGCGGCACCGTGGAGGTCTCGGCCTACCAGAACGACGGCAAGCTCTGTGTCGTCGTCCAGGACAATGGCTGCGGCATCCCCGAAAAGGATATTCCCAGAATCTTCGAGCGTTTCTACCGGGTGGACAAGAGCCGTTCTAAGGCCAAGGGAGGCACCGGCCTCGGTCTGGCCATCGTCAAGCACATTGTCCAGAACAACGGCGGCAGCATCGAGGTTCAGAGCGAGGTGGGCCTGGGCACAGCCTTCAGGGTGGTGCTGCCCTTAAAAAGAGACAATTAATCCAGGGCTTCTAATCACCTAAAGCCATCAGCATTGTTATCAAGCAGTCGATTCAGACTGCTTTTTTTATTTGGAAGGGTAAGGTCAATATTTTTAATAGGGTTTTACAGGCTTGATACCCTTGATTTCAGGCTGGCGGAAGCCATCTTTATACAATCTTAAGGTCCTTGGCATTTTGCTAATTCTCTATTAATAGGAATGGGAGTAAAATGCTTAAAGCAAAGGAGGAAAGCTATGAATATTGTTATTGGAATCATTGGTATCTGCGCTGCGGCGCTTTTGATCTATTATGTTTATATTCTGATGAAGGGAGACGAACAGGCATGAGTGCAAGTGTTGTGCAATACATATTATACCTCATTATTCTTGTGGTTCTCGCAATCCCTCTGGGAAGCTATATCCAAAAGGTGATGGCGGGTGAAAAAACCTTTTTGTCCAGGCTGCTCACCCCCTGTGAGCGTGCCGTATATAAAATCATGCGGGTGGATGCGACGGAGGAGATGGACCGGAAAAAATATATCATCTCCGTTCTTGTCTTTTCTGGCATCAGCTTGATTTTCCTGTTTCTGCTTCAGCTGCTGCAGGGAGTTCTGCCGGGCAATCCCCAGGGACTGCCGGGGGTAAAATGGGATCTGTCCTTTAATACCGCCGCCAGCTTCATCACCAACACGAACTGGCAGGCCTACACCGGCGAGGCTACCCTGAGCTACCTTACCCAGGCCCTGGGTCTGACGGTACAGAACTTTGTATCGGCGGCGACGGGGATTGCGGTCTTGTTTGCTCTGATCAGAGGCTTTACCCGGGTCAAGGAAAAGGGTCTGGGCAGCTTCTGGGTGGATATGACAAGAATTGTGATCCATATTCTGATTCCCCTGAACCTGGTGATTTCGCTGCTTTTGGCTGGCGGCGGAGTGATCCAAAACTTCAAGGGTGCAGAAGCTGTATCCCTGGTTGAACCCATCGCCGTCAGCGCCGAGGGCGAGGTCATAGAAAACGCCCAGATTGATGTGAAAAACGAAACCGTCAAGGTGGACGGCAAGGTCGTCCCCGACGCAGAAATCGTCACTGAGCAATTCGTGCCCATGGGACCGGCGGCAAGCCAGGTGGCCATCAAGCAAACCGGGACCAACGGCGGCGGCTTCATGGGTGTCAACTCGGCACATCCCCTGGAAAACCCCAATATTTTCACGAATCTCATCGAGATGATTTCGCTTCTGCTGATTCCGGCGGCGCTGTGCTTTACCTTTGGCAAGGCCGTTAAGAATAAAAAACAGGGCGTGGCAATTTTTTCGGCGATGTTTATCTGTCTGGTGCTGGCCCTGGGCATTATTGCCGTCAACGAACAGATGGCCACACCTCAGCTGATACAAAACGGCAGCGTCGATATCTCGACGGTCAACCAGAGCGGCGGCAACATGGAAGGCAAAGAGGTGCGCTTTGGCATCCCGGCTTCTTCCACCTGGGCAGCCTTTACGACGGCGGCTTCCAATGGCTCAGTCAACGCGATGCACGACAGCCTCACCCCCCTGGGCGGGATGATCACCATGCTGTTGATGCAGCTGGGCGAGGTTGTCTTCGGCGGAGTAGGCTGCGGCCTGTACGGTATGCTGGCCTTTGCCATTCTGACGGTGTTCATCGCCGGACTGATGGTGGGCAGAACGCCGGAATTCCTGGGTAAAAAAATTGAGCCCTATGAAATGAAATGGTCTGTGCTGGTCTGCCTTGCAACCCCGGCTGCAATTCTGATTGGCAGCGGTATTGCGGCGGTTTGGCCAGGTATCGAAGACAGCTTAAATAACGCAGGAGCCCACGGCTTTTCAGAGCTCTTATACGCCTACTCCTCCTGCGGCGGCAACAACGGCTCCGCCTTTGCCGGCTTCAATGCCAATACGGTATTCTTAAACGTATCCCTGGGGCTGGTGATGCTGTTTGCAAGATTTTTGCCCATCATCGGCACCCTGGCCATCGCCGGAAGCCTTGCCGGCAAAAAGCGGATTGCAGCCACCGCCGGGACCCTGTCTACGACCAACGCGATGTTCGTCTTTCTGCTGATCTTTATCGTTCTGCTTGTGGGCGCCCTGAGCTTTTTCCCGGCGCTGGCCCTGGGCCCGGTTGCAGAATTTTTTCAAAGCGTGATGTAAGGAGGCTTTGTCATGGCATCAAATAAAAAAAGTGCCTTTGCCGACCGAAAAATGTTCGGCAGGGCCCTCAAGGATTCACTGGTGAAGCTGAATCCAAAAACACAGGTGCAAAATCCTGTGATGCTCTTGGTTTATATTTCCGCAATCCTCACCACAGGGTTGTGGATCCTCTCATTGTTTGGTCTAAAGGATGCCTCCAGCGGGTATACCCTGGCCATTGCGGTTATTCTGTGGTTCACCTGTATCTTTGCAAACTTTGCAGAGGCCATCGCCGAAGGCCGGGGCAAGGCCCAGGCGGACGCCCTGAGGGCCTCTAAAAAAGACGTTGAGGCCCATAAGATACCCTCGGCGGACCAAAAGGATCGGATTGAAAATCTGTCCTCGGCATCCTTAAAAAAGGGCGATTTGGTCATCGTCAAGGCCGGGGAACAGATCCCCGGCGACGGCGAGGTGATCGAGGGCGCGGCCTCTGTGGATGAAAGTGCCATCACCGGCGAATCGGCGCCGGTGATCCGCGAGGCAGGCGGTGACAGAAGTGCGGTCACCGGCGGCACCACGGTGCTGTCGGACTGGATTGTGGTTCAGATTACCAGCGAGGCCGGCGAAAGCTTCCTCGATAAGATGATCGCCATGGTCGAGGGGGCGGCAAGGAAAAAGACCCCCAACGAAATCGCCCTGCAGATCTTCCTGGTGGCCCTGTCCATCATCTTTATCCTCGTCACCATGTCCCTTTACACCTATTCGGTGTTCTCGGCGAAGCAGGAGGGCATTGCAAATCCGACCTCTGTGACGACCCTGGTTGCCCTTCTGGTCTGTCTGGCGCCTACCACCATCGGCGCGCTGCTTTCGGCCATCGGCATTGCCGGTATGAGCCGGCTGAACCAGGCCAACGTGCTGGCCATGAGCGGCAGGGCCATCGAGGCGGCCGGGGATGTGGACATCCTCATGCTGGATAAAACCGGTACCATTACCCTGGGCAATCGCCAGGCCCACGCCTTTATTCCCGTGGACGGCACCAGCGAGCAGGACCTTGCCGACGCGGCGCAATTATCCTCCCTGGCCGATGAAACGCCGGAGGGACGCAGCGTCGTCATCCTCGCCAAGGAAAAATACGGCATTCGGGGCAGAGAATTATCGGACAAGCACATGAGCTTTATTCCCTTCACGGCCAAAACCCGCATGAGCGGCGTCGACTTTGACGGCAATGAAATCAGAAAGGGCGCAGCGGACGCCATACAGAAATACGTTCTGCAGGCAGGCGGCGTCTATTCCGAGGAATGCGACCGCATTGTCCAGGATATCGCCAGACAGGGGGGGACCCCCCTTGTGGTTGCAAGAAACCACAAAATCCTCGGCGTCATTCACCTGAAGGATATCATCAAGCAGGGCGTCCAGGAAAAATTTGCGGATCTCCGCAAAATGGGTATCAAGACCATTATGATCACCGGGGATAACCCGATGACGGCGGCCGCAATTGCCGCCGAAGCGGGGGTTGACGACTTTCTGGCAGAGGCGACGCCGGAAGGAAAGCTGACAATGATTCGCGACTTCCAGACCAAGGGACACCTTGTGGCGATGACAGGGGACGGGACCAATGATGCGCCGGCCCTGGCTCAGGCCGATGTGGCGGTGGCCATGAATACAGGGACCCAGGCGGCAAAGGAAGCTGGCAACATGGTGGATTTGGACTCCTCGCCGACGAAGCTGATCGACATTGTCCGCATCGGGAAGCAGCTGCTGATGACCCGAGGCAGTCTGACGACCTTCTCCATCGCCAATGACGTGGCGAAGTATTTTGCCATTATTCCGGCGCTGTTTATGGGTTTGTACCCGGGGCTTTCGGCCCTCAACATCATGGGACTGCACTCCCCGGAAAGCGCCGTGCTCTCCGCCATCATTTACAATGCGCTGATCATCATCGCTTTGATTCCGCTGGCCCTGAAGGGTGTAAAATACCGGGAGCTTCCGGCGGGAAAGCTTTTGCAGCGCAATCTGCTGATCTACGGCCTGGGCGGCTTGGCAGCACCCTTCGTTTTTGTAAAGCTCATCGATATGCTGCTCGTCCTGCTGGGATTGGCCTAAGGAGGTATCTCAATGAAAGCATTTAAAAATGTACTGCCAAAGGCAGCGATAATTTTTGTGATCTTCACCCTGCTCTGCGGTCTGATTTACACGGGCCTTGTGACGGGGATTGCACAGCTGATCTTTCCAGATAAGGCCAACGGAAGCATCATCGAAGTCGACGGCAAGAAATACGGCTCTGAGCTCTTGGGCCAGCAGTATACGGATGAAGGCCACATGTGGGGGCGGATCATGAAAATCGACGTCGCCACCTATAAGGACAAGGACGGCAAAACCCTGATGTACGCCGTGCCCTCGAATCTCTCCCCGGCCAGCGATGAGTACAAGGCCCTTGTGAAGGAACGGGTAGAGAAGCTTCGGGCGGCCAACCCGGCTATGGACGAGGCTGCCATTCCCGTCGACCTTGTGACCTGCTCAGGCAGCGGCCTCGATCCCCATATTTCACCGGCGGCGGCGGACTATCAGGTGGCCAGGATCGCAAAGGCCAGGGGCATCAGCGAGGATAAGGTCAGATCGATCGTTGAAAAATGCACCCAGGGACGGCTGCTGGGCATTTTGGGAGAAAAGACCGTCAATGTTTTGAAGGTAAACCTGATGCTGGACGGTGTTTTAACGGATTGATCCAGGACGCATGTGCTGGGATACAGCGCATAAATCTTTAGGCCATCTTAATCCGATACTAAAAATACTTATTTGAAGTTAATCGCTTTTCATCTATAATTAAATTATACAATCACAGGCAAAGAACCCTGGAGCGCCCTTCAGACATTCTGAAGGGACCGGGGTGCTTTGCCTCAATCTGGTTATACGAAAATAAAGGCTGCTTCAGCCATGAGCTTTCAAGCTTAGACATCACAGGGAAAGGAAGTGGAGGGCCGAGGAGAGACCTGCTCGGCGGCGATATGAGTGAAATTAGAAAAAATCCAGAGCAGCTGTTGAGGGAAATAGCGCTGGAGGAAGAGAGACAGGGCCGGGGACGTTTGAAAATTTTCTTTGGGTACGCCGCAGGGGTGGGGAAAACCTACGCCATGCTGGAGGCTGCCCACCTGGCCAAGCAACAGGGCGTGGACGTCGTTGCCGGCTATATCGAGCCCCACGCACGCCCCAAAACCGCAGCGCTCCTGGAGGGCCTGGAGGCGCTGCCGGCAAAAAATATTCTGTACAACGGCATCACCCTGAAGGAGTTTGATTTGGATGCGGCCCTCGCAAGAAATCCCCAGCTGATGCTTGTGGACGAGCTGGCCCACACCAATGCCGAGGGCTGCCGCCACAGGAAGCGCTACCAGGATATCGAGGAGCTCTTGAAGGCCGGCATAGACGTCTACACCACCGTCAACGTACAGCACATCGAGAGCCTCTGCGACACTGTGGCCTCCATCACCGGCATTATTGTGAGGGAAAGAATTCCGGACTCTGTCTTTGACGCCGCCGATCAGGTTGAATTGGTGGACATTGAGCCCCAGGAGCTGATTGACCGTCTGAAGTCCGGCGACGTCTACGTGGCTAAACAGGCGAGACGGGCCATTGAGAACTTTTTTACCATCGAAAATCTGGCGGCCCTGCGGGAGATCGCCCTGCGGCGCTGTGCCGATCGGGTCAACATCCTCACCGAGAAAAATCATCTAAAAAAGGGCGATGGCTACTATACCAATGAGCATATCTTGGTCTGTTTGTCCTCCTCCCCCTCCAACGCGAAGATCATCCGGACCGCCGCGAGAATGGCGGCGGCCTTCAAGGGCAATTTTACGGCGCTGTTTGTGGAAACCCCGAATTTCAAGGCCATGAAAAGCAAGGATGCAGACCGTCTGCGCACCAATATCCGCCTGGCTGAGCAGCTGGGCGCCCAGGTTGAGACGGTTTACGGCGAGGATATTCCCTTTCAAATTGCAGAATTCGCCCGCCTGTCCGGGGTCTCGAAGGTCGTCATCGGCCGCAGCACGGTGGCCAAGCGGCGTCTGTTCAGTAAGTCGACCCTGACCGAAAAGCTCATCGCCAATGCGCCGAATCTGGATATATACATCATTCCGGATAAGGTTTCGCCCCTCAAGCTGCCCCGGGCCAGAAAATCAGGGAAGAACGGCATTGACGCCCTCTCCCTCAGCGATGTATTAAAGAGCATCGCCATCCTGGGGGTATCGACGCTCATCGGTATTCTCTTTAAGCAATTTGGCTTTTCAGAGGCCAATATCATCACCGTGTATATCTTTGGCGTGATGGTGACCTCCGTCGTCACTCGACGCAAGATCTACAGCTTGATATCCTCTGTTTTAAGCGTCGCCGCCTTTAATTTTTTGTTGATAGAGCCTCAATTCACCCTACAGACCTACGATCAGGGCTATCCGGTGACCTTTATCATCATGTTCCTGGCGGCCTTTTTGACCAGCTCCCTTGCGATTCGTCTGAAAAGTCAGGCGAGGCAGGCGGCAAGGCTGGCCTATCGCACCAAAATTTTATTCGACACCAACCAGCTGCTGCAGCAGGCCGAGGGCCGAGACGACATCGGGGCCGTAACCGCCAATCAGCTGGTCAAGCTGTTGAAGCGCAGCATTGTGTTCTATTTGGCCTCCGACGATGAAAAACTGGAAGAGCCTCGGATTTTTTCAGCGGAGGACAGCAGCGCAGCGCACTGCCTCTCGGAGAATGAAAGGGCGGTGGCGCAATGGGTTTTAAAAAATAACAAGCATGCCGGCGCCACCACCGAAACCCTTCCAGATTCAAAATGCCTGTACCTTGCGGTCCGCCGGGGCAGCATCGTCTACGGGGTGGTGGGCATTGTGATCGGGGAGGATCCTCTGGACGCCTTTGAAA
>JAUNGS010000073.1 GCA_030524435.1 Eubacterium sp.
TGCTCGAAAATTTCAGCGAAAGCCTTCACATCCTCCCCCTATTCCATGACGTCCACATGCTCGCCCTTGAGGGCCTTGTTCATATTGCGGACGGAGCACATCTTGCCGCACATGGTGCAGGTATCGGCATTTTCCGGCGTGGACTCTGCCCGGTAGCGGCGGGCCTTTTCCGGATCGATGGCCAGGTCGAACATCTTCTCCCAGTTCAGCTCGCGGCGGGCTTCACCCATGGCGTGATCCCAGTCGGCGGCGCCGGGAATCCCCTTGGCGATGTCGGCGGCGTGGGCGGCGATCTTCGAGGCGATGATCCCCTCCTTGACGTCGTCCACGTTGGGAAGTCTTAGGTGCTCCGCCGGTGTCACGTAGCACAGGAAGGCGGCGCCGTAGGTGGCGGCAATGGCCCCGCCGATGGCCGAGGTAATGTGGTCGTAGCCCGGGGCAATGTCGGTGACCAAAGGTCCCAGCACGTAGAAGGGCGCGCCCTTGCAGACAGTTTGCTGAATTTCCATGTTGGCCTTGATCTCGTTGAGGGCCATGTGTCCTGGTCCTTCGACGATGATCTGGACGTTTTTATCCCAGGCCTGCTGGGTCAGCTCGCCCAGGGTCACCAGCTCGGAAATCTGGGCCACATCCCCGGCGTCGGCGATACAGCCCGGACGGCAGGCGTCCCCCAGGCTGATGGTGACGTCGTGCTCCTGGCAGATTTCCAAAATCTCATCGTAAAACTCAAAGAAGGGATTTTCGTGACCGGTCATCTCCATCCAGGCAAACATCAGGGAGCCGCCCCGGGAGACGATGTTCATGAGCCTTCCGTTGTTCTTGAAGCGCCTTGCCGTCTCCCGATTGATGCCGCAGTGGAGGGTCAGGAAATCCACCCCATCCTCGGCGTGCATTTTAACCACATCCAGCCATTCCTGCTGGGTGATCTCCTGGAGGGGCTTATTGTAGTAGACCACGGCGTCGTAGATGGGCACGGTGCCCAGCATCACGGGGCAGGTCTCCGTCAGCTTGCGTCTGAAGGTTCGGGTGTCGCCGTAGGAGCTTAAGTCCATGATGGCCTCGGCGCCCATGTCCACGGCACTTTTAACCTTCTCCATCTCCACATCCAAATTCAGGCAGTCCCTGGAGGTCCCCAGATTGACGTTGATCTTGGTTTTTAATGCACTGCCCAGACCGAAGGGCTTAAGACAGCGGTGGTTTTTGTTGGCGGGAATGGCCACCTGGCCTTTGGCCACCAAATCCATCAGCTTCTCAACGGGCATGTTTTCATAGGCGGCAACGGTTTTAATGGCGTCGGTGACAATTCCCCGGCGCGCTGCGTCCATCTGGGTTGTGTAGGTGTTCATTTTTTTCTCCTTTGATTCTCAATAAGCCGGTAAGGATGAGGCCCGAACCACAGACCTCCGCTTTGGCAGCAGTTAAAAGCACAAGTGCTGCCACGTAAAAAAGCGTACCCCGAAGGATACGCTTTACTCTCTTTGTCCTCCCTACGACGGCATTACACCGCATCAGGTAAAACGGGTTTAGGAAATTTCCAATCTCAGCAAAAGCTCCCCGGGCTCATGAAATATTTATTTATTTTTTACTATTGTAGTACAGGTTGAAAGAAATGGCAAGTTTTTTCTGGGATTTTGAAAATAAAAGCCTTCTGGGCAGCTGCAACATTAAAAAAGAACAGCCCCCACCCCGCACCGCCAAACACATCTGTTTGGCATGCGGAGCCGAAGCCGTTCTCTATAGCGTATTTAAAGTTTAGCCCTCGATGGCAATGCGTTTTTTAGCTTCAACCTGTTTCGGCGCTTCCTTGGGAAATTCCAGATGCAGGATGCCGTCTTTATAGGATGCGGTGACGTCCTCTTCCTTTACCTTGTCGCCAACGTAGAAGCTTCTGGAGCAGCTGCCGGAGTAGCGTTCCTGGTAAACCAATTTGCCATCCTTATCCTTTTCTTCTTTATCTTCCTTTTTCTGGGCTGAAACGGTGAGATAGCCATTTTCAAGATCCAGGTTAATGTCGTCTTTATTGTAGCCTGGCAGATCAACGTCCATGACGTAATCATTGTCTCTCTCTTTAATGTCGGTTTTCATCGTTGCCGGAGCCTCTGTCCGCTTAAAGAAGGGATCCTTAAACATATCATCAAATAAACCAAAACCAAAACGATCTCTGGGTACCATGAGCATTCTGTTTTCCTCCTCTAATACATAAAATGATGAATTCAATTGATTATTAACACTTGTTTATAGCGTTAATATCAACTTATGTCTCTATTATAGGACGATATATCAGCCACGTCAAGTGCCGAGTGCTAAATTTAAAGAAGCTTTAAGAAAGCGTGCACCCAAAAGATCGCCTTCCCATCTGGATTAAAAGCCTTTCTGTTTTAAATAAAAAAGAAACCCGGCACCCCCCGGTACCAGGTTCTCTCCCCTTATAATCCCTCATTAACTTAAACGCTGGGCACCTTCCGTGGCATATCCCCCTTGATTGCCGGTGCTGATCAACGTTTTCATCAACTGATATTATAATAGCATGTACCCCCTGGATTGTCAAGGTTTTCATGAAAATATTTTCTAAAAAAAACATCTTTTTCAGCACTTTTTCAAAAAAAGACAAGGGCTGAAATCTTTTTCGGATTTCAACCCTCAAAGCCGGCTGCAAGGCTTCTTACTTCCCTGTCTCATGGCGCTTGCCCTTGAGTCTGGGCATGAAGCGCTTGACAAAGGTTCCCTTGCCCCTGCTCTTGATATAAAAGAGGCCAAAAATCGAGAATACCACGGCGCCGATGAAGTTGACAAAAAGGTCCTCCATGGTATCGATGAGGCCGATATCGATATATCCGCCGTAATTCCAGGTCTGCCCGTTGACAACCACGCTCTCGATGGGAATGGTCACCGCCACATTGCGCCCCTGGGGATTGAGCAGCACCGAGCTGATGCTGTGAATGATGGTATCCTTCTGCATATCTGTATGAAGGAAACAGTCGGCGCCAAACTCGAAGAACTCCCAGAGTACGCCGACGGTCATGGAGAAGCAGAAGGCGAAGATGGCCACAAAGGCCGGCGACAGCTGCATGCTGAAATTCTCGCTGCGGTTGAGGATGTCGATCAGCGAGAAGCCGATGGCCGCCATGAGAAAGCCGTTGATGGTGTGGAGCATGCTGTCCCATTGATCGAAAATCAGATAGTACTCCTGAATTTCACCGAGGATCTCTGCGGCGAAAATAAACAGCAGGATGATGACCTCCAGGGTCGTGGGCATCTCAATGTGCAGTCTTTTATTGACGAAGGTGGGGATCATGAATAAAATTAAGGTCAGTCCGCACAGGAAGACGTTGTCCCAGTTGCCGTTGAAGGCCTGGGCCACCATGACCAGAACCACCAGCACCCTCAAAAAGATGTAGAGAAAGGCCTTGCCCTTATTTTGACGCACATCCTCACGGATACTCTGCTGAGGATCGCCCTGTTCCTTTTTTACATTTTTTTGATTCATTCTTTTCCTTTCGGCAAAGGCCTAGCTGCAGGCCTTCACAAATGCTTTAAAAATATCGAATTCAAAGTCCCGTCTGGACCACAGGAACTCCGGATGCCATTGGAGGGCCAAGCAGAAGCGCATTTCAGGCACCTCGATGGCCTCCACCACCCCATCAGCGGCTCTGGCAACGGCGACAACCCCATCCCCTAAGCTGTCGATGCCCTGGTGGTGCATGCTGTTGACCCGAATGCTGTCGGCCCCGGCAATGCCGTGGAGGATACTGCCCTCGGAAATATCCACGTCGTGGACCGGAAAAAAGAATTCGGTTTTCTGTCCGTGCTGGATCAGATTGGGGTTGTTTTTCTGCTGAACCAGATCCTGGTAGAGGGTGCCGCCAAAGGCGACGTTGATGAGCTGCAGCCCGCGGCAAACGCCGAGAACCGACTTGTCCTGCTTTCTCAGCTCGTCCATCAAAATCAGCTCCATGTGATCTCTCTCCGGGGAGACCTCGTTGCAGAAATGGTACAGGGGCTGTCCATAGCGGGCGGGATCGATATCCTGTCCCCCGGTAAATAGGAAGCCGTCGAACATGGATGCCAGGGCTCTGATATCCGCCTCCTCACTTAGAAGGGGCAGCATCATGGGCATGCCGCCGGCGGCGATAATGCCGTCGGGATAGCCTGGAAACATCCACAAGCTATTCCATTTACTGTCTTTTTTAGTATCATAAAGCGATAGTACGCCAATTTTAGGTTTATTCATTCTTACCTCCTGTTGTTCTTGGGCTGCGGCGCCTGCTTGGCGCAGTTTTTTGTGAATTATATCACAGAACAGGCGAAAAATCTTCCTATTCGGAACAATATCCCGATTGCAAACATTTGCTAATTTAAAGCAATAAAAAAAGTATTTCTCTGATTCTCGTCATTGAAATACTTATTTTGTCTTTTAAAGGGCGGCGCCTTGGATATGCGCAAGCTCCGCGAGACCTGCCGCCAAAGCCTCGGACTGCTCTTCTGAAAGAGGGTGCTTTTTAAGGGCCTCCAGCAGACTGCGGCATTTTTCAAGGACGGCCTCGCCCATGGGGGCCTCCCCCTCATCGAGAAACACCTGGGCATCCGTCTGCAAAAGCTCTGCCAGAACGAGGACCTTTTCGGGCTCTAAGGCGCCAAAGGTGCTCATGAAATCAAAGATGCTCTCCTCCGGCAGGCTGAGGAGCATCTCCAAGGGCATGCCGGTGAGCTCCTGATAGCCATCCTGGGCAATGTGGTGGCATTGGGTGTATTCCTTCTGGGATTTTTTTAAGACGATCTGACCGATTCCCTTGGCGATGGCGCCGATCATCTCCATTAAATAATCCTTTTTCAGCATTGCTCTTCTGTATCTCGGATAACTGTGGTCTCTCCGCTGTCGAGATTGACGGACACAGCAATCTCCCGGGCGATGTTTTCCTCATCCTCCAGAACCGTGTCAGTGCGCTTCAGGGTCCAGGTCATTTTAAAGAGCTCGCCGGCGGTTTCCGTCTGGGTGGTGACATCCATGGTGTTCTGACGTAAAAATTCCTGACCGATATGTTCGATAAATTTTCGGGTTGCTAGCTTCTGTGCTGCATAAGTATCCATTCCTAATTTTACCCCTATTCTCTTATTTACCTTTCTATTCTACCACGATCTTGTGTTATAATCAATAAAAAGGCAGTGAAATAGCGGATTTTCCGCTCCGCACAACGCCTTTTTTCAAGCTATCGATAAGCCAATAGATATGAGGAGCCTAAAATTTCAATGAAAATAGAACGTGTTGCACAGCATTTTAAAGCCGCCGGGGATCTTTTTGCCTGTCCCAAATGTCAGTCCCCTGCCCGCTGCCAGGGGGCCAGCTTTATCTGCGCCCAGGGGCATTGCTACGATTTATCCCGCCGGGGCTACGTCAACTTCGCCCCGGAAGCCGGAGCCACCAAATACACCGCCGAGCTTTTTGACGCCCGCCGGGAGATTTTAGAGGCTGGCTTTTACCGCCCGGCGGCCGAGGCCATTCTCAGGGCCGTGGCTGAGACTTCCCCGGCGCCTAAGCTGTTGGATGCCGGCTGCGGCGAGGGCTATTACGCCGGATTTTTAAAGCAGGCCCTGCCCGAGGCCCAGGTTTTGGCCGCTGACCTCTCCAAGGCGGCGGTGATGGCGGCCGCCCGCCATTACTCGGATATCCTTGCCATGGTCGCCGATCTAGCCAGGCTTCCCCTGCGAGACGCCTCCATGGACGCTTTGATCAATGTCCTGACGCCGGCCAATTACAAAGAATTTTTCAGGGTATTAAAGCCTGGCGGCAGACTCGTCAAGGTGATTCCCGGAGAACACTATCTCGAGGAAATACGCAGCCGCCTCAAGGGCAAGCTCAGCCGCGACAGCTTCTCCAACGCCCAGGTATTAGCCCATATTCAAGCGCAGACAAGGGTGATCCACCGTGAGACCCTCCATTACACCCTGCCAGTCACCGAAACCCAGGCGGCCCGTTTTCTGGCCATGACACCCATGACCTTTAACATTTCAGATAAGAAACAGGTCACCCCCGACTTTGAGACCATCACCATCCATTTGGAGCTTCTGGTCTGTCTGGCGCCGGAGGGCTGAGGCATTAAAACTAAATAGCGCTTTATATAAAAAGGGAGAACCAGCTTATTTGGCCTGGTTCTCCCTTTTGTCTATGTTTAAAAAACCGGCCTCGAAGGACCGGTTTTTATATGTTTTCTGTCAGAAATTAGAATTCCTGTTCAGACATTCTCTTGTAGCCAGCGTAGCGTTCTTCAGCTTCTTCCTGGGCTTTGGCAAAGAGCTCGTCAGCCACATCGCCGGCGCTCAGGCGCAGGGAGGTGTAACGGACTTCGCTGTTGATGAAATCCTGGAATTTGCTGAAATCCGGTGCCTTGGAATCCAGGCTGAAGGGGTTCTTGCCTTCCTTCTTGAGTTCCGGATTGAAACGATACAGGTGCCAGTAACCGCAGGCAACGGCATCGGCTTCGTGGGTCTGGGTACGGCCCATACCGCCTCTGATACCGTGGTTGATACACGGTGCGTAGGCGATGATTAAGGACGGTCCCGGATAAGCTTCGGCTTCCTTCAGAACCTTCATGTACTGGTTCTTGTCGGCGCCCATGGCAACCTGAGCAACGTATACGTAGCCGTAGGTTGCAGCGATCATGCCGAGGTCCTTCTTCTTGATTCTTTCACCGGCAGCGGCAAACTGAGCAACCGCACCCGTCGGTGTAGATTTAGAAGCCTGTCCGCCTGTGTTGGAGTAAACTTCGGTATCCAGAACGAATACGTTGATATCTTCGCGGGAAGCTAAGACGTGGTCTAAGCCGCCGAAACCGATATCGTAAGCCCATCCGTCACCACCGAATACCCATACGGATTTCTTGACGTAGTGGTCAGCGTTGTCCTTGACGAATTTCAGCTTGTCAGCCAGAACGGTGTCTTCTACAGTGTAATCAGCCAGAGCAGCGGTTAATTCGGCAGCGGCTTCCTTGGAGGCT
>JAUNGS010000010.1 GCA_030524435.1 Eubacterium sp.
ATATATTCCCGAAGTCAGCCACCATAATTTTTCTCTTTATTTTTTATAAATTGGGATTCCCAGGTTTTTACTGTCTGTTCTTTAAAAAATATCCGTAACGGATCCAAATTCTGGGCTTTATCCCAGGCTTCAAGGCCAGAAAAATACGCCTTCCGATCTTCCTGGTGAATGACAATCGGCGGATGATTGTTCGTTGCCAATAGATAATTTGCAGCTAATCTGCCTGCGCGGCCGTTGCCGTCTGCGAAGGGATGTATATTTTCAAATTTAGCATGAAAATACGCCGCTGCCGTCAACACTTTACTTTCGGGAAAGTCTGATAATTCATCCATCAGCTCTGCCATTTCTTCCGGCGTGTCCTTTGGAGAGGCACCAACCTCTTCGATTCCTGTAACGTAGTCATGCTTTTTATATGCACCAGGGCGTTCCCCTAATTTATATCGCCTGGTATCATAGGTATTTTGCGTCAGCAAAAACTGGAATTCTTTTATTAAAGCTTCGTCCAGCTTTCGCTTTAATCCAAAGGCCATTAAAAAGAGTTCGTATGCTTCCTTTGAATTTTTGTTTTCAAACAAAGTCCGTAAGTCCCCAGTGTAATTTATCACCCCATCATGTTCAAATATTTCACGTGTATCATTATATGTAACCTTGCTGTTTTCAATATTTCCTGAATGGTAGGACATCGCAATACTTTTCTGATCCAGCATTTGAGCAAGCCTTTCTTCGCTGTTAATTTCTTTTGATTTCCAGCAATAAAGAATTTCATCATAGGTATCCATGGCTATTTCCTCCGAGTGTATTGGATTAAAAGCGGCTGTTCTTTTTACTTGTTTATTATTTTAATCTGTATTATATCATAAAAAATAAAAGGCCACACTGGAAGGTGGCCACATCAAGGAACTTCAATTGATGTCTTACTACTAAAGTATCTAGTGTCAACTTTTTTTGTTAAAGTATATTGAAATACCACTCACTTTTTTTATATAATGTATTTGTTGAGTTGTATTCATTTTTTAAAGCAAAATTTCTGTTCGGCAATTCAGCGTTAATGACCAGGAAAGGAAAAGAAACACATGAAAAAAGCAAAAAAATGGTTAGCCTGTGTGCTGGCCGCTCTAATGGTCGTTTCCATGCTGCCCGCTACAGCATTTGCGGCAGGACTGGAAAGCGGACATGCAAGCTTAACGATCAACAAGAGCAAAGTGGCCTTTGCAGGTCATAACTGGTGGGTGATCGGAGATGACACAAATGGCGTTTACCCACAGGAAGGCCATATTACTTTATTGTTAGCGAATATGGGTAATGATTTTCAGTGTCGGTTCCGCAACACATCGGATAAACAAACTGAAGGATATACAAAATATAAAAATAATTATTATAACAACAATTCCCAGGGGATGGCGGCATGGACTACTCCAAACGAATATGTGGGGAGCGTTGTTCATGAGAAAATAACCGCCATTGCCGATGGTTTACCCGCAAAGGAACAAGCCTTCATCAGTGCAAGGAACCTGATCGGAGGCGGAACCTATAACAAACCGAGTGCCGACGGAATTGCCGGACAAGGCATCGATAATCAAAAGCTGTGGGCCTTGTCGGAAGCAGAGTGGAAGAAAATAAATGATAATGCAGTACGTTCCTATGAAACATGGTGGTGGCTGCGCTCCCCTTCTCCCAACTCTGGAAATATCGCAATGAGAAGTCATTTTTCAGGCGGCGCTCTGAACTCTGATTTTCTGGACTACGAGAACAACGCAGTCCGACCTGCTTTAAGTTTAGATCTGTCCTCTGTTCTCTTTACATCTGATGCCGAAAACGGTAAATCTTCTGCTGCTGTAGGAAGTAATCTTATCGAAACCAAGACGCCGACCGAAATGCTGAGCAAAATCGTAAAGTTTACGATGAAAGATGCATCTCAAACCTTCAAATTGGACAAGACAGTCACAGAGATGGGAACTACCCTTTTCTTTAGCTATTCCGATGCAACAACCGGGGACAATCAGTATGTTTCCTGTGTTTTGGAAGACGAAACTGGCGTAAAATACTACGGCAAACTGGCTGACACTTCCAACGCCGCCAGCGGAAATCTGTCCCTTCCCCTTGCTGGTGTGTCAGAAGGAACCTACACGCTAAAAATCTTTTCGGAAGAAATCAATGACAATTCACACACTGATTTTTGCAGTGAGCCGGTGACCATGAAAGTGGTTATATCTGGCAGCGATATAACTGTAAGTGAGTTCGGTGACCCTGTCCAAAAACATGAACATAAATGGGAAAGTACATGGAACAGCGACAGTACCCACCACTGGCATGAGTGTGCCGCAGCGAATTGCCCGATTCAGGACAACAGCCAGAAAGACGGCTATGGCGCACATGTCTACGATCAGAAGGTGGTGGACAGCAAATATCAGTCCAGCGCCGCCGACTGCACAAATGCCGCAGCTTATTACTATTCCTGCATATGCGGTGCGGCAGGAACAGAAACTTTCACAGATGGGAATCCGGCACCTCATAAGTGGGGAGACTGGAAAAGCAACGGAAACGGTACGCATACCCGCACATGTGTGAATTGTTCTGCAAGCGAAACGGCTCCCTGTTCAGGTGGTACGGCAACCTGTACTGCCCAGGCAATCTGTGAGATCTGCCATGAAGCCTATGGCGAAAAAAACATGAACAATCATACTGGGACAGAAGTTTGGGTACAAACCGAAACAACCCATAAAAAAGTGTATAACTGTTGTCAAACGGTAATTACCCCTGAAGAAGAACATCAATGGGAAAATGGCGTATGCGTCGTATGTCAGTATCCTTGCCACCATACAGGCGGAACCGCTACTTGCTCTCAGCTGGCAATATGTGAAAGATGCGGAAGTCAGTATGGAAATTTAGATCCAAACAATCACAAAGCCGCTGCCGAATGGACCCAGGCAGATGACAAGCATTATCACAAATGTGAATATGGCTGTAATACACATCTGGATGAAGCCAGCTGTTCCGGCGGAGAAGCTACATGCACTACGCCGGCAGTATGTGAAGTCTGCAACCGGTCTTATGGAGACGTCAATCCAGATAATCACACCGGAAACTTAGTGTGGACAACAACAGCAACAACACATATACAGGCCTACGACTGCTGTAAAAAGATTGTTGTAGCAGAAGAAAAACACGAATGGGAAAATGGTATATGTAAAAAATGCAAGTATGTATGCCAGCATAGAGGAGGCAAAGCCACCAGCACAGAAAAAGCGATTTGCGAAATTTGCGGTGAACCCTATGGGGAAGTAGATGCTTCTGCCCAATCCTCCCCTGCAAAAACAGAGGCAAACTCCGAGAAGAAAAATCCCATCACGGGAACAGACAACTCTCAGACCAGCGACAATATCAACCTTGCCCTTCTGTTAGCCTCCGGTTCCGCTGTAACCGGTGCCTTCCATTACAGCCGCAGGAAAAAGAAAACATCGCGGTAGGCTTTGATCTGTCCTGTATTTCTGTGAAAAGCCTGTAAAACTTTTTCCGAAAAATAGAACTGAGAAGGTTCTTCTATGATAAAATAAAAATCATAGGAGAGCCTTTTATTTATGGCAAGACAGAAGAAATCAGCCTATAAAGTACAGCTGACTTGTCTTTATTGTTATCTTTTTTACTCTACTTGTAAATTTCCTTGCGATGACCAACACTTAAAACAAGAATAACGATCTCCTGATCCTGAATCTCACAGAGCAGCCTGTAATCGCCAACCCGATACCGCCACTGGCCACTTTTATTCCCCACCAGGGGCTTGCCCCAGGCCCGGGGATTTTCACAGCCCTCGAGATTTTTCGCGATCCAGGCGTAGATTAAAGCTGCAATGGGTCTGTCCAGCTTCTTAAGGGCCTTTAGGGCTTCTTTTGTAAATACGACGCGATATTTCATACCAATCCCAGAATTTCTCCAACCTCATCCATACTGTAGGTGACAGGATCCGCTTTATAAGCTGCCATAGCCTGCTCATAGGCCTTAAGATCGTATTCATCCTCAATTTTTTCCATGACCGCCTGGCGAATCATCTCTGATACCGATATTTTCTTTAAAGCTGCGTAGCTTCTAATTAAAGCTTCATCTTCCTTGCTAAGGCGTAATGATACTGCCATAGGCTTCACCCCTTTCTGTAATACATTGTAATACCTATTGGCTATCTTGTCAACGCCCTTAAGCATTGTTCTTCATTGCCCCTATTTTTTCCATTTAACCTAAAATTAATGGTCAAAACGCCCCTTTTCCGATATAATAAAAGGTAATTCAACCATTGTGAGGAGTATTATGAAGCTATCAAAAATTGAAAAGTCCTGGATTCTCTACGACGTCGGGAATTCCGCGCTGGTGATGCTGATCTCCACCATCATCCCCATCTATTTTAAGAATCTGGCTTCGGCCGGCGGCATTTCCATGGCTGATTCCACCGCCTATTTCGGCTATGCCACCTCCATCTCAACCCTGATCATCGCCTTTTTCGGACCCCTTTTGGGCGCCGTGGCCGACCACAGCGGCTACAAAAAAAGGCTGTTTCTCATCACCCTGCTCATCGGCATCGCCGGCTGTCTCGGTCTGGCCGCACCCCTGAACTGGCTGGGCTTTCTGATCGTCTTTATCATCTGTAAATGCGGCTACAACGGCAGCCTGATCTTCTGCGACGCCATGCTCACCGACGTCACCACCGATGACCGTATGGACGAAATCTCCAGCGTGGGCTACGCCTTCGGCTACATCGGCAGCTGTATTCCCTTTGCCGCCTGTATGCTGCTGGTGCTCTTTGCAGAAAGCATCGGCCTGACCACCATCCAGGCCACCATGCTGTCCTTCGTCATCACCGCCCTGTGGTGGTTCGGCATGACTATCCCCCTGCTTAAAGGCTATAAACAGACTTACTCTATGGGCAAGACCCAGCATCTGTTTTCCTCCAGCCTTAAGCGCCTGGGCAATACCTTTAAAAACATCCGCCAGGATAAAAACATCGCCCTGTTTTTGCTGGCCTTCTTTTTCTACATTGACGGCGTCTACACCATCATCGAGATGGCTACCTCCTACGGCAAGGACGTGGGCATCGGCGACAACGACCTGCTGATGGCCCTGCTTTTAACCCAGATTGTGGCCTTCCCCTTCGCCCTTCTCTTTGGCTGGCTGTCCAAACGCATGGCCACGGAGCGGCTGATTCTCATCGGCATCATCGGCTACTTTGGCATTGCCCTCTTTGCCATCCAGCTGGACAAGGCCTGGGAATTCTGGTTTTTGGCCGTGTGCGTCGCCATCTTCCAGGGCGGTATTCAGGCCCTGTCCCGCTCCTACTTTGCCAAGATCATCCCCAAGGAAAAGGCCAGCGAGTACTTCGGCTTCTACGATATCTTCGGCAAGGGCGCGGCCTTCACCGGCACCATGCTGGTCAGCGTCATCACCCAGATTTCCGGAAACTCCCGCTTCGGCATCGCCGCCATCTCCCTGCTTTTCGTGGTGGGGCTGATCCTTTTTGTCAAGGCCTATCGGAATATCAATGCGGAGAAGGCCAACGGCCAGGCCTAGTCTATAAATGCACAAAACCAGTCACAGACCCTCGTCCTGACTGGTTTTTTTAGTTCATTATTTATGGATTTGCAAGATGTCTGATCTCCGCCTGAATACAGTCCAGAATCCTGTGCAGCAGCACATTGTCAGTATTGGTGTTCCAGGCGCAGCCCATCTTCAGGGTGAAGGGGCAAGGCAAGAATTCCTCGGGGACCACCCGCATGTCCTCGGTGATGAGGGATTCCATCAGCAGGGCGATGGCCTGCCCCGATTTGACACAGGCACAGACGCTGTCCATGCTGATGCCAGTATACTTGATTTTAAAGGGAATATCCGCCTGCTTCAGGCAGTGCAGGGAGTGGTTATTGACGATGCAATCGTCGGAGAATAAGGCCACCGGAAAGGGCTCGTCCCCATTTCTGTGAAAGTCTTTGGCACAGGCCCATTTCAGCCTTTCCTCCCAGAGAAAGATATCGTCCTCGTACTGGGGCTCCATGGCCACGATGCCTAAATCGATTTTGCGCTCCATAATCTTCGCCCGGATAACCCGACTCCTGGCAAAGTCCACCTCCACGCTGTACTCCGGCAGCGCCGCTGTGATCTTGGGATAAATTTTTTCCATAAAGGGGGCGGCGTAGTCCGGCGGCACCGCGACGGCGATGGTATCTCCCCAGGTCTTGCCCGTTAAAGCCTGAAAGGCGAGGCTGTTAATATTCAAAAGCTGCCTGGCGTAATCCCTGAGGATCTCCCCGCCCTTGGTTAAGGTCAGGGTGTTTTTATTGCGGATAAACAAAGGCGTCCCAATCTGATTTTCCAGCTTTTTGATCTGGGTACTGACGGCGGAATGGGAGCGATAGGTCAGCTCCGCCGTCTGATTAAGCTTTCCCGTCTCCGCGGCGATCAGAAAGGTTTCTAAGTATTCGAGATTAAAGTAATTTTCCATGGACTTCCTCCATCAATTTTCATAGATGCTGTTATATTCTATCATATCCGTATCCAGATTAATACAATCCTCTGCCGGCGCTTCAAAAAATGTGAATCTTAGGTTTAAGATTGTGCGCTGTACTTTACTGCCCTTCTGCTGTTAGAATTTATTTGCGCATAAGACACGTGTTGTATTTTATCATAACCTAAAAAATGAAAAGAAAAAGGAGATTTTATCATGACAACATTACCAGAAAAAATGAAGGGCGTATACTTAACAGGTTTCGGCGGATTTGAAAAATTAGAATACCGCGAAGATATTCCCGTACCCACCCCCAAGGCCGGCGAGGTCCTCATCAAAATCGGCGCGGCAGCAGTCAACAACACCGACGTCAACACGAGAATCGGCTGGTACTCCAAAAACGTAAAGACCCAGACCAACGACGGCGGCGAAAAGGGCTTTGAAGCCAACGTAGATGACGACGGCTCCTGGCTGGGACAGGCGCTGGTGTTCCCGAGAATTCAGGGCGCCGATGCCTGCGGTGAAATCGTTGCGGTCGGTGAAGGCGTCGATGCCTCAAGAATCGGCGAACGTGTCCTGGTTCAGAGCGTTCAGCCCTCCTTCAAGGGTGACAACAAATTCGACTGCATCACCTGGGGCTCCGAATGTGACGGCGGCTTTGCCGAATACGCCACAGCGCTGTCCAGCCAGACCTTTGCCATCAAATCTGATTTAAGCGACGGCGAGCTGGCCACCTTCCCCTGCTCCTACGGCACCGCCAACAACCTGGTGTGGAGAACCGGCGTTTACGAAGGCGATGTCTGCCTGGTTACCGGCGCCTCCGGCGGTGTGGGCTCTGCCCTGGTACAGCTGGCGAAGATCCGCGGCGCCAAGGTCATCGGCGTCTGTGATCCCGGCCAGGAGGAACGGGTTCGCGGCTACGGTGCCGACGAAATCATCCTGCGCGGTGAAAACTACGAAGAAAAGCTGGGCGCCATGTCCGTGGACGTTGTCTTAGATATGGTTGCCGGTGAACAGTGGCCGCAGCTTCTGAAGGTTCTGAAAAAGGGCGGTCGCTACGGTGTCTGCGGCGCCATTGCCGGTCCCTTGGTTGAATTCGATATCCGCGACTGCTACTTAAAGGACTTAACCCTCTGCGGCACCACCTTCCAGTCCAGAGAATCCTTTGAAGAGCTGATCTCCTACATCGAAAAGGGCCTGATTCAGCCGGTGGTTGCCAAGGAATTCCCCCTGAAGGACATCGTCGCTGCCCAGGAAGCCTTCCTGTCTAAGAAATACATCGGCAAGGTTGTTTTACACGTTAAAGAACAATAGGAGGCAGCCGTGAAACTATCCACCTCCAAAAAGTGGATCATGATCACCCTACTGGCCTTCTTTGGACGGGCCATCGCCAACGTGCCCTACCTGCGGGAGGTCTACTACGATCAGGTCCTCGCTGCCCTGCAGATCTCCAACACCCAGCTGGGGATCCTCTCCAGCGCCGTTGGCATCGCCAGCCTCTTCGGCTACTTTTTCGGCGGCTTTCTGGCCGATAGAATCAGCTCCAAAAAGCTGATCATCGCCGCCAGTATCCTAGGCGGTCTCTCCACCCTGTGGTACGCCGCCTACCCGCCCTTCCCCGTCCTGGTGGTCATTCACGCCCTCATCGCCCTGGCCGGAACCCTCCTGTTCTGGTCGGCCTACGTCAGGATCATCCGCATCCTCGGCGGCAAGGAGGGCCAGGGAAAATACTACGGCTTTGCCGAAGGCATCCGGGCAACCATCGGTATCCTTCTGCCCATGCTCTGCACCTTGATTTTATCCCAGAGTGCCGGAGCGGCCATGGGTATCCGCAGGGTTTTGATCTTCTACGCGGTCTGCTACTTTCTCACCGCGGTGCTGGCCTGGTTTCTTTTGGTGGACATCAAGGACGAGACCAGCTCGGACACACCCCAGAAGGTCCATGCCGGGGAATACCTCACCCTGCTTAAAAACCCGGGGCTGTGGCTGGTGTCCTTCCTGATCTTCGGCACCTACACCGTCTTTTCCCTGCAGTCCTACTCCACGCCCTACATGACGGGCATCGGCGGACTGTCTGACACCTTTGTCAGCACCATCGCCACCTTCAGACAATACGGCGTCGGCCTTCTGGCCATGCCTCTGTTTGGTATTTTGGCCGACAACGTCTTTAAATCCTCGGCCAAGACCTGCGCCGTCGGCGCTCTGCTCTTGATCCCCTGCATCCTGGGTATTCTCATCTGCCCCGCAAACGCCACCTTATTTTTGGTTGCCCTGGTTTTAATCATCGGCTTTTTGGCCCAGGGCATCCGCGGCGTCTACTACGCCACCCAGGACGAGGCGAAAATCCCCGTCCATCTGTCCGGCGCCGCCGCAGGGATCATCTCTACCATCGGCTTTTTGCCCGATGCCTTCATATTCACCCAGGTAGGCGCCTGGCTGGACAGCTATCCGGCGGATCAGGCCTACCGCATGATTTGGATTTACATGATTGTTGGCGCCCTGGTGGCCCTGGGCTGTGCCCTGGGCATCCTGCGCCTTTCTAAAAAAAGAAAAAGGGAGTTTTAAATATGGCATTTATTAGACAATTCGACAGCGTAGAATGTCACGAGGGAGAGCCCCTGAGAGTCATCACCAGCGGTGTGCCCTCCATTCCGGGACAGACGGTCTACGAAAAATGTAAATGGCTGGAGGCCAACGACGATCAGATTCGCCTGCTGATGCTCAGGGAGCCCCGGGGTATCCCGGCCACCTGCGCCAACCTCATCGTCAACACCAACCGCCCCGACTGTGCGGCGGGCTACATCATCATGGAGCAGGTAGAATACCCCATGATGAGCGGCGGCAACACCATCGCTGTAGCCACAGCCCTGCTGGAAACCGGCCAGGTCCCCATGACCGGCGAAATCACGGAATTTAATTTAGAAGCGCCTGCTGGTCTCATTCACATCGTGGCTCAGTGCGACATGGAAAAGCGCAAGGTCAAAAAGGTCAGCTTTGAAAACGTCCCGGCCTTCCCCGTCTATCTGGATGCGGAAATCGACGTTCCCCACCTGGGCAAGGTGCGGGTGGATATCGCCTGGGGCGGCATGTTCTACTGCCTCATCGACGCCACCCAGTTTAAGCAGTACGGCCCCAACGGCCTGGAGCTGATTCCCAAAAACGGCCGTGAGATCTCCAAGCTCTCCGCCTTAATCACCACCGCCGCCATCGAGCAGCTGCCGGTAGAGCATCCGGATTACCCCGGCGTGGGCATCACCCTGTCGGTGATGCACCAGCCGCCGGTGACACCGGGCACCTACTTCCGCACCTCCAACTGGTACGCCTCAGGTCCCGTGGATTTCGACAAGCCCGAAACCTGGACCGGCGCCCTGGACCGCGGCGTCTGCGGCACCGGCTTCTGCGCCCTGATGGCTGTGGAACACGCCCGGGGCCGTCTGAAGGTCGGCGAAGAAATCGTCAACGAAGGCCTTTTGGGCATCCAGTTTACCGGAAAGCTCATCGAGGAAATCGACGATTTCCACGGTCACAAGGCCGTCGTCCCTGTGGTGGGCGGCCAGTGCTGGATCTACGGCTTCAACAAGTGGGTGCTGGACGAATCCGATCCCTTCCCCGAAGGTTTTACCATCGGAGATATTTGGTAAACCCTAACCGACAATTTCATTTGTCCAATGATCTTCCTAAAAAAATCGCCTGGCCAATAATGGCCAGGCGATTTTTTAATATCTCTTTATCTGCATTTCATATTAAAAGGCCCCTGCGGCCTGCCGCTTCGAGGGATGGGAGATGGGCAGTGCCGCAAAAAGCCTTTTGGTGTAGGGGTGGCTGCAGACAAAGCCGTTCTCCCTGGTCAGAGTCTCCACCAGCTCTCCCTGGGCCATGACCAGCACCCGGTCGCTGATGCGCTTCACCGCGTCGATGTCGTGGGAGATGAAAAGCACCGTCATTCCCAGCGCATCCCCCAGCTCCTTGATGAGCCTCAAAAGCTTGGCCTGGGTGATGACGTCCAAGCTGGAGGTGATCTCGTCGCAGACCATCAGCTGCGGCGACATCATCAGGGCCCTGCAGATATTGACCCGCTGACGCTCCCCGCCGCTGATGGCCTGCGGCAGCTGCGGCAGAATTTTTTCATTCAAATCCACCTGATCCATCAGCCGCCGTATCCTCTCGCGCTTTTCTGACTCACCGATTTTGTAATTGTTCGACAGGGGCTCCTTTAGGGTGTTGAGAATTTTCATGGAGGGGTCCAGGGAGGAGAGATTATCCTGAAAAACCATCTGACATTCTCGCCGAAAGGCCCGCAGAGCCTCCCGCCTGAGCCCCTGGATATTCTGCTTCTTATAAAGAATCACACCGTCGGTGGGTTTTTCAAAGCGGGTGATCAGCCGGGCCAGGGTACTCTTGCCGCAGCCGCTTTCCCCCACCAGCCCCAAAATTTCATTCTGCCGAATCTCAAAGCTGATATCTTTCAAAATCCTCTGATCTCTGTAGGATTTATTTACATTGCAAACCTGCATCAGCACTGTACATCGCCTCCTTTAAAGGTCGCCTGAATTAATTGTCTGGTATAGTCCTCCCGGGGATGGTCGAAGATGGTAAAGACATCGCCGCATTCCACGATCCGCCCCCGCTGCATCACCGCCACCTCATCGGCAATTTCCGCCACCACCCCGAAGTCGTGGGTGACCAGCAGGATGGTCGTGCCCTGGGTCTTATTGATTCTAACCAGGGTTTTTAAAATATCCTTCTGGACGGTGACGTCCAGGGCCGTCGTCGGCTCGTCGGCGATCATCAAGGCGGGCTTGATCAAGATGCCGCAGCCGATCATCAGTCGCTGGAGCATGCCGCCGCTGAGCTCAAAGGGGTATTGTCTCAAAACGCGGCCGGGATTTTCAAAGCTCAGCGCCGACAGAATCTCGCAAAATTCCACCTCAAAGGCCTCTTTCTTGATGTCCCTGTAGCCCCTGGCCATGGCGTAAAGCTGGCTTGCCACCCTTTGGGATGGATTGAAGGCGTTCATGGGATCCTGGAAAATCGAAAAGATGGCTTCGCCCCGAAACAAAATGCTGCTGTTCTCGCCAAAATAGGCGGCCCTCGGGGTCAGGCCCAAAATCGAGGCGATGGTCATGCTCTTGCCGCTGCCGCTCTCCCCCACCAGGCAGGTGATTTTTCCCCGGGGCACCGCCATGGTCACATCCCGAAGCAGACATTGATCCGCCTTTGCCGCCTCAGCCAGAAACAGGCTGAGGTGCTTTAGCTCTAATATTGGTTCCTCTTTTTTCACTTTAAGCCTCCTCGCCCGTCTAGGCGATCATATACCTTTGCTTTAGATTTTCACTGATGTAGTTGACGCACAGGGTACTCATCACGATGAACAGCCCCGGGAAAAAGGCCGCCCACCAGACGCCGGTCAGGACGTAGTTCTGGGCATTAAAGATCATATTTCCCCAGGAGGGAAGCTCCTGGGGCACCCCCACCCCCAGAAAGCTTAGGGCCGCCTCGTTCATGATGGCGCTGGAGAAGGTAAAGGTAAAGACGATGATAATGCTGGAGATGCTGTTCTTGGCCAAATGGCCAAAAAGTATCTTCCAGGCGGGGGTGTTCATGCCCCGGGCCAGGCTGACGAATTCCTTTTGCTTGAGCTCCATAAACCGGCCCCGGATGACCCTGGCCATGGTCATCCAGCTGGTTAGGCTCATGATGACCACAAGCCCCGCCACCTTGTTGGTCATCAGCATCTGAAAGCACAGGATGATGATGGTCGTGGGGATGGCGTAGAGCATCTCCACAAAGCGCATCAGCACCGCGTCAACCTTGCCTCCCACGTAGCCGCTGACGCCGCCGTAGACAATGCCGATCAAAATGCCGAAGGTGGCGGAGATCACCGCGATGCCCAGGGAGATGATCCCGCCGTTGAGGGTTCTGGAGAAGACATCCCGCCCCAGATTATCGGTACCAAAGAGGTGCTCGGGGCTCGGCGGCTTTAGCACATTGCCCAGGTTGACCTCCAGGGGATCCTGAAGGGGCAGCAGCGGGGCGCAAAAGCAGGCTGCGGCGATGATCACAAAAATCGCCAGCCAGAGACGCTGCCGGCTGCGGTTTTTCGCCAGCTGGCCCCGGGGCCTGGGCTTTAAGACAATCAGCTCCTTTTGTGAGACCATCTACAAAACCTCCCTTCGCATTCTGGGATTTAAAATCATGGCGATCATATCGACGCAGAACATGCCGATCACCACCACGACGCCGATGACGAGGATGCTGCCCATCAGCACGGGATAATCCTTCAGGGCGATGGCCTTCACCAGCATGCTCCCCATGCCCGTGTAGGCAAAAACTGTCTCGATGACCACAAAGCCTGAAAAAAAGGAGGGAACGTGGGAGCCGATGTAATTGATACAGGGCACCAGGGCATTTTTGAGAATCCCCCCGTCAATTTTTCTCTGGGCGACGCGGTTGGCCTTGGCCACCATCACGTAGTAGCTGCCGCTCTCCTCCTTGATGCGCTCCTGGATGAAGCGGGCGAAGGAGCCCACGTGGCTGCAGATGATCACCGCCACCGGCAGAACCAGGTATTTCAGACGATCTGCAAATCCGCCGCCGGACATCAGGGTCGAGGTTCCCGCCGAGGGCAGCCAGTGGAGATGAACAGAAAAGACAAAGATACAGAACAGGGCCACCAGAAAGCTGGGGATACAGTTGATTACCAGGCTGAAGGCCGTCAGGCCCCTGTCCAGCAAGCTTCCCTGCCTCAGCCCTGCCGCCATCCCCAGCAAAACCGCCAGCAGAACAGTGGTGGTCATGCCTAAAAAGAACAGCACCAGGGTGTTGGGCAGCCGGTCGGCGATCATGGCGTTGACCGACCGACCCTCGCTGTAGGAAACCCCCATTTCACCGTGGAGCATGTCCCCAAGCCAGATGGCGTAGCGCTGGGCCACGGGCCGGTTGAGCCCCAGATTTTCATTGATTCTGTCGACCTCCTGCTGGGTCAGCCGGTCCAGCTGCCCGCCGTAGAGGGCCGCCGCCGGCTCACCCGGCGCCGCATTGATCATGCCGAAGGCGACGATGGTCACCAAAAACAAAACGATGACGCTCTGGGCCAGGCGCTCCAGGACAAATCTAATCATCGAGGGACCAGTCCTCAATATTCCAGAAGATCCCCGCCCCGTGGTGACCCAGCACCCGTTCCTCGGAGACCCCAGAGACCCGTTTATTGGCGCCGTAGAGGGCCTGGAGGTAGCAGATCATGTCGTAGGGCGGATCCTCGGCAAAGGCCTGCTGGAAGGCGGCGTACTGTTTTGCCCGCTCCGCGTCGGAGGTCCCCACCCGGCCTGCCTGGAGGGCAGCGTCGACGGCGGCATTATTGTAGCTGCCGTAATTTTGCCCCGGGGCCGCATTCTGGGTGGACACAAACATGGGATAGGTGTCCGTATCGGCGTCAAAGGGGCTGCCAAAGCCCAGCACAAAGGCCTCGCACTTAAAGATATCGATGGCGTTCCAGTCCAGGGCGTCCACTTTCACTAAGGCGCCGATTTTTTTCCACTCCGAGGCCAAAGCATTGGCGATGTTCACCCGCACCTCGTCGCTGATGGGAGCCGTTAAGGTAAAGGCAAAGACTCTGCCATCCTTTTCCAGGATGCCCTCGGCATTTTTAATCCAGCCCGCCTCGGCAAAGAGGGCCTCGGCCTTGGACACGTCGTAATCGTATTTTTCAACGTCTTCGTTGACGTACTTGTTGGCCTGCAGCGGCGAGTAGGCCGCATAGCCGTAGCCGTGGGCGATGCTCTTTACAATATCCTCCCGGTTGGTGGCGTAATTCAGGGCCTGTCTCACCCTGACATCCTCAAAGAGATCCGTCACTGCAAAATTGTAGTTCATACAGCGGTAGTCCGCCGTGCTGCACTTGTAAACCCTTGTGTTCTCCCCGTTTTCAATCTTCTCAACCTGGCTGGGCTCTAAGAAGGTAAAGTCCACCTCGCCGGATTCCAGCTGCATGGCCCGGGTGTTGTAGTCCGGCAAAAATTTAAAGATCACGTTTTCGATCTGGGGGGCTTTCCCGTAGTAATCCTCAAAACGAGTCATGGTCAAAGATTCGCCGGTGGTCCAGCTCACAAATTTGTAGGGGCCTGTGCCCACGGGGTTGTGGTTGAACTCCGCCGCATTGATGTCCTGGCCCGCCAGAATATGCTCGGGAACGATGCCCACCGTCAGCTTGTCCAAAAGGGGCGGAAATTCCTGCTTGAGGGTGATTTTCACCTTGTAGTCCTCCAGTTTTTCCACGCTGGCAACCTCCTGGAACTCCGTGGCACGGCCGGAATTAACCGCAGGGTCCATGATGCTCTTAATCGTAAAAACCACGTCGTCGGCCGTCAGGCCTTCATCGTCGTGAAATTTGACGTCGTCCCTCAGGGTAAAGATGTAGGTCAGCTTATCTGCGCTGATCTCCACCTCCTTGGCAATGTCCTTCTGGGGGGTGCAGTTTTTATCCTGGCGCATCAGCCCCCTGAACAGAAAATCATCCTCGTAGGTGGTGGACAGCACCGGATTGATCTTATCATCCTCGAATTCAGCGCCGTAGACCAGGGTGTTTTCCTTGGATATCTCGCCGTTGTCATCACCTGTGCCGCCGCAGCCCACCAGAGCTGCAGTCATCAATACCGCTGTCAGCAACAAAGCAATCCATCGTTTTTTCATTTCTTCATTTTCCTCCTGAAGTGTTTTTATCTATGTAAAAGTAAAAGAAAGCTTTGTGATTACTTTAATCCCCAGAGCTGAGCTCACACTCCAGAAGCATTCTTCACCTTGCTGCCACAATCAAAAAATAAAAAACCATGAAGCCTTCCTTCCAATTGCTTTGGAAACAAACCTTCATGGCTATGTTGCGTTTTATGCATGTTTTTACTTGTATAGACATTATATCGATTTCAACGTCAAAAGTCAACCATACAAAATTTTTCTTTTCAATTTTAAAAATAACCGTCCTGTCTAGGACTGCGCCGCCTCCTTAAGCAAATCGATTTCCTTTTTGTAATCCAGAAATTTTTCCTGGGGGGTCTCCAAAAACATGGGCTTGTCCCTCAGGGCCGGATGTCTGACGATATTGACAAAGGTGTCGATGCCGATGCTGCCGAAGCCCAGCTTCTCGTGGCGGTCCTTGTGACTGCCGAAGGGCGTCATGCTGTCGTTCAAGTGCAAAGCCTTAAGCCGGTCGAGGCCGACGATGCTGTCGAAGGTCTCAAGCACCCCGTCCAGGTCCGCCTTGATGTCGTAGCCCGCGGAGTAGACGTGGCAGGTATCCATACAGACCCCCAGCTTGTCGGACAGCTCCACCCCGTCGATGATGGCCCGAAGCTCCGCAAAGTCGAAGCCCACCTCGCTGCCCTTGCCGGCCATGGCCTCTAAAAGCACGATGGTCTTTTGATCCTCGGCGATACACTCATTTAAGATCTCGACGATGAGATCGATGCCCTTGTCCGAGCCCTGGCCCACGTGGCTGCCGGGATGAAAGTTGTAGAGGTGACAGGGAATGACCTTTAAACGCTCCAAATCCTCCTTGAAGGCCCTTTTGGCAAAGTCTCTGGTTTCTGCCTTGTTGGAGGCCATATTCAGGGTGTAGGGGGCGTGGGCCAGCAGGGGGCCGAAATTATTTTCCGCCATGATCTCCCTGAGCCCTGCGATATCCTCAAAATCCAGGGCCTTGGCGTTGCCGCCCCGGGGATTTCTCGTGAAAAACTGAAAGGTGTTGGCATTCACCTTCAGGGCTTCGCAGCCCGCCGCCTTAAAGCCCTTGGCAATGGAAATATGTGGTCCTAATACGAGCATTGTCCTTGTCCTTTCTTTTTATCCCAGGGCGACGTCCAAAAGCATCATCACCGCAAAACCGACCATGACGCCGATGGTGGCAATGTCCCCCTCACCGTCGTGCCCCAGCCTGGATTCAGGAATCAGCTCCTCGGCCACGACGTAGACCATGGCGCCGGCGGCAAAGGCCAGGGCGTAGGGCAAAATGGGGTCGATGAACACCACCGCCGCCGCACCGATCACCGCGGAGATGGGCTCCACCATCCCCGAAAACTGGCCATACATAAAGGCCTTCCGGCGGCTCATGTTTTCCCTGCGCAGCGGGATGGACACCGCCGCCCCCTCGGGGAAGTTCTGCAGGCCAATCCCCAAAGCCAGGGAGATGGCCCCGGCCATGGTGACGTACTCATTGCCCGAGGCCAGCCCGCCAAAGGCCACCCCCACGGCCAGCCCCTCGGGGATGTTGTGGAAAGTGATGGCCAAAACCAAGAGCACACTTCTGCGCCAGGAGGTGTGAATCCCCTCCTCGTGGTTGGTGCCAAAGTGAATATGGGGCATGATGTGGTCCACCAAAAGCAGAAAAGCGCCGCCGCCCAGAAAGCCCACCACCGCCGGCACCCAGGCCGGCAGCGGACCGTCCTCGGCCATCTCGATGGCCGGCGCCAAAAGCGACCAGAAGCTGGCGGCGACCATAACCCCCGCCGCAAAGCCCAGCATCGCGTTTAAAACCTTCTTGTTGATCTCTTTAAAGAAAAAAACCATCCCCGAGCCCAGGGCCGTGACGGCCCAGGTAAAGAGACCGGCCACCAGGGCCTGGCCCACCGGGGGTATCTGTGTCAAAAAGCTCATTGTGCTCTGTTCCTCCTATTCTGAATATTTCTATAAAACCCTCTGCATCCTGTAAGGATAATTTTATTTATAATCATTACAGATTATCATACCACATTTTTGGAATTTTGCCACTGATTTTTACAAAATTAAAGGCTCGTCCCTGGCACTTTTCCTGCCGGGGCCCCCTGATTTTTCCACAAAGCCGCCGCTGCTTTTGCACTGTTTTATTTTGCACTGCTAAAGTTTTTTTATTTTTCCCTTGATTTGTGTATACAAGCTGTGCTAATATTATTTTTGTTAGGAATATTTTTTCTGGCACTCTGGAGAGTTCCGCGGACGCAAATCCAGCGGGCGCCGAAGGTGTAAGGCAGACCAAGTCTGCTGAGTCTCTCAGGCAAAAGGACAGAGCGACAATTATAAATACAGCAACCGCTCTATTTATAACGGCTATTGTCTTTTCTCTGGAAGGCCGGACGCATGTCCCGGCTTTTTTTGTTTCCCTAAATCCGGGGAAGCAAAACAAACTTCAAAGAAAAGAGGAAAAGAAAAATGGATGTTTTATCTACGGTCAACACTTGGATTAAGATCGTCGACGAATGGGTTTGGGGGCTCCCCCTGATTATCTTCATTCTCGCGGTGGGGCTGCTTTTAACAGCGCGCATGGGCTTTTTACAGCTCCGTCATCTGCCCAAGGCTTTCAGATTTATGTTCCAGAACGAGGAGGACGGCCACGGCGAGGTCTCTAGCTTCGGCGCCCTGTGTACCGCCCTGTCGGCCACCATCGGCACCGGCAATATCGTCGGTGTCGCCACGGCCATCGCCGCCGGCGGCCCCGGGGCCCTGTTCTGGATGTGGGTTGCCGCCCTTTTGGGGATGGCTACCAAGTACGCCGAGGGCCTGTTGGCCATCAAATACAGAACCGTTGACGACGACGGCCACGTTTTAGGCGGTCCCTTCTACTACATTGAACGCGGCATGGGCAAGGGCTGGAAATGGCTGGCCTGTCTCTTCGCCTTCTTCGGCATGTGCGTCGGTCTCTTCGGCATCGGCACCTTCACCCAGGTCAACGGGATTTCCAGCGCCGTCAAGGACTTCTTCGATCCCAACAGCGCCCTGACCTTCAATATCTTCGGTATGGAATACTCCTGGGCCGTGGCCATCGCCGGCATCATCGTCACCATCTGTGTCGCCGCCGTTGTCTTGGGCGGCCTCAAACGTATCGCCAGGGTCTCTGAAATCATCGTGCCCTTTATGGCGGTGCTCTACGTCGTCTTTGCCCTGGTGCTTCTCATCTGCAATATCACCCATATTCCCGCCGCCATCGTCACCATCGTGGAGGGCGCCTTCAATCCCTCGGCGGTTACCGGCGGTATCGTGGGCAGCATGATCGTGGCCATGCAGAAGGGGATTGCCCGAGGCATCTTCTCCAACGAATCTGGTCTGGGCTCCGCCCCCATCGCCGCCGCTGCGGCCAAAACCAAGGAGCCGGTGCGTCAGGGCTTAATCTCCATGACCGGTACCTTCATCGACACCATCATCATCTGTACCATGACCGGTCTGTGCATCGTCATCACCGGCGCCTGGGAAACCCCGGGCTTGGAAGGCATCGGCATCACCACCAAGGCCTTCCAGAGCGGCCTCGGCTTTTTGCCCTCGGCAGTGCCCTCCTTTATCCTGATGATCTGTCTGGTGTTCTTCGCCTTCACCACCATCCTGGGCTGGGATTACTACGGCGAACGCTGCCTGGAATACTTATCCGGCGGCAGCAAAACCGCCGTGCTGGTCTACAAATGGCTGTACATCTTAGCCATCTTCATCGGCCCCTACATGACTGTAGAAGCCGTCTGGAACATCGCCGACGTCTTCAACGGCCTCATGGCCTTCCCGAACCTCATCGCCCTGGTGGCCTTAAATGGAGTCGTGGTCAAGGAAACACGCGATTATTTCAACAGACAGAAGCTGGATGCTGGCAAATAGCGCTGCAGCCTTAGCTAGTCTCCTTAATAAATTTTTACTTATAGATCAAAAGCTCCACCGCCTTTGAATGCGGTGGAGCTTTTGTGTTATTGCTGAAATGGTATTGCGTCTTATAGATTTCTCGATATTTAGAAGAAATTTAGAAAAACTTATTGCTATTTAGAAGGAATTCACTAAGATTTGTTAGGGAATTTTTGACATTTTAATTAAAGCGTGGTATCATAACGATAGAAAAAGAGTACTGCCGATAGACGGTTAGTCCGATATAAAAGTGACAAAAATAGCCGCCTTTTAGTTTGTCAGACGTGGGCGGTTATTTTTGTGGTTTATGACTATCTTTACCGAATGTATATCCGATACTAAAGCAGGTTAAGCCGAAGCCTATCACTGCAATGAAATCCAAGATACTCATTGGCTTAGCCCTCCTTTCCAACTGATTCCCCTAAGGGTTTCTATGTAATCAGAGGGTCACAGTCCCTCTGCTGAAGGACTAACCGCCTACCGCTTATATGGCAGTACCCTTGTATTAATTATAACAGCTTCAAAGTATTACAGCAATAATAAAACGAAGCTTTATTTTCGTCAAAAAAACAGGAGCCCCAGCCTCATCGCCGGGTCTCCTGTTTTTTTATGCCCTTCCGCAGGCTTGTAAGCTTTAGCTAGGAACGGGCTTTGCTTATTCTGTTTTTAACTGCCGCCAGCAAAATGGCCCCCAGAATCAATCCCAGGTACAGCAGATTTTCACTTGAAATACCGGTGGCCACGTTGTCCTGAGGCGTGCTCTGGGGCACCTTGCCCTGGAAGCTGTGGGTGTAGACCAGACCGTCGGTTTTCTGTCCGGTGGCCTCGTCGCTGACCACAACCTCCGGCAGCAGGCCGCCGTCGTCGGTGTTTTTAACGTAAACGTCAATCTGATAGGTTTTATCCTCGCAGCTGTAGCCCTCGCCGGTCTGCAGGGCCACGGGCTTCAGGGTGTAGTGCCAGACCCCTGCGTGGGCATAGGTCATGCTCAGCTTCGCCTCGGTGGTCCCCTTGAGGGTAAAGGTGTAGATGCCGTCGATGCTGCCCTGGGGCATAGGCTCGTCGGCGTCCCCCACCAGCTGATAGCTGCAGTCCTCGGCTGCCTCTGCCGCATCCCCGGACAGATTAAAAATCTGGGTGACGGGCAGGGTAACCGTCGCTTCGCTCTGCTCCTCTGCAAAAGCTGAAGCGCCGATGCCTCCCAGACAAAGGAGGGTCACCAGCAGCGCTGCGACTGTTCTTTTCAAATTTTTCATCGCTTTTCTCTCTTTCTCTGTGCCGCCAGACGCTTAAGCCTGAGAATCGCCGCCGGCAAGATCATGACCGCTGGCAATAAAAGCCACCAGCCATTGAAGCGGGCAAACCAGTTTCTGAGGGCGTCTAAGACCCCCGCCTGCTGATTTTCGGCGTCCTGGGCTGCGTAGGGATTCTCGAAGGTCTCGTCGGTGATTTTGGCCGCCAACAGCTCCCGGCCGTTGGTTGTGGCGTCGGTACAGGTGCTCAAAAGCACGATTCTGTCGTCGTTATCGACGTCGATATCCCGGTAGTGCACCGCCAGCTCCTTGATATGCCTGAGGTACATGTTCTGATCGTAGGCCAGAACCAGCCCCGGGCTGTAGAGGTTGGTGTCGTAGGCGTCGGCAGTTAAGAAGGCAAAAATTTCAAGACCGTGGTCAGCGCCGTCGTAATACAGATTACCTGTGAGATGGCTGTCGAACCAGGCCTGGTCGTTGTACTTTGTCAAATCGCCAAACATGGCGTTTTTATCCATGTGATGGCCAAAGATAATGCTGTTGAAATCGCTGAAATCCTTAGCGTTTCGATAGTCCAGGAAAATGGCCCCGGACAGGGCAAATTCTCCCTTGGCGCTGGTGTTGATGTACTGCTGGTTGTTCTTCCCCTGAACCAGAGGATAGTCCATGTGGGTGCCGTAGATGGTCAGCCAGCCAAAGACGTCGCCGTTGATGGCCTTAAGCTCTTCAAAGGAGAGGTTGTCTTTGTGGTCGGGCTTGTACTGGGTGTAGGATTCCAGGGCCTTCACATAGACCTGGTTAGAGTCCCAGAGGCCGTAGGCCCCCAGGGCCAGCAGTATGACAAAAATCATCAGCAGGGCGGTGTTGACCGCCCCGTCGATGATTTGTATAACACGTCGTCCGCCGGAAGGCTTTTGAACACTCAAGGCTTAGCCCTGGTACTGTCTCCGACGGCTGACCATGTAGAAGGCAATGCCTGCTGCGCCGATGGCTGCCAGGAGCAGATAGGGCAGGTTGTCGATGAAGAGACCGGTGGGTGTAATATTATTTAAAGCATTGATATATGTAATACTATTTGTTACATCATCGAGTGCGCCGCTTGCGGTCTTTGTATTTGCTGTATAAGTAATATCAGTTGGTGCTAAAGTTGTATTATCCAAAGTAGTAACATAAGAACCTGCATTCTGGATATTTTCCAAATCTTCTGTGATTTCATATTGTGTACCGACAGGTAAGTTTGAAATTGTTATGGATTCTCCGTCTTTTAAATAAAAGTCAAAGCTGTCACCTACACCGATAGCTGCTGTTAAACTTTCAGTAGAAGGAGTAGTTGCTACACTATATGTAGCGCCTTGAGCCTCTAATGCAGCTAAACCTGTAATTTTAAATGTAAATTTATAGGCATGCTCTTTATCTGCATAATCGCCAGAAACTCTTTTAGTTACGGTTAATTCATTTCCATCATTAGTTGATGTCGTTTTTTCAAGCTGACTTGCGAAGGACATTGCTCCTGATTTTTCAGTTGCACCAACACTAGAAATTGCTATTCTATCAACTTTCAACTTAGTGGCAGCTGTATCATCATTGGCAATCACTACTTCTACTGTATAGGTTGTAGGTGTTCCTTCCTTGGTCGAAAGTGTCTTTGTAGCAGTATCAGTATAGTTATCAGTTTCTGTTACTGTATAGGTGTACGATCCAGCATGTGTAAACTTTGTAACATCGACTTGAATATCGCGATTCACTGTATAAGTATTCAGTCTATTAACTGTAGTCGGAGTTCCAAAATTCGCAGCTGTTACATTGTCAATAGTAAAAGCATCCGCTGGAGCTGGGGCTGTAGGTGCTACCGCATAAGTAAATGTTAAATCATTCGGTAAATCTACATTTTTATCCATTTCGATTGTCTTGGTAAATGTGAAAGCATCTCCTTCTACTGGCGCAGCCAACGCCGGGCTCACCGCCCCAAAGCATAACGCTGTGGTAACCAGGGTTACCGCTGCGGATTTTAAAAGCCGTTTAAATTCTTTGAATTTCATTTCTATCCTCCATTAAGATTTATTTATTGCTGGGATTATTCCCTTTACAATCGTTTGGTGTTAAAACTGCCGCCTGCGCAGCAGGGCCATGACCTTGCCACAGGTGTCAGAAAGCTTTACAGGGCCGTAGGCCCGACTGTCCGAGGCGCCGTCCCGGGCGTCTCCCAGCACGAAGACCTCATCCTCGGCCAGGGTTATGGGGTAGCTTACCCCCTCCTCGTAGGGCAGGGTTTTGGTAGCCGTATCCGGCTCCTGCTGAAGGGCCCCGTTGATGACCAGGCCCTGATCGGTAAAATCCACGGTGTCGCCACCCTTGGCGACGACCCGCCGTATCTGTTTTTCGCCATCGGCTTCCACCACAATGGCGTCGGACTGGCTGTAGTCCTTATCTAATCTGTAGTACATCACCAGATCCCCGGGGTTGAAGGCCGGCTCCATGCCGGCGTCGGTCACGGGGGTCAGGCCAAAGACGAAGGCGAAGAGGGCGAAGATGACGATGGCCACCACGCCCATTTTCGCCAGCAGATAGACGAGATCCTCGGCCAGAGAAGGCGGTTTATTTGCCCGGGGGGCCCTAGCTTCAGGGCTCTGCCTCGAGCCTTTGTTTATTCTTTTCATCTTAAGCGCCGTTTACGCTGTTTTGCCACAATGGCCAGAAGCATTAAGCCAAGCACCGCCACACCGGTGACCAGGGCCCAGGTGCCGGGGTTGTTGATGTCCAGCAGGGTGTCTGGTGGGGTGTCTTTGGTGTTGGTTACTGTAATGGTGTTGTCGGTATCGGTGGCTGAAATTTCAAATGTTGTACCTTCAGTATAGCTGTCATTCTGTCCCTTGGTATAACTTACTTTGTATTGATCTGCTTTCGTATCTGTTTCTTTTACACTGGCATTTGTTTCTGCTTTTATGCCAGAGAATACAGCGGTTTGACCGTTAGACAGTTTGATGGTGGTTTTACCATTCGCATCAAAGTCTGCTTCCATTTGTGTATTACCGATGGTATAAGCTATACCCTTTTGATTGGCAAAATCGGCAATGGTCACTTCAATATCAAAGGGGCTGCTCATATCGCCGTATTTCCCTTCAACATTCTTTGTAACCGACAGGGTGTGGAGCTTTTCGTTGGTGAAGGCTACGGTGTTGGTGTCATCCAGCTTAAGGGTCTGCTGTGTTGAATTGCCATCTACTGCACTTCCACCATTGACACTGTAGCTTGTTTGGTAGGCATTGTTTGTTGCTTCTGTTACGGTGTATTTTATGTCATCCGTAGATTTTGTGAAACCATCAAAAGTGATTTGGCTGTCCTTGGTGAGGGTGAAGGTAACCTTGCCTTCAGTTATATTCACTGTATTAATACCCTCTGAATTTGTTGTTCCGCCGTCCACCGTAACTGTACCTGTCGTTGTATAGGTAAGGCTGTTGTTGCTCTGACCTGTCAGATCCAGAGTAAAGCTAAATTTTGTATTATCGCTTTCTTCCTCTGCCAGCCCCGTCACTGCCTTGCTTACCGTCAAAGCGCCAGCCTTTTTGTTGGTGACCTTGACGATATTGGTGCCGGAGAAGACGGTGGAGATGTCTTGATTTTTTAAGTCAATGTAATTGACATTCTTCCCTTCTATATCACCTTGATGCTCTTTCTCAGCACACTGCTGGACGGCCAGCTTGGACCAGCCTGCATCGACGGTGAAGACAGCCTCCTCATTTTTGTCAATTGGTTTGTAATTAAGGTCTGCTTCTGCCGTATTGTATAGCAGATGCTTGTAATCTTCATCTTTAAATGTTGTCGGATTCCAGGTTGTTGCTTCGCCATTATAATCAGTGGTTGTTTGCAATGCCGCCTTAATGTTTCTCAGAGTAACGTCCACCCCATCATCGGTGGCATAAAGTGCCAGAGAGCTGACCAGTGAGCCTACACCGCGAAGAACCTGAACATCATCATTCGCTTCGCCGGCATCCACATACACGCCGGTGTTGTCTACAACCACCTCGGTGATTTGATCGCTTTTTACATAGGTACTACTATCTGTACTTTGGGGTGCCTTGGTTTCTACAAGATAATAGGTGCCGACGGGCAGTTTTCTGAAAATCCCACCGCCGTCTAACTTAATGTCGTCTTTTTCTTTTGTTAAATTCTCTGTTGTAAGTTTCTTTAAATCACTATCTTGTACATTACTATTAACCGCAAGCTTTCCATCATTCGATATACTTACTTGATCATCACGGTAAAGCGTAAATTCCGCACCCGTCAGGGCATTACCCTCCTGATCCACCTTCTGTACAAACAGGTTGTTGGAGATATTGGGCACGTAGACATTGGCCGAGAAGGCACGTTCGTAGATGGAGGTGTCACTAGTATCTTCTGTGGTGGTTACCAATCGGTAGGTATTGTCTTTATCAGCTTTATTAATATCATCTTCCGTGGTATAGAAGTAGGTGATGGTGTAACGGGCCTTACCCTTTTCACCTTCTCCTAAAAGATAATAGTAAGTCATGATATCCCCGGGCATGTTTTCGACGTCCACCTTGTAGCTGCCGTCGGATTCCAGTTTAAAGGTGTAGGGATTTTCTTTAGCCGCCTCTATGATATTCTCCATAGAATAGGTGTCATAAACATTCCAACCTTTGATAGGATCTCCGGAAACGGGATGCCAATTTTCCTGGTTACTCAAATTTGAAGTACTAGCTAAATTAGTACTCTCGTTAACTTCTCCGGTATACTTCATCACCACGGCAAACATGGTACCGTCAAGCTGATTGTTTGGCATCGGAACATCGGTTGCACTAGTGGGGTCATTTGCTCGTAAATAATACTGAGGCTTATTTGGTGCTGTGGTCCGCACCTTCCCCACGGCGTTGGCGCCGGTGGTAAAGCGGTTGCTGCACAACAGCACGTAATGATCGTTCATTTCCTGAAGCCTGAGCCAGACATCCCCCGCCGAGCGATAGCCTGTAGGTTTCTTCGTCTCCCTAAGTATAAAATTAAGTGCTCCTTTGTTTGCCAAATCATCGAGGCTAAGAATACTGCCATCCTCTGCATCTTCAAGCACTGCCTCACCATTAGTGTTAGTGGTCATGACGGCAATAGGTTTGTTTTCATCTTTTACTGTATAATTGCCATTATTATCAACTTCAGCAGCGTAGAGCTCAAATCCTGCACCAGCGATCTTATCACCCACCTGGTCTACCTTGACAATATCGCTTTCGGGCACGGTCTGTAAATTGTACTTCAATGAGAGATTGGAATTGCCGTGGCCACGTTCCAGGTAGTAAAAGTTCAGCGTGTGGTAGGTATTGTCGGCAAAAATTTTATTGCCAGCGCTATTTGTATAAAGGTTATCCGTTACCCCTGCCTTTTCAAAAGCCTCTGCAAGGCTCGTCGTTCTACTAACACCGTTATCCGTAATAGTAATAACTCCAGTGCTGAAATTTATTTCTACCGAAGCTTTGTTGCGCATCCCACCTAAATCGGCTACCAGCACACCGTCGATGTAGATCCAAACGTCGTCATCGCCGGAGAACTCATAGGTTACTGGCTTCCTGCCATCCTCGCCTTCCGGTTTTGTGTAACCGCCATTTTGCTGGATAAAGCGAGTGCTCATGGTCAAACCAAAGTAATGATTCAGACCCGGATTATTGGCAGTTGATGCCTGATTCGAATTTCTTAAGGCACTGGTGGATGTTACACCATTTGTATTTAATGATCCACTATTTATAGTAAAGACACTGCTGGGAGAATCAAAGGGGAAAAACTGCCCCTGGGCCCGTTCCGCAACACCATCACTGCCTCCAGTAGTTCCAACGCCCCAGCTATTCATCAATTTAAAACTGTTGGTAGCTTCATCATAAACAGCATAATTAGCTGAGTCGTAGGAGGTTGCCGGATTAGGATTCTGAGTCCTGTCGTATTCCCTACTCTGGCTATTGTAATAATAATAACCGTTTTGATCTATCTGGAAGAGACCATCCACATTGGCATAGGATGTCTTACCCTCATGATCAACGGTTGGATCAAAAAGATAGGCCAGGGATTCATCTTCATCTATAACACTTGCATTTCCCACCCTATTTCCTGCACTTACATTCTTGTCTAATTGGGGATAACCGTTCACTAGCTGATTTTTAACAATACCCTTAACGATATCACCTTTTTGGTACCAACCATTAACATCATAACCCTCTGGTCCACCCTGACCAAAACGCAAACGATGGACGGTTCTAGTGTCAATGCTGTTAATACCGGCATTTGTATTATTTCCCTTATTCCGCCAGTAATCCTGTCCATCTACACTATAATCAAACAGATTCACCGTCGTCCCCGTCGGGGTCATCCCCTGAACGGTGTAGTCATCGTAGCTGCTGTCCCATGTTGCTGCCGCCGGTGCTGCCTCGCTGCTGTAGAGGGTATCCTCGCCATCATCGGACAGAACGGCCGCGGACGCTTCTCCATTATCCTCCGCCGTATCCTGGGCATCGCTAACGTTTGCATCTTCGCCATCGTCAACAACGTCCTCGGTGTCGGTATCCGTTTGATCTGCCTGATCCTGGTCGCTGTCCAAAGTGGTATCCTGACTTTGGTCCACGGTGGTCTCCGGTGTGGTGACATCGGTGATCACTTCGGCCCAGGCGCCTGCCGGTACCAGCCCAATGAGCAGTACCATGACCAGCGCTAAAGTCATCCATCGCTTCAGACTACTTGCCATTTTCTTCATTTCGCCTTATTCTCCTTCCCTTAGGGTCTTTTCTTACCTCTTTCATGTCTATTATCACAAAATGCGTCAAAAGTCAGACTTTTTGACGCAAAACATGTATAATATAAAAGCAGAAAATTTATGAATTCAATGCACTTAATTAAATAAAATTGCTTATAACCATCACCTTTTTATGCTCTGTTTAATCCTGATATGTTTGCGTCAAAAAGTCTAGTATTTGACGCAATAATTTTGGAAATCGCCAAATTTTATTTATGAAAGATTTCTTTTTACCTAAATTTTATACTTTTAACCTCATTTTTTGCCAACTCAAAAGAGAAAGTTTTTATCCATTTTGGGCCTTTTTGATTCCCCAAAAGCATTTCGCCGCTGTTTTCGCCAAAAAACAAAAAAAGGCGCTAAATGCACCTCAAAAAAGAGACAGGAGGCATTGCTGCCTCCCATCGTTATCTCATCCTAGTTTCTTATACTACCGCTTTAATTCCGGAAAATCCTTCAAAAATTTATCGATGATTTTCTGGATTTTCCCACAGCCGCCGACCTCGTCGGATTCGATGTTCAGCGGGATGATGGGATCGTGGAGGGACATGCGCATCAGGCACCAACCCTTGCCGGCGTCGTCACCGCAGGCCACACGAATACCTTCGTAGTTGGGTTCCACCAGGCTCCAGCCCTCCTGGGCCTCGGCGTATTTTTTAAAGGCCTCCAGCACGCCTGCACCAAAGGTTTTAAAGTCCGGTGCCTCGATGTGGTAGCGCACCTCGGTGGCCTCCGCCGGCTCCTTAAGTCCCTTGAGGAAGTCGGAGATGGGCTTGCCTTCCTTGTGGAGCTGGGCAAATTTAATCAGCGCCATGGTCACCAGGTAGGCGCCGTCGTCTAAGAAATAATTTTCCTTGATGGCGCCGTGGCCGCTGGTTTCCATGGCCAGATGGGTTTCTGTCCCCTCGGCGTTTAAGCGGATGGCCTCGTTGATGACGTTCTTGTAGCCGCGTTTAAAGCGGTGGTGCTTGCCCCCCAGACCTTCGATGTATTCTGTAAGGCCCGTGGAGGTGACGGAGTCGGTGACAATGGTGCTGCCGGGATACTCGGCCAGCAGGATGCTGGCGATGAAGGCGATGAAGCCATTTCTGTTGATGGCGTGGCCCTGTTCGTCGATGATGGCAGCTCTGTCGACGTCGGTGTCAAAGATGATCCCCATGTCCGCCTTGTGCTTGATCACCGCCGAGGTGATGGCCTCGATGGCCCCGGCGTCCTCGGGGTTGGGAATGTGATTGGGGAAATTTCCGTCGGGCTCTAAAAACTGACTGCCCTCGGTGTCGGCTCCCAAGGGCTCCAGCACCAGTTTAGCAAAGAAGCCCCCGGCGCCGTTGCCGGCGTCCACGATGATTTTAGACCCCGCCAGGGGCTTTTCCATCTGGGTTTTGTCCTGGATCATCTTTACGATATTGGCGGCGTACTTGGGAATGAAGGCATAGTCCTCCCGCTTGCCGCCGGCCTTAAATTCGGTGGCAATGGTTTCGGCCGAGGCTAGAATTTCGGCAATGTCTTCTTTATTAAGGCCACCCTCCTTGGTGAAAAGCTTGATGCCGTTTCTGTTGAAGGGCAGGTGGCTGGCGGTGATCATGATGGCGCCGTCGCAGTTCATTTCGGGATCCAGGGTGGTCATAAACATGGCCGGGGTGGTGGCGATGCCGCAGTCATAGACCTGGTTGCCGTCGCTGACCAGCCCCATGCAGGCCGCCTGGGCCAGGTGCTGCCCCGTCAGGCGGCTGTCCCGGCCCACGGCCACCGCCAGCCTGTCTGTGCCCAGCTTGGCCTTGAGCCAGGCGCTGAAGGCGTAGGCAATTTTCATGGTCATGTCCTGGGTCAGGGTGACGTGCTCGCCCTTGACCCCCTCCATGGCGATGCCGCGGATATCTGAACCATTTTGCAGGGATGTGATGTTTTCAATATTCATGCTGTATTCTCCTTATCTCTTACAATTTGTCGCTCAAGGTGGCGCACATCACCGCCTTGATGGTGTGCATTCTGTTTTCGGCCTCGTCGAAGACCTTGGAGGCCGGGCTTCTGAAGACCTCGTCGGTGACCTCCATTTCGGCAAAGCCAAAGCGGGCCTTGACGTCGGCGGAAACGGCGGTGTTTTCGTCGTGGAAGGCGGGCAGACAGTGGAGGAAGATGACCTCGGGGTTTCCTGTGGCCTCGAGCATGGCCGCATTGACCTGATATTTTTTCAGCAGGGCAATGCGCTCTGCCATCTGATCCTCCTCGCCCATGGACACCCAGACGTCGGTGTAAACCGCATCGGCACCCTTAACGCCCTGGGCGATGTCCTCGGTGAGGGTGATGCTGCCGCCGGTGGTTTCGCAGAGGGCCCGCATTTCTTCAACCAGCGCGGCATCGGGGAAGAGTTCTTTGGGGGCCACCGCAGCAAAGTGCATGCCCAGCTTGGCGCAGCCGATCATCAGGGAGTTGCCCATGTTGTTTCTGGCGTCACCAGCGTAGACCAGCTTGCGGCCCGTAAGATCGCCGAAGTGCTCCTTGATGGTCAGCATATCCGCCAGGATCTGGGTGGGATGGTAAGTGTCGGTGAGGCCGTTCCACACCGGCACGCCGGAGAACTCGGCCAAAGCCTCCACGGTTTCCTGTTTAAAGCCTCGAAACTCGATGCCGTCGTAGAAGCGCCCCAAAACCTTGGCCGTGTCCTCGATGGATTCCTTTTTGCCCATCTGGCTGTTGGTCAAGAAGGTCACATTGGCGCCTTCGTCGTAGCCGGCCACCTCAAAGGCACAGCGGGTGCGGGTCGAGGTTTTTTCAAAGAGCAGCACAATATTTTTGCCTGCCAGAAGATCGCCCCGTTCTCCGCGCTTCTTTTTTGCCTTTAACTCCGCCGCCAAATCCAAAAGATAATTGATTTCCTCCGGTGTGTAATCCTTCAGCGTCAGAAAATGACGTCCTTTTAAACTAATCCCCATGGTTCCCTCCTGAAATTGTATTTTAAAGGCAGTGCAGATTCCTTCCAGATTTTCTGGTCAGGTATCCTTCGGATAAAAACGAATATTTATGCATTCTTTAGCTTTTATTTATAAATGCACAAGATTTTGACTTTTAACCGAAATCCCACGCTGTCCCTTGAATTTCATATGTGTCATTTTAACCTAAAGTCTGTATATTTTCAACACCCTGGCGGCCGATTCATGGCCAATGATGCTAAATTTACAGAGCGTCTCGATTTAAGGGCATAGTCATGCATCGGGGACCGCCCCGGCCGCGAACCAGCTCCGAGGCCTCGATGTCGATGACCTCGATGCCGTTTTCCCTGAGCACCGCATTGGAGCGCTCGTTGCGGCCGTAGGCCACAATAACCCCCGGGGCAATGGCCAAAGTGTTGGTGCTGTCGTTCCACTGCTCCCTGGCCGCCGCCACGGGATTGCCGCCGCCGCTCTCGATGAGCTTGATGGCCGGCAGGCCCAGGGCCTGCTTCAGGGCCGTTTTCAGATCGCCGATGGGCTCGTAGCTCAGGTGATCCCCCACACCCCGGCGGATCATCACCGTCTCCACCCGGGGCAAAATCCCCGGATACACCGTAAACTTATCGTAATCCACCATGGTAAACACCGTGTCCAGGTGCATAAAGGCCCGGTCCTTGGGAATCTTCACCGCCAGAACCCCCTTCAGGTTCTCCCGGTCGGCAAAGAGATTTCGGGCCAGCACCTCGATGCCCTCCACGTCGGTGCGCTGACTGCAGCCCACGGCCACCACCTCGTCGCTCAAAATCAGGATGTCTCCCCCCTCCACCGAGAAGAATTTATCGTAGTCGTAGTATTTCTTCTGATGGCAGTTTGCAAACAAGGGATGGTGTCTGTAGATATAGTCGATGTACATGCTCTCCCGCCGTCTGACCCGGGTGGCCATGGCGCTGATGCTCAGGCCGTCGCCGATGGTCACCGCCGGATCCCGCATAAAGTAGAGGTTGGGCAGGGGATTCATGTAGAAGGCGTAGGGCTCAGACTCGTTGATGTAGTCCGCCAGAATTTTTTCCCGCTTCACATGGGCCAGCTCCTGCTGAAGCACCCCGGCTATTAAAGTCTGGGAGAGACGCTCCGCCTCTAAAGACAGCAGGTAATCCTTCAGAAAGCCGTCGATATAATTTCCCGAGGAGGGATTTCCCTCGAGGACGTCGTGGATTAGGGCCCTGCGGATACCCGCATCTTTAAGGATATCCCGCAGCAGCTGCTCCACGTAGTAGACCGTAACCCCCCGGCCCCTTAAAACATCGGCAAAGGCGTCGTGCTCCTCCTGCATCCGGCGAAGCCAGGGAATGTCCTCGAAGAGCACCTCCTTGAGGGCGTCGGGGACAATGCGCTCCAGCTCCAGGCCAGGCCTGTGCAAAAGCACGGCGTTGAGCTTTCCAATTTCTGACTGTACATTCAAAATTTTTTCATTCATCTGATTGCTCCGTAGACTTTTAAATCGTAGTATTTCTCATTATAACACAGATTTTGCCATCCTGCCCGGCGCCGCCCTCCGGGACGTATAAATTTTAGTACAATAAAAGCAGACTTTTTTATTTACGCTTTTCTGATAAAATGGTATCATATTTTATAATCGCAAACATTTTCAGCCCCCAGGGGCTGTTTAAGAATCAGGAAGAGAGGATTGTAAAAATGGAGAATTATTTCCAGCCGGAAATTGAGTGCGCCTCCCGGGAGCAGATTCGCGCCTGGCAGGATGAACGCCTCGTCAAAACCGTCAAACACGTCTACGACAACGTGCCCTACTACAGAAATCTCATGGAAGCCAAGAACGTCACCCCCGACGATATCAAGTCGGTGGACGATCTCCACAAGCTTCCTTTTTTAACCAAGGATGATTTGAGAGACGCCTATCCCTACGGCCTCGTGGCTGAACCCTTAGAAAACTGCGTCCGCATCCAGTCCACCAGCGGTACCACCGGCCGCCGGGTTGTGGCCTTCTATACTCAGGCCGACATCGACCTCTGGGAGGACTGCTGCGCCAGGGCTATCGTGGCTGCCGGCGGCACCAAAAAAGACGTGGTTCAGGTCTCCTACGGCTACGGCCTGTTCACCGGCGGCCCGGGCTTAAACGGCGGCTCCCACAAGGTGGGCTGTCTGACTTTGCCCATGTCCTCGGGGAACACCGACCGTCAGCTTCAGTTCATGCAGGACTTAGAGGCCACCATTTTATGCTGTACTCCCTCCTACGCCGCCTTCCTTGGCGAAACTGCCTGGGAGCACGGCATCCAGGACAAGCTCAAGCTTAAGGCCGGCATCTTCGGCGCCGAAGCCTGGAGTGAGGAAATGCGCCAGGATATCCAGAACAAGCTGGGCATCAAGGCCTACGATATCTACGGCCTCACGGAGATCTCCGGCCCCGGCGTCTCCTTCGAGTGCAGCGAACAGACGGGCATGCACATCAACGAGGACCACTTCATTGCAGAAATCATCGATCCCAACACCGGCGAGGTCCTTCCCGACGGCGAAAAGGGCGAGCTGGTCTTCACCAGCATCACCAAGACGGCCTTCCCGCTGCTGCGCTACCGCACCAGGGACATCTGTATCCTGACCCGGGAAAAATGCTCCTGCGGCAGAACCCACGTCAAAATGTGCAAGCCCATGGGCCGCAGCGACGACATGCTCATCGTCAAGGGTGTCAACGTCTTCCCGTCCCAGATCGAAACCGTGCTCTTAAACAAGGGCTACCCGGCCAACTATCAGATCATCGTCAGCCGTGAAAACAACAGCGACAAGCTGGACATCGAGGTCGAAATGACCCTGGAAATGTTCTCCGACAACCTCAAGGAGATCTCCGCCAGAGAAAAGGAACTCATCGATGCCCTCAAAGCCATGCTCGGCATCTACGCCAACGTCAAGCTGGTGGCCCCCAAGTCCATCGCCCGCAGCGAGGGCAAGGCCGTCCGCGTCATCGACAAGCGTAATTTATACTAAGGAGGCTTCCCATGACCATCAAACAGATTTCCGTATTCGTTGAAAATGAGGCCGGACAGCTGTCCAAATTCGTCGATGTCCTTTCAAAGCACGACGTCGATATGCGGGCTTTGTCCATCGCCGAAACCAAGGACTTCGGCATTGTCCGTGTCATTGTGGACGACTCCTACAAGGCCTCCACGGTGCTAAAGGAGGCAGGCTACATCTTCTCTTTAACGCCGGTGCTGGCCGCCGCCGTTCCCGATGAGCCCGGCGCCCTGAAGCATATCCTGGACATCCTGGGCGAAAATGAGATCAACCTGGAATACACCTACGCCTTCATCACCCGCAACAAGGATCTGGCCTACATGATCCTCAGGGTAGAGGACAACGACAAGGCCATCGAGGTGTTGTCCAAGGGCGGCATCCAGCTTCTGAGCCAGGAGGATTTAGAGCGCTTATAAGGCCAAGGGCAGTCTGCCCAGGCCTTACTCAAAACCAGCTTACAAAAAACAAGGCAGCGGCCTGTTATTCAAACGGGCCGCTGCCTTTTTATGTCACTTTCCTTATTCAATTTAGAGCATCCGCTGTCCTAGGGATGAATTTCAACCGGACCGCCGGTCATGGAGTACTGCGTGCAGACTGCGTCGTCGACGCGGAGCACCTCAAAAATACCATCCCCCGGCGTGTAGAGATCGCTGGGCCCTGTGGGATCTGAAAGCATAGCCGCCCTCGCCTCGTCCCGGTCGTCCCGGACCAGTCTTCCTGTCAGGCGAATCCAGGCGCCATCCTTCTTCATCCCGCAAACCTCAACCTTGCCATTTTCTGTGATCTGTTTATAGAACTGCTTCGTATTGTTGGAGCAGAAATAAATGGCGCCTTCAAATTCTGTGACGCTGGAGAAGGGGCGAACCCGGGGCTGATCACCCTCAGCTGTGGCGATGTAGAACACACCGGTATCCTTTAAAGCTTCAACGATTTTATTCATAACAGCACCTTCTTTCCTTATTACTCAGCGACGACGCTGATGCGTTCCTGAATATGACTGCCCTTTGTGGCCTCGTCGATCATGGCGATGGCGTAATCGGCGTAGCTGATGACGCTTTCTCCCTTGGCGTTGAGGGTCAGCTCTTCACCGCCGAGGATGTATTTGCCTGTGCGGGCGCCTTCGGCCTGGAAATCGCCGGCAGGGCTTACATAGGTCCATCTGACGTCTTTGCGCTGGCGCAGCTCACCCAGAGCCTTGGCCATGGCCGCAGCCAGGGGCTTGAACATATCCGGGAAGTCCGGGGCGTCGGAGACACAGGCGGTGTGCTCCGGATTGACATACAAGCTTCCGGCGCCGCCCACAACCAGCAGACGGGTCTGAGCGCCGCTTAAAGCATCACACAGATGCTTCAGAGAGGTGCTGTGCTGATCCAAGGTGTCTTCGGTCCAGGCACCAAAGGCGTCGATCACCACGTCAAAGCCCTTTAAATCCGCAGCGGTGAGCTCAAACAGATCCTTTTTCAGCACCTGCTGCGCCGCAGTTTTGTTTTCCCCGCGGACAATCGCCGTCACATCCAGACCTCTGGATACCGCTTCCTCTGTGATCAGCTTTCCAGCCTTGCCATTGGCACATACAACTGCAATTTTCATTTTCGATTCCTCCTTGATATTTGAATGCTTTCCAAATAATTTTTTAAATATACCCATTATGGATCGCTCCTTAAAATTTTCTCTCATAAGCCTCGAAGCGGCCGTTCTCCGAAGCTCTTGGCTATATTATAGACGGACAGGGCAGCGCTGTGAAGTACGCACAATATTGTGGCCTGGTTACCAGAAGGGAACTATTGGGCTGTTACCGGGAAGAAACTATTGTGAAGGCATGGGATTTCAAAGCGCTTTTTTGCCATAAAATTTTTTGTTCGATGCGCCTTCCACACATTGACTTTTCCAAAGATCCGCATTACTATAGAGCCATAGATTCCTTTTAGCCTGTTTTGGCTTATATGTAACTATAGTATCAAAAAGAAACCAAAGGAGGACTCCCCTGTGGAAAAGGTAAATGATATTGCAGCAACCCCTGCCAAGGATTTGCCGGCCTGCCCGGTGGAAACGACGCTGACGCTGATCGGCGACAAGTGGAAGGTGTTAATTCTAAGAGATTTAATGCCGGGCACCAAGCGCTTTGGCGAATTAAAAAAATCCATCGGCAGTGTCTCCCAAAAGGTCCTAACGGCCCAGCTTCGGGACATGGAGAAAAACGGTCTCGTCACCCGCACCGTCTACCCCGAGGTACCTCCCAGGGTGGAATACAGCCTGACAGCGCTGGGGCGCAGCCTCAAGCCCATCCTCGATTCCATGTGGGACTGGGGCGAGGCTTATAAGGCGTCGGTGGAGTAAGAAGATTTCTCATACAAAATAAAGGCTAAACGGCGAGACGGCTTCGGCTGTCCCGCTGTTTTTAGTTTATGTGCAGGAAATTTATTCTCCCTCCATCACATAAAAATCTATAAAAGTGTGATATTTATCACATTTTTGTTAATAATTATGTGATTAAAATCACACTTTTCTATATAATTGTGTGATTTTTGGCATATCTTGTGATATAATACGTAAAAATACCATTAAATCCCAAGGAGGCGCCATGGAAAGATTCATATTAGATAAGCTGATTGCCTGGAAAAACTCTCCCTACCGCAAGCCCTTAATTCTTAAGGGCGTGCGGCAGGTTGGCAAAACCTGGATCCTCAGGGAATTTGGCCGCCGCTGTTATGAAAATACTGCCTATTTCAACTTTGACGAAAACGAGGAGTACAAACAATTTTTTGAAACCACCAAGGATGTCCACCGAATTCTGCAAAATCTGATGCTGGTCAGCGATCAGCAGATTACACCCGAAAAGACCCTGATCATTTTTGATGAGATCCAGGACTGTCCCAAGGTTATCAATGCGATGAAGTATTTCTGCGAAAATGCCCCCCAGTATCACATTGCCTGCGCAGGTTCCTTTTTGGGCATCACCCTCGCAAAGCCCTCCTCCTTTCCCGTGGGAAAGGTCAACTTTATGCAAATTGATCCCATGACCTTCACAGAGTTTCTTAACGCCAACGGCGATGCCCATCTGGCCCGGTATCTGGATAATTTAGAGGTCATCGAGCCCATCCCCGACGCCTTCTTTAATCCCCTATACGAAAAACTGAAGATGTATTACATCACCGGCGGCATGCCTGAATCTGTGCTTCTGTGGACCGAGGCCCGCAGCATCGATGCCATGCAGGAGGCTCTGGCTGCCATCATCGACGCCTACGAGCGCGATTTCGCGAAGCATCCCAACACCAGCGAATTCCCAAAAATCTCAATGATCTGGAAGTCCATCCCTTCACAGCTGGCAAGGGAAAACAAAAAATTTATCTATAAGGTTGTCAAGGAGGGCGCCCGGGCCCGGGAGTACGAAAATGCCCTGCAATGGCTGGTGGATGCCCGGCTGGTACACAAAATCTACCGCAGCACAGCGCCAGGACTGCCCATCGCCGCCTACGACGATCTCTCTGCCTTCAAAATTTATCTTGTAGACGTCGGCCTGCTGCGCCGCCTGGCCCAGCTGTCCCCCACGGCCTTCGGCGAAGGAAATCGCCTGTTTACCGAATTTAAAGGGGCCCTGACAGAAAACTTTGTCCTTCAGACATTGGTAACCCAATTTGAGGTTGTTCCCCGGTATTGGAGTCAGAGCAACCCTCCCTACGAGGTGGATTTTCTTATTCAACGGGAAAATGACATTTTTCCCATAGAGGTTAAATCTGAGGCAAATACCTCCAGCAAAAGCCTGAAAAAATTTAAAGCCCTTTTTCCCGATAAAATCAAGCTTCGCATCCGCTTTTCCCTGGACAATTTAAAGCTGGATGACGATGTCTTAAACATTCCGTTGTTTATGGCTGATCAGACGAACAGGCTTATTGGGCTGGCCTTGGATCAGCTTAAAAAATAAATATTCCCTCACCACCCAAAAAGACACGTCCTGCAGGCCAATCAGACCTTGCAGGACGTGTCTTTATTTTACCCTAAGGCATTTTAGATTCTATTCCAGCTCAAAGGCGCCGGTGTACAGCTGATAGTAGACGCCCTTTTCGGCGATGAGGTCAGCATGGCTGCCGCGCTCGATGATTCGGCCGTGGTCTAGGACCATGATGGCGTCGGAGTTCTGAACCGTGGACAGCCTGTGGGCGATGACGAAGACGGTTCTGCCGTGCATTAGGGCATCCATCCCCCGCTGGACAATGGCCTCGGTGCGGGTGTCGATGCTGGAGGTGGCCTCGTCGAGGATCATCACCGGCGGGTCCGCCACCGCAGCCCGGGCGATGGACAGCAGCTGTCTCTGGCCCTGGGAGAGCTCCGAGGCATCTCCGGTGATGACGGTGTCGTAGCCCTGGGGCAGCCTGGTGATGAAGTCGTGGGCCCCGGCCCGCTCGGCCGCCGCATAGATTTCCTCGTCGGTGGCGGAGAGCTTGCCGTAGCGGATATTTTCCATGATGGTGCCTGTAAACAGGTTGGTATCCTGGAGGACAATGCCCAGAGATCTTCTCAAATCATCCTTTTTAATCTTGTTGATATTGATATCGTCGTAGCGGATCTTGCCGTCGGCCAGATCGTAAAAGCGGTTGATCAAATTGGTGATGGTGGTCTTGCCAGCCCCGGTGGCCCCCACAAAGGCCACCTTCTGACCCGGCTTGGCAAAGAGGCTAATGTTGTGGAGCACCAGCTTGTCTTTAGTGTAGCCAAAGTCCACATCGTAAAACCGCACGTCACCTTTAAGCTCGGTGTAGGTCAGGCTGCCGTCGCTGTGGGGATGCTTCCAGGCCCAAACGCCGGTGCGCTCCGGCGTCTCGGTGAGGACGCCGTCTTCGTACTTGGCGTTGACCAGGGTCACGTAGCCGTCGTCGGTTTCCACTGCCTCATCCATGAGCTCAAAGATACGCTCGGCACCGGCCAGGGCCATGATCACCGCATTGAGCTGCTGGGAGATCTGGCTGATGGGGCCGGAGAAGCTCTTGCTGAGCTGGAGGAAGCTGGCGATCCCCCCCAGGGTCAGCCCGCCGATGCCGCCAATGGCCAGAAGGCCGCCGACGATGGCGATGAGCACGTACTGAAGGTTGCCGATATTGACCATGATGGGCATCAGGATATTGGCAAAGCGGTTGGCCTGGGTGGCGTTGCCGCAGAGTTCCTGATTGAGGACGTCAAATTTTTTCTTGGCCTCCTCCTCGTAGCAGAAGACCTTGACCACCTTCTGGCCCTTGATCATCTCCTCGATGTAGCCGTTGACGACCCCCAGAGATTCCTGCTGCCTGATAAAGTACCGGCTGCTTCGGCTGGCGACCTTGCCGGCGCTGAAATACATCAGAACCACACAGGCCACCACCACCAGGGTCAGCATCCAGCTGGTGGCCAGCATGGCGATAAAAACCGTCACGATGGTGATGATGGAGGAAAAGCTCTGGGGCAGACTCTGGGCAATCATCTGCCGCAGGGTGTCGGTGTCGTTGGTGTAGCGGCTCATGACGTCCCCGTGGGTGTGGGTGTCAAAGTAGCGGATGGGCAGACGCTGCATATGGGCAAACATGTCATCCCGGATAGTTTTTAAAACCCCCTGGGCGATGACGACCATAATGCGGTTGTAGAGAAAGGTCGCCAGCACCCCCAGGAGATAGATGAAGGCCATGACGGACACCGCCTTGAAAAGCCCGGTGAACACCGGATTGGACACGCCGATTAAAGGCATGATGTAATCGTCGATGAGGGATTGTAAGAACAGAGAGCCCACCACATTGGCCAGGGCCGAGATAATGATGCAGACCAGAACGAGGATAAATTGTGTCCGGTACTTGCCCGTGACATAGGATAATAATCTTTTGGCCGTCTGTCCGGCACCGCCTTTTTTACGCTTCTGCATTGGGGACCCCCTCCTTTCTGTTCTGGGATTCGTAGACTTCGCGGTAGATGGCATTTTCGGCCATCAGGGTATCGTGGTTGCCCACCGCCTCGACTTTCCCGCCGTTCATGACGATGATCTTGTCGGCGTCCATCACCGAGGTGATTCTCTGGGCGATGATGAATTTCGTGGTATCGGGGATTTCTTCTCTGAAGGCCTCCCGGATTAAAGCGTCGGTTTTGGTATCCACGGCGCTGGTGGAGTCGTCGAGGATCAAAATCTTCGGCTTCTTCAAAAGCGCCCGGGCGATACACAGCCGCTGCTTCTGACCGCCGGAGACGTTGGAGCCCCCCTGCTCGATATGGGTGTCGTAGCCCAGGGGGAAGCTCTGGATAAAATCGTCGGCCTGGGCCAGCTTGCAGACCCGCACCAGCTCCTCGTCACTGGCTTCTAAATTCCCCCAGCGCAGGTTTTCCTTGATGGTGCCAGAGAACAGCTCGTTTTTCTGGAGCACCACCGCCACCGCCTCTCTGAGGGCTTCGATGTCGTAGTCTCTGACATCCCTGCCACCGACCTTCACACAGCCGGTGGTGGCGTCGTAGAGTCTGGGAATGAGCTGTACCAAGCTGCTCTTGGAGCTGCCGGTGCCGCCGATGATCCCCACGGTCTCCCCGGACTTAATGTGGAGATCCACATCACTGAGGCTGAGCTTACTGGGATCCTTGGCGTAGCTGAAGCCCACGTGATCGAAGTCGACGTCGCCGTTTTCCACGGTGTACACCGGATTTTCGGGGTTCTTAAGGTCGCTTTCCTCCTTCAGGATTTCGACAATACGTTCCGCCGAAGCAATGGAGATGATGATCATGACGAAGACCAAAGAGAGCATCATCAGACTGATCAAGATCTGGCTGGCGTAGGCAATGAGGCTCACCAGCTGGCCGGTGCCCATGTCTCCGGCGACGATGTAGTGGCCGCCCAGCCAGGAGATGGCCAGGATACAAAAGTACATGGCAAACTGCATCATGGGGCTGTTGAAGGCCAGAATTTTTTCGGCCTTGGAGAAATCCTTGTAGATGACCTCGGAGACCCCGTCGAATTTTTCGATTTCCTGATCCTCTCTGACGAAGGACTTCACCACCCGAATTCCCCGGAGATTTTCCTGGACGACGGTGTTCAGCTTATCGTAGGTTCTAAATACCCGCTCAAAGATCGGGTGGGCCTTGGTGGATACCAAAAATAATCCGATGCCGAGAAAGACAATGGCGATCAGAAAGATCATCGACAGGCTCGGGCTGATGCTAAAGGTCATAAACAGAGAGAAAACCAGCATCACCGGACCGCGAATGGCCACCCGGATGATCATCTGGTAGGCGTTCTGGACGTTGGTGACGTCGGTGGTCAGCCGGGTTACCAGGCTGGCCGCTGAAAAGCGGTCGATGTTATAAAAAGAAAAATTCTGAATATTGTAGTACATATTTCTCCGCAGATTTTTGGCATAGCCCGCCGAGGCCTTGGCCGCAAAATGGCCGGACAGGGCGCCGAAAATCAGTGCGACAATCGTGGAAATCACCAGGGCCACGCCGTATTTCAGGATAACCTCAAGGCTTCCTGGCTCCACGCCGTAGTCGATCATGTTGGCCATAAGCAAGGGAATGATGACCTCCATGACAACCTCCAGCACCACAAAAAGTGGTGACAGCAGCGAGTCCCTCTTATACTCGCCGATGCTTTGCATCAGTGTTTTTATCATAGCTCCTCCTTCTCTTCTATGCAATTTTTATTGTAAGTAAGCTAACTAAAATAAAGGCAAAAAAATTAAACTTTTATTTGATATTATTTTTAATCTTGTCCAGAAGCTCAAAAAAAATAGCCACCTCTCCGTCGCTGAGACCGGTTTTGAGCTCCGCCTCAAAATCCTTGATGATCTCGCAGACGTGATCCTGAACTGCCCGGGCCTTGGGCGTCATGATAATGCGCTTCAGCCTGGCGTCGTAGTCCACCGCCTCCTTGGCGATGAGGCCGTTTTTCTCCATGAGCTGAAGGATAGACGTGGCCGTCGATCTGCGGATATCGAAGCGCTTTTCTATATCCCGCTGAAACACCGGCGCATCCTCATTTTCCTCGAGGTAACGGATGACCATCCCCTGCATCCGCGTCAGGCCGCCGCCCTGGCTGTCCTCTGCGATGCGCTCGTTCATCCTCCGATCGATGAGGGTGGACAGAATCTTTACCTCCATGCCAATATGCCGTTCGCCGCATGCATCCATTGTATGGTGCGCCTCCTTTTTGTTAGTTCTCTAATATTTTAATCACAAAAATTTTTATTGTCAAGGCCCAAGACCTTAAATTTTTAAAAACGGGCCCGGCCTCCCCGCCGAATTCTTGCTTTCCCGGGCAGAGTATGCTAGAATAAAAATAATATTCTAAAAACATTGAGAGGTGAAAATTTTGGAAGACTTACCCAAGCAATGGGCCTTCAAAAAATTAATCAGAGAAAGAGGTCTGGCTGACTGATGGACAATAGCACAATAACCACAATTATTTTTCTGGCCATTCTGGTCGCATTGTCCGGCTACTTTTCCGCCACCGAGACAGCTTTCTCATCCTTAAACAAAATCCGCATTAAAAATTTAGCCAACAATGATGGTAACAAAAAAGCGAAGCTCGTGCTCCGGCTTTCGGAAAACTACGACAAGCTGCTGTCTACGATTCTCATCGGCAACAACATCGTCAACATCGGCGCAGCTTCCATCGGTACCACCATTTTTGTCAAATACTTTGGCAACGCCGGCGTAACCATTTCCACGGCGGTCATCACCGTGGTCGTCCTGATTTTCGGGGAAATCTCCCCCAAAAGTATGGCCAAGGAATCCCCGGAAAAATTTGCCATGTTCTCGGCGCCCTTCCTTCGGGTGCTGCTCATCGTCCTGACGCCGCTGAATTTTATCTTCATGCAGTGGAAGCGTCTGCTGTCCAGAATCTTTAAGGTCAGCGCCGACAAGGGCATCACCGAGGAGGAACTGATCACCATCGTGGAGGAAGCTGAGCAGGAGGGCGGCATCAATGCCCAGGAGGGAGAGCTGATCCGCTCCGCCATCGAGTTCAACGACCTGGATGTCCTGGACGTCTTAACACCGCGAACCGACATCGCCGCCATCTCAGATGACGACGACAAGGAAAAAATTGCCGAGCTGTTCTTAAACACCGGTTATTCCAGAATCCCTGTCTACCACGACCGCATCGACAACATCATCGGCATCATCAATCAGAAGGACTTCCACAACTACGTCTACCACAGCAATCAAGGCATCGACACCATCATCAAGCCTGCGGTGTTCTCCATCCCCACCATGAAAATTTCTGTGCTTTTAAGAATGCTGCAGAAAACCAAATCCCACATCGCCGTCATCACCGACGAGTACGGCGGCACCATGGGTATCGTCACCCTAGAGGATATCATCGAGGAGCTGGTGGGTGAAATCTGGGATGAGCACGACGAGGTCGTCAACGATTTCGAACAGATCTCCGACAATATCTACAAGGTCAACTGCAGCGCCAACCTGGATAAAATGTTCAAGCTTTTCGACATCAACCTAGAGCTCGACATCTCAACCGTCAGCGGCTGGGTCACCGAACACTTTGGCCGAATCCCCAATGAGGGCGATTGCTTCTCCTTTGAAAATCTGGATATCACCGTCACCAAAACTGACCCCCACCGCGTATTGGAAATCACCGTGGTGGTTCACGAGAAAAACGACGAAGACGAAAAAGAATAACAAAAGCAAAGCATAAAAATATCCCGCAAAACACTGTACACCCTCGGTGAGCATTTTGCGGGATTCTTTTTATTTCTTTTTTATTTTTGGCAATAAAAAAAGCAGGCCAATAAGGGGGAGAAAAAACGCCTGCTTTTTACGGGTGAACACCCTTTGTGTTTCACCAATCTATACATAAAATAGGGAGCTTGCCAAATGCTTATTTTGCAGCCTTTTCTAATCTTTCTAATAATTTCTTCATGGGATTATAGTACATCATAGTGATTACCTTCTTTCTTAAATTACTTTTCTATATGTCAAAAGCTTACTTGGAAGCTTTTTCTTCCAGCTTATCTAATAATTTCTTCATGGGATTGTAGTACATCATAATGATTGCCTTCTTTCCTTTAATGCTCTAAATTTAAAATCTTAGTCTTCCAGACTTTCCAGCAGCTTTCTTGTGGGGTTGTAGTACATTGTACCAGCCTGCTTTTCGCTGTGTTCAGCTTTGCCGGACTTTTCAGAAACCTTTGCTAAATTTTCTAAACGCTTTCTCATGGGATTATAGTACATCATAATAATTACCTTCTTTCTTTTCTTTTAATAACGATTTATCCGATTATCTGGAAGCTTCTTCCAAGCTTTCCAGCAGCTTTCTTGTGGGGTTGTAGTACATTGTACCAGCCTGTTTTTCACTGTGTTCGGCTCTGCCAGACTTTTCAGAAACCTTTGCTAAGCTTTCTAAGCGCTTTCTCATGGGATTATAATACATCATAATAATTACCTTCTTTCACTTTTCATTTTTTACTTTTCCCGATACACTCACTGTGTATCTTGTTTCTCTCTCTTAACTTGTCTACATTCTATACCCTTGAGTTCACTCTAGGTCAATCGTCTTTAAGGCTTTTTGCACTGTTTTTTTGTGTTAAATTGTTGTCAAACAGCAGACAAAAAGCCGCGCACCGTTTACATCCCCTAGTTTCCGCGATTTCAATTTTTCATTGCTTCCTCCCCAGAGGGAGGCATGTAAATTATAATTATTCTATTTTACTTATTTTTCTTAAGGTTTCTCGGGGTCTGGGCAGGGGCCGCAAAAAAATTAAACGCAAACACTAGAGTTCACTCCAGTGACTTCCCCCTGATTTTGGGGTATAATGAAGCTGCGGATCCCCTTTAGGGTCTGCTGAATCGGTCAATGCATTATATAGGAGAAGGTATTATGGATAAAAAAGACAAGGTCTACACCATCAAGGAAGTTTCAGAAAAAACCGGTCTGAGCATCCACACCCTGCGCTATTACGATAAGGAGGGGCTGCTGCCCTTTGTGGAGCGCAGTGAAAGCGGCATTCGTCAATTTAGAGATTCCGATCTGGAATGGCTCTCCACCATCTGTGTGCTCAAGGATACGGGCATGCCCCTGAAGAAAATCAGAGAGTACATCGATCTCTTTCTCCAGGGCACCTCAACCCTGGAGACCCGGCGTCAGATCTTCATCGACCACCGGGTAAAGCTCCTGAAAAAAATCGAGGAGCTGGAAAAGAATCTGGAGCTGGTGGAGCACCGCATTCAATTCTACGACGAGGCCTGCGCCATCTACGAAAAGCGCAAGGAGCAGGCTTTAAAGGACGTTTAATACTGAAGCGTCCAAATAGACAGCGGCAGCCGAATGTCGCCCTTACACGGCGATTTCAGCAGCTTATGCCCACAGGCGGATATCACCCTGGCTAGGTTTAAAAGCCAGGGGATATCCGCCTTTTTTGCGTATTCTGCCGATCACCGCAGCCCCAAGCGTCTTAGCCTTCTGTTGGCTGGACTTGGAACATACAAAAAGAAGCACCCAGAAAAATCCAAGTGCTTCTCCTTGGGCGCAGACAGGCAAAGTGGAAAAACGGTCTGCACCTAACTAAGTTAATTTATCCAAATGTGAGTTAGTTGTCTTTTCTTGCTTTTCTGGCAAAGGCCAAAGCGCCAGCTAAAGCCACAAGACCCAGGGCGGATACCGCCGCAGTGTCGGTGCCGGTGACGCCGGTGCCGACGTTGCCGGTGCCAGCGGTCTGCTTGTTGCCAGTCAGGCTGTTCTGGGGCAGCTTGTTGCCGCCGACATTCTGCTGCTGGTTCTGGTTGTTGTCCTGATCCTCGGTCTGAGGATTGGCTGCAGCCACCAGCTCAGCAATTCTCTCTTCGGCATCCGTCAATACCTTGAGGATGTCGTCAGAGATTAAAGCCTTCTGATCGGCGCTCAGGGCGCTGTAGGCGGCTCTGGCCGCTTCCACGGCTGCCTTGTCGTCCAGGGTCAATTCATCGGCTGCCTTCAGGGCTTCAATGGCCTCGGTGACAGCGTCGGCCTTTTCCTGGTCGACGACCTGCTGCTTCAGGTCGAGAATAGTGTTTTCTGCCTGAATCAGGGCGTTTAAGGCTTCTTCAGAAACCAGGGCCTTCTGGTCTGCTGTTAAGGCATTGTAGGCCGCTCTGGCTTCGGAAACCGCAGCTTCCTGATCTAAGCTTTCGATGCTGCCTAAGGCATTGATCTGATCCACAACCACCTGGGCGGCAGCCTTGTCGGCTTCCTCCTTGGCGGCCTGGAGTGCATCGATTTTGGCTTCGGCAGCCTCCAATACCTTCAGGGTATCGGCGGAAACATAGGCCTTTTGAGCTTCCGTCAGTCCGTTGTAGGCGGCTCTGGCGGCGGCGACCTTGTCGGCCTGGCTTAAGTCGGTGATGTCGCCTAAGGCGTTGATCTGAGCCACAACGGTCTGGGCCACCGCTTCGTCGGCGGCTTCGGCCTTTAAGACCTCAATCTGGGCTTCTGCGGCTTCCAGGGCAGAAAGACTGGTGACATAGCCCTGAGCCCGTTCACTTAAATTTGTGTAGGCGGCTCTAGCTTCGGTGACGGCAGCCTGGTCGTCCAGGGTTAAGGCGTCCACCGCCGGCAGGGCGGCAATCTGCGCATCCACCTTAGCTGCGGCGTCTCTGTCGGTCTGTTCTGCTTCGGCTTCGGCTTCCAGTTTAGCAATGCTGTCTTCGGCTGCCGCCAGAACCTTTAAGGTGTCGGCGGAGACGTAGGCCTTCTGGGCGTCGGTTAAAGCATCGTAGGCAGCTCTGGCTGCTGTTACGGCTTCCTTCTGATCTAAGCTGGTGATGTCACCCAGGGCGCCGATCTGATCGGTGACGGTCTGGGCAGCTGCCTTATCTGCAGCGGTGGTGTCTACGGCCAGGGAGCTCCAGTCAACGCGCATCAACACGTTCTGGGTGCCTGAACCTGGGGTAATGGAATCCATAACCGGTACAAAAACCTGCAGGGCCACATAACCCTGTTCGTTTTTCAAGGCCGTATTTACCAGCTCGAAGCGCAGGGCTTCGGGGTATTCGTAGAGCACCTTGCCGTCGGCATCCACGTTGTAATCGTCGGTGGCGGGGTTGCCATCCTTATCCTTGATGGTCGATAAGACCGTTGCAGGCAGCAGATCCCCCTGGATACCAAAGCCAATCTGATAGCCGTCGGCGTAGTAGTACAGATCCTTCAGGTAGCCAAAATATTCCTGTCCGCCGAGGGGAATGGTCATGCCCTTAAAGTTCACGGTAATGTAATACTTGCCATCTTCTTCTACCGTCAGCTTGGCAGTGTGATCCACCGCCTTGTCAGACATAGAAGGATTATCCGGAGTTGAGGCGTTGAACATGTCGATGTGGACGGTGTAGTCCCCGGGTTTCAGGTTGTTTTTATCCAGCTCTGAGGCAGTGCCGCTGTTGTTGAATGTTTCCACGGCAACCTTTAAGGTTTCTGCCGCAGCCTTCAAGGCGTCCACGGTGGTGTTGGATTTTGCATATTCCGCCTGGGCGGTGCTGATGGCAGCCTGCAGGGTCTGGAAGGCCGAGTCGGTCTTGTCGCCCTGTTCCACCTTGGAGGCCTCGTCGATGACAGCTTTTAGGGCTGTTCTGGCATCCGCAAGATCGGTGTTTTCCTTCAGGTTTGCAATGGCCGTCTCAATGGCGTTGGCCTTGGCCTTAATCTGTTCGGAAACTGTCGCATCGGTTCCGGCATCCTTAGATCCCAGACTGTCGTAATAAGCCTTGCCGTCGGCGATGGCGTCGGTTAAAGTCTTAAAGCTGTCGGCGCTGTAGGCCTTTTCGTCGTAGCGCTCGGCCTTGTCGATGGCCCGGCGGAGGACGGATTTCTGGTAGGTGGGTATGGCGGTGTCATCGGAGATTTTTTCTGCGGCATAGATGACAAAGTCTGCATCAATCGCCTGGCTGTACACCTGCTCATAGGACTGTCCAGAGCCCATGGCCGGGGGCAGTACCTTAAATCTGTATTTTTTCTCAGCTGCATTCCAGGTGTCATCTGAAATATTTATCTTTACAGATTTTACACAGGCAAATTCGGTGACGGCATCAAAGCCAGCGTTGTCTAAAAGCTTGCCCGATGCGTCGGTTTCATAATCGTAGTAGGTGACGTCGCTGTCATCCTTGTTCCACAGAGCGCCCATATAGGCCTTTTCATCCGGGGCGGTCTCATTCATCACAAGACCATGGAAATTCAGGTAGACTTCCTTCGTTCCATCTTCACCCACCACCAGGTAGGCCTTGGGATCCAGGGTGCCGCTGGCCATGGAGGTTTCTCC
>JAUNGS010000011.1 GCA_030524435.1 Eubacterium sp.
CGTCATAGCTCATGATCTCCCGGAGCTGGGGGATGTCAAAGGGGGCCAGCCGGGAGCCGCAGGAAATCAGAATTGATTTTGCGGTTTTGCCGCTGGCCAATTTGTACTTGCGGTACTGTTTTACCGCGAAACAATCCGGCTTGCGCTTTTCCAGGCCCTTAAACATATAGTCCACCGCGTTCTGGAAGTTTTCATCGTCCTCCTTGACCTCCATCCCGGAAATCATGTCCACAAGGGTATTGATGCTCCGATCCTCGGCGGGGGCCTCGAAAATGATATAGGCGATGAGGGCGCAGTATAAAAGCGTTTCCGCCTTTGTCCAGAACGGATCGCCCTCCTTGCCCTCGCCCTTTGTATTCGCTATGAGGGTATCGACAAACTTTAGGATGTCGGCCTCGCTGTGGATATAGGACAGGGGGTTATAGTGCATGGATTTTGAAAAATCTATGCTGTTAAAAACCTTGATCTGATACCCCCGGCGTTGCAGAAAGCGGCCTACCTGGGATAATACGCCCCCTTTGGGATCGACCACCACAAAGCTGCATCCGGCCTTTTTGTCCGCGCTGGCCTGTAAAATCTGCGGGGTGAGCCAAAACCGGGTCTTGCCGGAGCCGGACGAGCCGATAACACAGGCGTTTAAGTTGCGGGCGTTGGCCGGGTTTTTCGGGCGGGTGTTCATGGTGAGAAACTCCGTCCCGGTGAGAATGACGTTGTTTTCAAACTTTGGATCGACGAAAGGGGCAATATCTTTTGGCCCGCCCCAACGGGCCGATCCGTACTCCTCATCCCGCCGGAATTTCTTTGCGTTCTTGCTTCTCACATAGATCAGCAGCCGAAAGCCCGCCGCGCCCACCACGCCGATGAGCCAGTCAAAGGGAACAAGCCCCGGCGCAATATCGGCAAAGGCCGGGCCGATGGTCTGGCCCAGCCCTATGAGCTTGTGGGCGAAGTCCGTGCCAGCGGCCAGCCGGTAGGCCGTCCCCATCTTTAGGCAGGCCCACAGCACGAACAGGTAGGGGATGTTCGGGATCACATATTTTTTCACGCTATCTGTCCTCATGGGCCGCCTCTTTTGTGCGTTCTTTCTTGTGGGACGGCTGGCGGGCCAGGGCAGCCGCAGCCTCTTTGAGCTGTTCCCGGATGGGCGCTTTTGCGGATTTTGTGCGTTTCAGCAGGCGTTTGGAATAGTCCGAAAAGCAGGCGGTGATCGCGTCTGCTTGCCCGGCCTTAAAGAACAATAGGTGTTTATCCGGCGCTACCTTATAAAAGGCATAGTCTACATTCCACTTCCGGGCCACCCGGTCAAAGAGCTTTGGAGCCTCCACTTCAATGCTGTTTGTGGCGACCCCGTGGCCCATGAGCTGGCCCACCGTCTGCCTGCCGTGGGGCGTCTGTTTGGCACGATGATGTTTGACGATCTTCCGGCCTACCGCCCGGAGCACATAGGCAAGCCCCCGCGCCGTGAGCTTGCCTGCTTTCATGGATACTGCTATGGTGCGTCTGGAAATGTCCTCGTCTACCAGCCTTTATCCCTCCTTCCCATGAAAAAAGCACCTCTGGACAAAGTGTCCAGAAGTGCCGCTATCGTTCCTCCAGTTCCTTTTTGGCCATCTTCCGATAGCCCTCCAGGGAGGAACCGTCAATCACCTCTTTATAGGCGGCCATCCGCTCTCGAATGGAAAGCTGGGGATAAGAAAAAACCTTGTGCTCGTCGGGGATGTCCTTGATCCCGTGGTAGTGCTCAATGAATTTGCCGCCGTTATTCAGCACATAACCGCCAGGGGCGAAGTGGCCATCCTCGTTGATCCGAATGTCCCGCCCGTATGCTTCATAGTCAAAATAATTCAGCAGGTGCTCCGGCACATCAATCGCCTCCATATCCTCTACATAGATACGGCCCAGGGTTTCATCGTCCCCCACACCTGGATAAAATTCAAAGCAATCCAGGTTTTGCGCCAGATTGATGAGATCAGCCACACTGGAAGTATGTTCTCCGCTGTCAATGACCGCCTCGAATTTCTCCAAGTCGCCTTGATCCAATTCCGAGAGCAGGCAGGCCAGATGATTGAGCTCGTCCAGATTTTCATACTCGCCCAAATAGTCATAGAGCCCCAGCACGTCGCCGTCGAAGCTGGTGATGAAAAATTCCTCGTACCGTATGCCGTCCACCCCGATCCGCTTCAACAGGGCCTGCACCTCCTGGGGGCTGGTGGGGAATTTCAGTGTTTCCCCTACCAACTCCCCCTCGTTGTATTTGCCGAGGTTGGTGATGTAGGCTTCAAACAGGGATGCCATCAGCGGCGGCCCTGGCCCTTGACGGTCAAAATGCCCTCAAGGGTGGTGGACGTGATCCCCAGCCGCTGGGCCACCGCAATATCATTTTTCACCGCTTCATTGATAAAGCTCCCGCATACCACCAGCACATGGGAGCGGCGGAGCAGGTCACGGCCCATGTCGATGCCGCTTTTATGCTCCTCCGGCACCGCGTCATTGAGGAACAGGGGCAGATACACAGCCGGGCAAATGGGCGAAAAGCCCGCCTCATAGACCAAACGGCAGTAGTTTACCGCCTGTTCGGTCTTTTCACAGTCATCGCCGCGCCAAGCGGCGGTAATATACGCAAGTGGGCGTTTCATAGTCAAAACCTCCGTTTCCTTATTTATAATAGGTAGGGTCAACCCAATCCCCCCGCCCTTTCCCTATCCAGGGAAAGGGGGCGGCTCTGGAGGATATATGCCCCCGCCGCCCAGCCGGGAATAGCACAGCCGGGGCAGGCCGTAAAGGGCAAGCCGCCGCAGAAGCGGCGGTGCGTTGCACCCTTGACGGCCCGCTCCCGGCTGTGCAAAAACAAACCCGGCGACGGGGGATATATCACCGCAGAGCCCATCCCAAACGCGGGACGCGCACCTCTGGACAAAGTGTCCAGAAGCCGGGGCCCGGTTACTTTTCCAGCTCCTTCTTTTTGTCCGGCTTCGCCAGCTCCGGGGGCTGTTTCTCTTTCCAGTCGTCCAGCAAAGTCATAATCTGCTCCTTCATTTTGGCAGGAGTGACCTCCTTGCCGAAATACTTTGACAGTTCCGCCATTGAAATAATCACGCCGCGCTCCTCCTTTTTTTCTTCGCTTAAAATACCGTCGATCACATCGCCATTGAGCAGGCCCTCCTTGTCAAGCTCCCGGAGCTTTTTTGCCTGGGCCACAGAGGGGGAAGCCTGCTCCCCGTCAATGGACACGGCGATGAGCCGCTGGTTTTCCGGCCTGATATACGAAATTTCCACAGCGGGCATAAAGCCCATGCTTTTCGCGTCCACCTTATCCAGAAGCTCCGGGACAAGATGGTTAAGGCGGACACAGCGGAGCACCTTTTTATAGTTCATATCGTGCTCCTTGCCGACAATCTCCACCGAGAGCTTACCCAGGGCCTCCGCCTCTTTTTCATTTTTTGGCCGGGCCCCCTGGCGCTTGATGGCCTCCAGCTCCAAATCCAGGAGCTTTGCCAATTCGCTGGGGAGGGGATCACCGCGCTGTTTGTTGCTGTTTTTCATTTCACGGACGGCCTCAAGATCGGTCATCTCCCGGACAATGCAGGGAATTTCATCAAGTCCGGCCCGTTCACCGCCATGACAGCGCCGATGGCCTGCGATGATCTCATAGCCCTGACCATCCTTTTCCGGGCGGACGGTGGCAGGGGTCATAATGCCGTGTTCCCTGATCGTCCCCACCAGATCGTCCATCGCCTTATCGTCCTGCACCTTGAACGGGTGCTCCCGCAGGGTATGGAACGGATGAAGCTCTGACAACTTCAAATAGACGATTTTCCCCTGTTCCACCGGGCGGGGCGGCACTTCAGGAGTGGGCGGCAGGTGGATCTCCGGGGGCGGGGCCGCAGCCTCCTTGACCGGGGCGGCCTTAGTGGATTTAAGCGGCTGTTTACCACCCACAAAGGGAGTTTCACGCTTGCCTACCAAAAAATCTTTCACATTTTGATTGCGTTCCCGGCGTGTTTTTCCCCCACGCTGGGCGGGGGTGAGCTCTTGTTCCTTACCTCTGGACACTTTGTCCAGAACACCGGGGGCAGGGGACTTGCCAAGGGCCGCCTTGTCAGCCTTAGACGGGCGGCCCTTGCGGGTGCCCGGCCCCTGTTCCGGCTTACCGGGCTCCATCTTATCCTTTGTTTTTTTCGGACGGCCCCGGCGCTTTTGAGCGTTTTCCTCCTCCTTGATTTCATCCAGGGACTTTTCCCAGGGAGCCTTTTCCTTGTTCCCGAACAAGTCACGGAACACCTCATCCCCATGTTTTGGGGAGCTATCCTCGGCAGTCGGGGCATCCGATATTTTGTCCCCAGTGACCTGCGCCGCCGTCAGATCAATGACCTTTCCAGACGGGGTGGCGGGGGTATCTTCTCCTGGGAGAGCCTCCGGGCCGGGATGTTCCGGCGCAGGCTGCTCTGGTGTGGGAAAGCCACCCGGCTCGGCAGGGCCGGGGGACTCCGGGGCCTGCTGTTCCTCCGGGCCCGTTTTCCGCTTGTCATCCGCCATTAACAAAACCTCCTTTTTTGTGAAATGAAAAAAGGCCAGACCATCCGGCCCGGCCAACTTAAAAATATTTCCCCCTTTCTTTTTTCAAGATATGGGATCGGCACCACTCCTTTCTCAGTCCGGGCCATAAAAAACGTCGCTTTTCACAAAGAAACAGCGACGTTTTCGTGTAGGTTGGCTCGGTTTTTGTTGTGTTTTATGATTATGCCTTTGTATAAAAACCTAAGTCTATTATAATACAAATAAAGTGAAAAAGAAAACAGCACGATGCTCAAAGGAATCGTGCTGTTTTTGGCTTAAAGGGTATCGAATACATCAATACTGCGCTCTAAAATCCCCTGGATATGGGCCATGACAATGCCGTAGTTGGTCATGGGAATGCCGGCGTCCTGGGCACATTTGAGGCGGTAGCGCATCTCTCTGTCGTTGAGCATGCAGCCGCCGCAGTGGATGATGAGCCTGTAGCCCGCAAGGTCCAGGGGGAATTCGGTGCCGCTGGTGAATTCAAAGGTCAAATCCTTGCCGGTGAAGGCCTTGACCATCCGGGGCAGCTTGACGGTGCCGATGTCGTCGCATTGGCGGTGGTGGGTGCAGCCCTCGGAGATCAGCACCCTATCGCCGTCCTCAAGGCGATCCAACAGCCTGGCGCCCTCGACGGCGGCGGACAGGAGCCCCTTGTATCTGGCAAAGAGGATGGAGAAGGAGGTTAAAGGCACCGCTTCCGGGGTGACCTTAGACACCAGGGCAAAGGCCTGGCTGTCGGTGATGACCATCCTCGGCGCCTGGCCCAGCTTGGCGAGGGTGTCAGAAAGCTCGGTATCCCTGACGACGATGGGCACGGCGCCGGCCTCCAGGATATCTCTGATGGTCTGCTGCTGGGGCAGAATCAGCCGTCCCTTGGGGGCCGCCTTGTCGATGGGCACCACCAGCACCACAAAGTCCAGGGGCGCAAGCAAATCGCCGACGATGCGGTGGCTGGGATCCTCCACAGGGGCATGGCTGGCGATGAGCTCCTTGAGCTCGTAGATGTTTTCTCCGGTTTTGGCGCTGACCCAGATGGTGTCCTTGTCGATGGTTTTTTCTGGCGGGGACACCATGTCCAGCTTGTTCATGACGATGACCCAGGGGATTTTTTTATCCTTGATGCGGGCGAGGATGGCCTCGTCCTCGGGGGTCATGCCCAGGGTGCCGTCGACGATTAAAACGGCGATGTCGGTTTTGTTTAAAATTTGGTAGGCCTTCTGGATTCTTAAAGCCCCCAGCTCGCCGACGTCGTCTAAGCCCGGGGTGTCGATGATCATCACAGGCCCCAGGGGCAGAAGCTCCATGGTCTTTAATACGGGGTCGGTGGTGGTGCCCTTGACCTCGGAGACGATGGCCAGGTTCTGGTCGGTGATGGCGTTGATGACGCTGGATTTGCCGGCGTTTCGTCTGCCGAAGATGCCGATGTGGATGCGGTCAGCGGCGGGGGTGTTGTTTAAGCTCATACCTGTCTCCTGATGTCTAGAATCTGAAATCCCGGCGGTTGTTTTCTCTGATTAAGCGCAGGTTTTCCTCGACGATGCCCCGGGCCTTGAGGTTGGGCACGTTCAGAATTTCCTTGTCGATGAGCTTGTCGCCCAGGGCCTTGGTGGCCGGGGAGGCGTAATCCATCAGGTATTCCTCTAAGGTCATCAGGGCGTTGGGGTGGCAGCAGTTCTGGATCTGTCCGCTTTTGCACAGGGCCATGAAACGGTCGCCGGTGCGGCCCTCGCGGTAGCAGGCAGTGCAGAAGCTGGGGATGTAGTCCATCTCCATGAGCCAGTGGACCACCTCGTCCAGGGTACGGGTGTCGCTGACGTCGAATTGTTCGGATTTTTCATCCTCGGGCTCGGGCTCGCTATAGCCGCCGACGCTGGTTCTGGAGCCGCCGCTGATCTGGGAGATCCCCAGCTTCAGGGCCTTTTCACGGCAGGCCTGGTTTTCTCTGGTGGAGATGATCATGCCGGTGTAGGGCACTGCGATGCGGATACAGGCGATGATCTTGGCAAAAATATCGTCGTCGATGCCGTTGTCGAAGGCGTCGGGGTCGATGTCGTCGGCGTGCTTTAAGCGGGGAACGCTGATGGTGTGGGGGCCGACGCCGAAGGCCGCCTCCAGGTGCTCAGCGTGCATTAAAAGGCCGGAGAACTCATAGCGGTATTTGTCCAGTCCAAAGAGAACCCCCAGGCCCACGTCGTCGATACCGCCCTCCATGGCTCTGTCCATGGCCTCGGTGTGGTAGTCGTAGTCGTGCTTGGGGCCGGTGGGGTGGAGCTCCAGGTAGCTTTCCTTGTGGTAGGTTTCCTGGAACAGGATGTAGGTGCCGATGCCCGCCTCCTTCAGCAGCCTGTAGTTGTCCACGGTGGTGGCGGCGATGTTGATGTTGACCCGGCGGATGGCGCCGTTTTTATGTTTGATGCTGTAGATGGTCTCGATGCTCTTTAAATAATAATCCATGGTGTTGCGCACCGGATCCTCGCCGGCCTCCAGGGCCAGACGCTTGTGGCCCATATCCTGGAGGGCGATGACCTCCCGCTTGATTTCCTCCTGGGTCAGCTGCTTTCTGGCAATGTGCTTGTTTTTCATGTGGTAGGGGCAGTAGGTACATCCGTTGACGCAGTAGTTGGACAGGTACAGCGGCGCGAACATGACGATGCGGTTGCCGTAGAAATCCTTTTTGATCTGCTGGGCCAGCTTGTAGATCTCCTGGTTCTTTTCCTCGATATCGCAGTCCAGGAGCACGGCGGCCTCCCTGTGGGAGAGGCCCTTGCGTTTTTTGGCCTTTTCGATGATCAGATCGATGAGCTCAGCGTTGTGCTTGTTGGCCTCGGCGTAGGCCAGGGTATCTAAAATTTCCTCGTGGTTGATAAAATCCTCAGCGTGTTTTGAATGAACGTCGTACATAAATCTTCTCCTTGTGTTTTAATAATGATACTCGTGTGTTATGCTGTTGGAGGGCAAAAGGTCTTTCGCCCTTGGTGATAGACCTTAGTGATATCGGATTGCTTCGCGCAAAGCGCTCCCGCAATCCTCAAAACATTCGCACTCCGCACGTTTTTCTTCGAAAAACGGCTGCCTGCTCATGTTTTGGCGGGTCCCAAGTTCAAAAATCCTTTTGCAAGCGAGCTTGCAACGGATTTTATGACCTTTGGACCCTGGTATCACATATTTTTAGAATCACCCCGGTCGGTGACGAGGTGGTGGCCGATGGCGGCCATCTGATCGGCCAAGAGCCGTTTTCCCTCGGCGGCCTCCTCACCGGAGGACAGCTTGCCGTTGTAGAGGGCGTAGTCCTTGCGGTGATCCGGAGGCGACAGGTTGGGCATGATGACGTTGGCGCCGGCCTGGATGCCCAGGGCTCTGCCCTCGGGGGTGATGGAGCCCAAGGCGGTGGTGGCGGGCAGCAGGGCCTTGGGCAAAAGCAGCCGTAAAAGCCCCAGCATAAACAAAGTCAGCTCCAGGGTGCCCGCCGGTTCTTTGGCAAAGGGGGTATCACAGTGGGGGATAAAGGGCCCGATGCCCACCATTTGTGGATTGAGCTCCTGGATAAAAACCATGTCCCGGGCCAGATCCTCCGGCGTCTGGTAGGGGGAGCCCACCATGAAGCCAGTGCCTGTCTGGTAGCCGATGGCCTTGAGGGATCGCAGACAGTTCTGGCGGTGCTCAAGAGTCAGCTCCGGCGGGTGGAGCCTGGCGTAGTGCTCGGGATTGGCCGTCTCGTGGCGCAGCAGGTAGCGGTCGGCGCCGGCGTCGTAAAAGCGCCGGTAGGCCTCTGGGCTGCGCTCGCCGACGGACAGGGTTAGAGCACAGTCGGGATAGCGGCCCTTAATGGCCTTCACCAGAGCCGTCAGCCGGTCGTCGGTGAAATAGGGATCCTCGCCGCCCTGGAGGACGAAGGTGCGAAAGCCCAGGCTGTAGCCGACGTCACAGCAGGCCAGAATCTCATCCTCGGCGAGGCGGTAGCGCGTCACCTTTTTGTTGCTGCGCCGTATGCCGCAGTAAAGGCAGTCGTTTTTACAGATATTGGTAAACTCGATGAGGCCCCGGATAAAAATGCCCTTGCCGTAGTGGGTATCCCGGATGCGCCGGGCCCTGGAAAAAAGATCCTCGGCCAATTCTGGCGTTCGGCCCTGGATTAAGGCGGTCCACTCTGCGTGGGTCAGACGCCTCTGGGCCTCAAGCTTGTCCAAAAGAAAATTCATAGATCACCCCGTGTTCTGGGTACCAAATGCAAAAAGAAAAACCTGCTGCCTGAAAAGGCCCGCAGGTTTACGATAAAATCGAACATCAGAAAAAAGGCGGCAGTCAGATTTCCTGCGGCCGAGGACTGGCCTCGGGCGAAAAAGGGAATGCCCCGTATTGATGGCAGAAGCCACCGCACAGTGATTTTGGATTTGAGTAAATTGCAGCCTTTTCACGCAGAACGTATCTTTGTGATCAGTACATAATTTGATTTGATTATAACATGGACATTAAATGTTTTCAATACGACGGCATCAATTATTTCAGAGGGGCGTGTAATTCTTAAATTTACGGGCTGAACTTTTCTAAATGGCAAATTTCTGGTATACTATAGCTATTCAAGGTAAAATTTGGCTGGGCCATTGGCATGGCCATGGCACAAAAAACAGCATTGCTTTTATTGACACGGCGCGCTGCCCACGGCAGCTGTATCGCCGCAGGAGGACTTGTATGAGGCAAACCAGAAGAATCCTGGCCCTGCTTGTTATGGCAGCGGTCATCCTTTTCTCCATGACGTCCGGCGTTTTTGCACAGCAGGACAGTCAGATCCAGGAAATCAGAATCATCCACACCAACGATACCCACGGGCGCAGCCAGGACAACGCTGCGGGAAACAGCGGTATTTTTGGCTTTGACAGGCTCAAGACCCTGGCCGAGGGCACAGAGGAGCAGCCTGCCGCCGACCTTATCCTGGACGCCGGCGACACCTTCCACGGGCTGTCCTTTGCCACGGTGGACAAGGGGCTCAGTACCGCCAAGGTCATGAACGCCGTGGGCTACACGGCCACGACGCCGGGAAACCACGATTTCAACTACACGGCGGATTATTTAAAAAACACCATTGGCGGCCAGCTGGACGCCGAGATTTTAAGCTGTAATATTGTGGATAAAACCACGGGAAAGCTCTACTTTGATCCCTACACGATCAAAGAGATTCCCGGGGAGTACGGCGACGACATCAAGGTGGGCATTTTAGGCATCACCAGCCCCGACATCTACTCGGCCACGGCGCCGTCAAACGTTGAAAATCTGGAATTTGCAGATCCCGTCACCTACGCCCAGAAGGCGGTGTCGGAGCTCAAGGATCAGGGCTGTACAGTCATCATCGCCCTGGCCCACATGGGCAACTCGACCACCCTCCAGTGGAAGAGCACCGAGGTGGCCAAGCAGGTCAGCGGCATCGATCTGATCATCGACGGTCACACCCACGTCGAGGAAAAGCATCTGGTCACCAAGGACAACGGCGAGCAGACCCTGGTGGTTCAGGCGGGCTACTACTTTAGCGCCGCCGGGGAGGTCACTCTGAAGTACGACGCCGATCAGAAAAAGGTCGTCGGCCTCAGCACGGATGACGAAAAACTGTACAAGGCCACCGACACAGACAGGCCTGAGCAGGATGCGGACATCAAAGCGCTGATGGATGAAATCTCCCAGGAGCAGTCGAAAATTTTAGACGAGGTCGTCGGCCACACCGACCAGGAGCTGGTCTACAGCTGGGAATTAATTCGCTGCCGCCAGACCAACCTGGGCAACGTCATCGGTGACGCCTACATCGCCGCCACCGGCGCCGACGTGGCCTTTGAAAACGCCGGCGGCATCCGCAGCGCCCTCTCTGAGGGGGATATCACCAGAGGAGACATCATCAACGTCTCGCCCTTTGGCAACTACGTGGTCACCAAGGAGATCTCGGGCCTCGATTTACTGGATATCATTGAAAAATCCCTGGAAATCGGCAGAACGAATCAGGAGGCCTGGGACAAGCAGAACCAGGAAGCCTGGCCCTCGGGCAGCGGCTCTTTCCTGCAGTGGGGCGGCGTCAAAATCGTCTACCGGGCTGACAAGCCCGAGGGACAGCGGGTGGTTTCCGCTGAAATCCAGGGCCAGCCCATCGACATCGATAAAACCTACAAGGTGGCCACCAATCAGTACGTGGGCTCAAGCAGCACCTATCCGGCTCTGGCCAAGGCCGAGGTCATCAACGAGTACAGCAGCTGTGAGGAAATTCTGACGGCCTATTTTTCCCAGTCGGATTGGACAAAATCCCTAGAGGAAAAATACCTTCAGGAGTACAATGAGCCCGACAATCCGCCGACGGCTCCGGAGGAGGAGACGGTGCCCCCCAGTGAGCAGCCCGAAGGCAGTTCAGGCACCCAGGTCTCTGACCAGACAGCCTCGGAGGCCCAGTCCCTCAATCCCGCCACGGGCAGAATCGTCCACGGCGTGGTCATCACCGCAGTGGCTGTCCTCTTTGTGGCAGGCATGATCTCGGCGGTGACCTTGGTCAGGGGACATAAGGAGTAAGTCAATTAAAAAAGCATTTCGATGGTTACGTCGAAATGCTTTTTTTATGGGCAGCTCTGCGCTGTCCAGGGAAGGTCTTGTTTTTGTCAAAGCCGCTGTTTTAGCGGGCTTGAGCCAGGTGACACGGCTGTCGCTTTAGATAAAGGCCTCGATAAAGGCGAGAACTTCGCTGTAGACAAGCCGACGGTTGGCCTCGTTAAGAAGCTCGTGGCGCTTTTCGGGGTAGAGGGTGCAGGTCACCTGGGTCATGCCACAGGCCTTCATCAGTTTTTCCAGAGCAAGGACCTCTTTTCCCATGCCGCCCACGGGGTCTGCGGCGCCGGCCACCAGAAAAATCGGAAGGGACGACGGCATTTTTTTAATGTTCTTCGGGTCGCTGGCAAAGTCGATGCCGTCGAAGAGGTCGTAAAAAAATCCGGCGGTGCAGGTAAAGCCACAGAGGGGATCGGCGATGTAGGCGTCCACGTTGTCGGGGTTGGCCGAAAGCCAGTCGAAGGCGGTTCTGGCAGGCAGGAAGTGTCTGTTGTAGCCGCCGAAGGCCAGAAGATTGAGAAAGCTGGAGGGATGTCTGGGCCCGAATTTGGCGATCTCAGCCCTGGCCAGGGCCTTGCCGAGCTTTCTCATGGCAGCCCCTCGGCCCAGGGTGGTGCCCACGACAACGGCGCCGCGGTACAAATCGCCGAAGCGAATCAGGGCGCTTCTCACCGCCACGGAGCCCATGCTGTGGCCCAGAATGAACAGGGGCAGCTCGGGGTGCTGGCTTTTAATATGTGTGCTTAGCTCGCCGATATCCGAGACGATGCGCTGCCAGCCGTCGGTTTCTGCAAAAAAGCCCAGGCTGTCCTGGGATAGTCCGGTGGCGCCGTGGCCTCGCTGGTCGATGGCGTAGACCACCAGGTTTCTGCGGCAGAGAAAGTCGGCAAATTCCCGGTAGCGGCTTGCGTGCTCGGCCATGCCGTGGACCAGAAGGATGGCGGCGCGGCTGTCCTTGAAGCGCGGGGTGCTGTAGTAGAAAATTTTGGCGCCGTCGCTGGCGGTCAGTTGGTGGGTGTCAAATGGTATCATGCTTCCTCCCTTGTGATCTGCTTAAATTCCCCAGAGAAAGGGGCAAATGGCTTGAGAACGAGCCAATTTCGTGTATAATGGTATTATAACACGAAAGAGAGACAGGGCTCCACAAAATTCGGTGAATCCGGTTTGTGAAGCGCTGATGGAGGTTTACGATGAAGCTGACGGTTTTAGGCAATACTGGCCCCTACCCAAGGGCCGAGGGCGCCTGCTCAGGCTATCTTTTGGAGCACGGCGACGCCAAAATTTTACTGGATCTGGGCAACGGCACCCTGGCCAACTACAGAATTCTCGGGAAGCTTGAGGATATCACGGCCATTATCTGCTCCCACCTGCACCCCGATCACATTTCAGATCTGTTTGTGCTGCGGTACGCATTGGAATTTGCAGGAAAAACGGTTCCCCTTTACGCACCGGAAAATCCGGCGGAGGAATTTGCCAGGCTGCCCTACAAAGAGGCTTTTGCGGTCACGCCCATCAAGGAGGATCTAACCCTGGAGCTTGGGGGTCTCACCATCACCTTCAGGGAAATGCGCCACCCCTACCAGGATTTCGCCATCAAGGTCACCGACGGCAAGACCACCTTCGTTTACACCGGGGACACCGCCCTCTGCGACGCCTTAACGGAATTCTGTGACGGCGCTGATGTGCTCCTCTGTGACTCGGCCTTTTTGGAGGATATAGATTCAGAGATCCACCTGTCTTTGGAAAAGGCGATTCAGGTGGGCAACGCCTCCGGGGCGCGGCGCTTAATTTTAACCCACTTCAATCCGGAGATTTCGCCCCAGCGCTACTACGAAATTGGCAACGGCCGATTCAAGGGGCGTCTGTCCAAGGCTGAGATTATGGCAAGCTTCTCCTTCTGACAAGGGCTTTAAGGATAGGGGGAGAATTACATGAAACGGCCGCTGTTGTGGTCTCTGGCGGCGCTGATTGCCGCCGTTCTTTTGACCAGAGCTCAGCTTCCGGCACCGGTGTTTTTGATTGTACCGGCGCTTTTGGTGCCGCTGCCCTTGGCCTTTAGGGTCATTCGGGTATCGGATGTAATTCTCGTCACCGGCATTTATCTGCTGGGTGTATTTACGGGCTTTCAGGCCTTCGGCGCCGCCGAGGCCCTGGAGCCCTTTTTTGATAAGCAGCCCGCCCTCGGGGGCGTAGTGGTCACGGCGCCGGTGATCAAATCGGGAAAGACCCGCTTTGTTTTAAAAACCGATGGCCAGAACGGCCTTCCCCGGGCTAAAATTCAGGTACAGGTTTCCGAGGAGCTTTCTGAGCTCTGGGCCGGTGACCGCCTTCGCCTCGAGGGTGAGCTCAGACGGCCCGAGGGCGCCAGAAATCCAGGCGGCTTTGACTACGGCCTGTACCTCAAGGGCGAGGGCATTGAAGCTTTGCTTTATGCGGAGGGGGATGGGGTGGCTGTCTTGGGCAGGACAGGATCACCTGTCCTGGCGCCCCTTCGTCTGGGGCAGTGGTTGGGCCGGCGCTGCGACGCCTATTTCAGCGCAGACCAGAGCAGCCTGATCAAGGGGGTTCTGCTGGGGGATAAATCCATGGCAGAGGATTTGACCGAGCAGTTTCGGGACGCCGGCATTTCCCATATCCTGGCGGTGTCGGGCCTCCACGTCAGCTATATTTACGCCATGCTTCTGGCTTTAATGAAGCTGTTTAGGCTAAGGCATGCCTTAAGGCCCTGGGTGCTTTTGCCCTGTCTGCTGTTTTACGTGATCCTCACGGGCTTAAGCCCCTCGGTGATTCGGGCGGCGCTGATGCTTTCGGTGCTGGTCTTTGGCCAGGGGCTTCAGGAAAACTACGACGGCCTGAGCGGTCTCTGTCTGGCGGCCATCGTCATCCTGATCGCTTCTCCGGCCCAGCTCTACGCCGCGGGCTTCCAGCTTTCTTTTTTGGCGGTGCTGGGGATTATCCTCTTCAACAGGCCCCTGCTGTTTCAGTGGGAGCGCCTTACCTCCAAAAAGCCAGGCTTTGTCATCAACAGCCTCGTGATGACCTGCACGGCGACCCTGGCAACCCTGCCGGCGACGCTGTATCATTTTTACAGCGTCAGTGCGGCGGGGCTTGTGGCCAACCTGGTCATCATTCCCCTGGTGGGTTTTCTGATTGCTGCGGCGGCACTGACTCTGATTTTAATCGCTTTTTTGCCGATGGCTGTTTTAGCTTTGCCCGCAGCCTTCCTGGCGGATCTGGTGCTGACGCTGACCCAGCTGTTTTCTAGGCTGGGGGTGCTCTCCTTAAACCGGGGCGCCCTCTCGGCGGCGGAGCTTGTGCTGCTGGTCACAGGGCTCTTTCTTACGGCGGGCTACTTCAATCTTAAAAGGCCCCTGGCCCGGGGGGCAGTGACTGCGATTTTAGGCAGCTGCCTTTTGATTTTGGCCAGTCAGCCCTTTGTAAGGACACCGCTGAAAATCACCTTTTTAGATGTGGGCCAGGGGGACAGCGCTTTGATAGAGACGCCCTCGGGGGCAGCCTACTTAATCGATGGCGGCGGCTACGAGGATTTGGGCTTTAACAGCGCCCAAGCCGCAGCCCAAACCCCCATCTCAGAGCAGGTGCTGCTGCCGGCCCTTTACGCCAAAAATATTAGGGTCCTGGAGGGGGTGTTTATCTCCCATAACCACGCCGACCACAGCCAGGGCATTGAAGAGCTTTTGGGCACTTTTCCTGTAAAGCATATCTACGTCTCCACAAAGCACAATGAGGTGGTGGCGCTGACGGCCTGGGGTATTCCTGTGACCCAGCTGGGGCAGGGGGATTATCTCAAGACCGCCGACGGCCTTGGGGTGGAGGTGCTCTGGCCCCAGGGTGAGACAGAGGCTTTGTCCGACGACGATCAAAACGAGGCCTCCCTGGTGCTTCGTCTGGTTTATGGAAAACGCTCCTTTTTATTCACCGGGGATGCCGGGGCAGAGACCGAGGCGCAGCTTGAGGCAACGCTGCCGCAGGCGGACGTTCTGAAGGTGGGACACCACGGCAGCAAATACAGCACCTCAGAAGAATTTTTAAGAAAGCTGGCGCCTTCGGTTGCGGTCATCTCCGCGGGAAGGTATAATACCTTCGGGCATCCCACACCGGAAGTTTTGGAAAGACTTGGTGGTATTGGCGCAGCCTGCCTGCGCACCGATACCCAGGGTGCCGTGGAGATGACAACCGACGGCACAGGCCTCAGGTTTAAAACCTGGCTGCCATAGAATGAAAAGGGAGGTTAGGTTCCATGAAGTACCAGGAGCTGATGAAAGCCATAAAAAATAACGAAATCGCGCCGGTTTATCTCTTTGCAGGGGAGGAAAGCTATATCGCCGGCATGATGGAGGGACAGCTGACCAAAAAATTGATCCAGGGCGGCATGGAGCAGCTGAACTACACCGTCTTTGAGGACAAAAATCCCGATATCACAGAGGTCGTCGCCGTCTGCGAGACCCTGCCTCTGATGAGTCAGCGCCGGGTGGTGGTGCTCCGGGAGGAAACCCAGATCCTCAAAACCTCGGATAAGACCATCATCGATCGCCTCGAGGCCTATCTGAAAAACCCCTCGCCGACGACGGTGCTGGTGGTCTACGACAAAAATCCCGACAAGAGAAAAAAGCTGTACAAGGCTTTTAAAGAGCAGGCCCAGATTGTGGAATACAACAAGCTAAATCACGCCGAGTTTGAAAAATGGATCGGCAGCCGCTGGCTTCGGGCGGGGAAAAAGCCCTCCCGCCGGGCCGTGGCCCAGTTCATCGACCAGAGCCTCTATCTGGAAAACAGCAATAAAAACATGGAGATGATCGACAATGAGCTGGAAAAGATCCTGGATTATGTTGGAGGGCGGGAGGCCATCACCCCCGAGGACGTGGCCGCCGTCATGCCCAAATCCATCGAGGACAACGTCTTTAAGATGGTGGACTACGCCATGGGCGGCAAAAAGGGGGAGGCGCTGACCATGCTGGAGCAGTTTTATTTAGAGGGCGAGTCCCCCTACGGGGTGTTCAGCCTGCTGATTCGCCAGCTGCGCATGATGCTGATGGCCCGCTGTCTTTCGGAGAAGCGGCTGTCCCCGGACGCCATGGCCCGGGAGCTTAAGACGAAGCCCTTTGTAGCCCAGAAGCTCCTTCGGGGCAGCGGCCGTTACAAAACCGAGGGACTGCGCCGGCGCATCATCGATGCGGCAAAGCTGGATCTCATGATGAAAACCGGGCAGATCGATCCGGAATTCGCCTTAGAATGGTATATTTTAAAGCTTTAGGGCGGACTTTTGGCCGAGACTCTGGAAAACTTGACACAACGCTTTAAAAAGCGGCGGATCTTTGCTATAATAATCCAATACGAAAAATTTAATTCAGATCACAATAGAAGAAGAGGTATACAGAATGAAAAAAGAAATGTCTAAGGTTTACGATCCCAAGGACGTTGAAAACAGAATATATGCCTGGTGGAAGGAGAAGGGCTACTTTAAGCCCGAGGTCCATCCCGAGGGCAAGGCCTACACCATCGTCATGCCGCCGCCGAACGTCACCGGCCAGCTGCACATGGGACACGCCTTTGACAATACCCTCCAGGACATCCTGACCCGATTCAAGAGAATGCAGGGCTACTCGGCGCTGTGGGTGCCGGGCATGGACCACGCCAGCATCGCCACCGAGGTCAAGGTTGTGGAAAAAATCCGCGAGGAGGAAGGGGTCGGCAAGGAAGACCTGGGCCGTGAGGAATTCTTAAAGCGCGCCTGGGACTGGGCCATCACCTACAGAAACCGCATCCGGGAGCAGATCCAGAAGATCGGCGGCTCCTGCGACTGGGACAGAGAGCGCTTCACCATGGACGAGGGCTGCAGCGAGGCGGTCAAGGACACCTTCATCCGTCTCTATGAAAAGGGCCTGATCTACAAGGGCAGCCGCATCATCAACTGGTGCCCCGACTGTAAAACCGCCCTCTCCGACGCCGAGGTCGAGTACAGCGAGCAGCAGAGCCACCTCTGGCATATCCGCTACCCCATCACCGGCAGCGACGACTACGTGGTCGTGGCCACTACCCGTCCCGAAACCATGCTGGGGGACTCCGGCGTGGCCGTCAACCCCAATGACGAGCGCTACACAAATCTGGTGGGCAAAACCGTCACCCTGCCCCTGGTCAACAAGGAAATCCCCGTGGTGGCCGACGATTACGTCGATGTCGAATTCGGTACCGGCGTCGTCAAGATGACCCCGGCCCACGACCCCAACGACTACGAGGTGGGCAAGCGCCACAACCTCGAGGAAATCAACGTCATGAACGAGGACGGCACCATGAACGAGCTGGCGGGCAAGTACGCCGGCATGGACCGCTACGAATGCCGGAAAGCTGTGGTCGAAGATCTTAAGGCCTTAGGGCTCCTTGAAAAAATCGAGGACCACGCCCACAACGTCGGCGAGTGCTACCGCTGCGGCACCACCATCGAGACCATGACCTCGGAGCAGTGGTTCGTCAGCATGGAACCCTTGGCCAAGCCCGCCATCGAGGTGGTAAAAAACGGGGAAACCCGCTTCATCCCTGACCGCTTCAGCAAGATCTACTTCAACTGGATGGAAAATATCCGCGACTGGTGTATCTCCCGTCAGCTCTGGTGGGGACATCAGATTCCGGCCTACTATTGCGACAACTGCGGCAAGATGGTGGTGGCCAAGGAGATGCCCGACGTCTGCCCGGACTGCGGACACACCCACTTTACCCAGGACGAAAACGTGCTGGATACCTGGTTCAGCTCGGCCCTCTGGCCCTTCTCCACCCTGGGCTGGCCCCAAAAGACGCCGGAGCTCGAAAAATATTACCCCAACGCCGTCATGATCACCGGCTACGACATTATCTTCTTCTGGGTGGCCCGGATGATCTTCATGGGGCTGTACAATATGGGGGAAACACCCTTCCCGGATGTGTATATCCACGGGCTCATCAGAGATTCCAAGGGACGCAAGATGAGCAAGTCCCTGGGCAACGGGGTCGATCCCCTGGAGGTCATCGAGCAGTTCTCTGCCGATGCCCTGCGCTTCACCATCATCACCGGGAACTCCGCCGGCAACGATATCCGCTGGCAGGATGAAAAGCTGGAGGCCAGCCGAAACTTCCTCAACAAAATCTGGAATGCGGCCCGCTTTGTGCTCATGAATTTAGACGAGGATATCGTCTCGAAAAAGGATGAAGCCCTGGCCAATTTGGAAAACACCGACAAGTGGATTTTAAGCCGTATGAACGACGTGGTCCGCGAGGTTACCCAGAACATGGATAAATACGAGCTGGGCATCGCCGCCTCCAAGGTCTACGACTTTGCCTGGAACGAGTACTGCGACTGGTACATCGAGTTGGTGAAACCGAGACTCTACGGCGACGACGAGGCCACCAAGACGGCGGCTCAGTACACCTTAAACGTGGTGCTCACCAACATTTTAAAGCTTCTGCACCCCGTAACCCCCTTCATCACCGAGGAGATCTACAGCTATCTGCCGGGGGCCGGCGAGGCTTTGATCGTGGCCGACTGGCCGGAGTACAGTGAAGCCCTGCACTTCCCCCAGGAGGAAGAGGATGTGCGCTTCCTGATGGCGGCCATCAGAAGCATCCGCAACATCCGCGCCGAAATGGACGTGCCCAATGCCAAGAAGACCCAGCTCTTCGCCATTACAGCAAACGAAGCCCACGGCGCACTGATCCAGGCTTCAGCCCTGTACTTTGAAAAGCTGGCTTTCGTTACAGATATCAGCCTGATCACCAAGGATGAGGTTCAGGAAAACTACGTCACCGCCGTGGTGGAGGATACAGAATTCTTCCTGTCTTTAGACGAGCTGGTGGACAAGGCCAAGGAAATCGAACGCCTCACCGGCGAAAAGACGAAGCTGGAGAAGGAGCTGGACCGCGTCGTCAAGAAGCTGGCCAACGAGAGCTTTGTGGCCAAGGCGCCGGAAAAGGTCGTCGAAGGCGAGCGGGAAAAACAGAGAAAATACCAGGAAATGCTGGATAAGGTGATGGAGCGCCTGGCCTACTACGGCGCTTAGAATTCAGCTTGAAATTAGATCGAACAAAAGCGGCGCGCAGGCGCCGCTTTTTTGATAAAAAATCTTGCATAAAAAAAACAGATGTGCTAAGATAATCAAGTATGTTGTTATTACGCACATTTTTTGAGGCGCGGCGGGTGCCCGGGAAAATCCCTGGGTGAGCCGAGGCCGATGAAAAAAGTGGAGGAAAAACCAAGGAGGAAGAATTATGGCAGCAGTAACAATGAAACAATTATTAGAAGCAGGTGTTCACTTCGGACACCAGACCAGAAGATGGAACCCTAAAATGGCTCCCTACATCTTCACCGAAAGAAACGGTATCTACATCATCGACTTACAGCAGACTGTAAAGAAGATCGATGTCGCCTGTGATTTCGTCAAGGAAGTTGCAGCTGAAGGTCAGGATATCCTGTTCGTCGGTACCAAGAAGCAGGCTCAGACCAGCATCGAAAAGGAAGCCAAGAGAAGCGGCAGCTTCTGCGTCAACCACCGCTGGTTAGGTGGTACCTTAACCAACTTCACCACCATCAGCAAGCGTATCGAACGCTTAAAGGAATTAAAGGTGATGGAAGAAGACGGCACCTTTGATTTACTGCCGAAAAAAGAAGTTATCAAATTAAAGAGAGAACGTGAAAAGCTTCAGAAATTCCTGGGCGGCATCGAAGACATGAAGGACATGCCCGGCGCGATGATCGTCATCGACAGCAAGAAGGAAAGAATTGCCATCGCTGAAGCCCACAAATTAAATATTCCGATCGTCAGCATCGTCGACACCAACTGTGACCCCGATGAAATTGACTACGTTATCCCCGGCAACGACGACGCCATCCGTGCGGTAGCCTTAATCCTGGGTGTACTGGCCGACGCCATCATCGAAGGCAAGCAGGGCGAACAGAACGAAGACGTCGAAGAAGTGGCTGCACCCGCAGAAGCTGAAGAAGCTGCTGTTGAAGAAGCCGTAGAAGCTGAATAAGCATTCTATAAAATAATATAATTCTTGCAGGAGTAATGAATTGGACGATACATTTGTAAAAGAATTAAGAGAAAAAAGCGGCGCTGGCATGATGGACTGTAAAAAAGCCCTGGTTGCCACCGATGGCGATGTTCAGAAGGCTATGGAATACCTGAGAGAACAGGGCCTGGCTGCTACCAATAAAAAATCTGGCCGTATCGCTGCCGAAGGTGTTGTGGAATCCTACATCCACATGGGCGGTAAGATCGGTGTTCTGGTTGAAATCAACTGTGAAACAGACTTCGTCGCCAAGAACGAAGGCTTCAGAGCCTTTGCCAAGGACGTAGCAATGCACATTGCAGCGGCTAATCCGAGCTACGTTTCCAAGGAAGAAGTACCGGCTGAAGAAGTCGAACACGAAAAGGAAATCTTAAGACACCAGGCCTTAAACGAAGGCAAGCCTGAAAAGATCGTCGACAAGATGGTTGAAGGCCGTATCGCCAAGTTCTACAAGGAAATCTGCCTGTTGGAACAGCCCTTCGTTAAAAACCCCGACATCACCATCGAAGAGCTGGTGAAGGAACAGATCATGACCATCGGCGAAAACGTCAAGATCAGAAGATTTGCCCGTTTCCAGATGGGCGAAGGCCTCGAAAAGAAAGAAGAAAACTTTGCTGAAGAAGTAGCCGCTCAGCAGGCTGCCGCTGCGAAGTAAGAAATCAATATCGTAAATATTGACTCAAAACCCTTGAGCTATCCCTTTGTGGGGCAGCTCAAGGGTTTTTTACTTGTTTTATATACGGTAATCAGAGTGAAAAAGAGGGAACAAGAGCCTTTAAAAGGCAGCTTGGACGATGCTATGCGAAATCAATGAACAGAGATTGTGTAAACAGCCCCCTTGGCAGGTGGTCATGATTTACGCGCCAATATTCTCCTGCAGCGCCTGCAAAAACTGCTTGGCAGCCTTGGAGAAAACCTGATATTTTTTCCAGATAAGATACATCTCGATTTCCAGGGGCGGATTGAGGGGACGGAAGCAGAGCCTGCTGTCGGCGGTGTTGATGATCTTATCAAAGCAGATGGCGTAGCCAAGGCCCTCCTCCACAAACAGCGAGGCGTTAAAGATCAGGTTGTAGACAGAAACGATATTCAAGATCTCAAAATCCCGCTTGATCCATTGGCTTACGATGCCGCCGTTGGATTCCTGGTGGGAGATGATCAGGGGCTTATCCCAGAGCTCCTCTGGACAAATGGATGCTTTTTCTGCCAGGGGGGCGTCGCTTCTCATCAAAACGCCCCAGGAGTCTTTAAAGGGCATTTTTAAAGCCTCGTATTTTTTAAGATCCGGGGGGCCAAAGATCACGCCGAAGTCGATGAGCCCCTTGTCCAGCTGCTCGGTGACGAAGGCGGCGTTGCCGCTTGAAAGGTGGTAGCGAATGCCGGGGTACTTGGCCTGGATGCCCTTGGCGGCTCTGGCAAGGATACGAATGCCGTCGGTTTCTCCGGCGCCGATGAAAACATCACCTAAAATCACGCTGTCCGACAGGGTGATTTCATTTTCCGTTTTTTGGACCAGATCCAAAATTTCCTCGGCCCGCTTTCTGAGAATCATACCCTCCTCGGTCAAGGTGACCCTGCGGGAGCCCTTGGAGCCGCGAATGAGAAGCTGTTTGCCCAGCTTTTCCTCCAGATTGCGAATCTGGGTGGACAGGGTAGGCTGGGACAGATGCAGAGATTGAGCAGCCTTGACGATGCTCTGCTCCCTTGCGATGGCGAGAAAATACTGCAATACACGAATTTCCACAATGCTGCCTCCTGATTTTTGATTTTATCTTAGCACAAAAATGTATAGGTGTAAACTATAGAAAGGAATTAAAACTAAGTATTTGCTATTTTTATATGATCCTTCTATACTAAATGTAGAAATAAGAAATTAAATCAAATTAGAATATTAGTGAAAATGGGATTCAAACAGGAGGAAATTAAAATGAAATTAGTCAAAAATGAAACCCAGGAAGTCAACAGAGCCTATCTCACAGGAGAACGTCCCTTATTCAACGAAAAAAATTTGCAGGTGGTGGACACGATTTTTGGAGAAGGCGAATCACCGCTGAAGGAGTGCAGCAACATTGAATTGGAGCAGAGCATGTTCCAGTGGAAATATCCCCTGTGGTACAGCAAGCATGTGAAGGCCGAGGACTGCACCTGGTTTGAAATGGCCCGGGCCGGCGTGTGGTATACCGACGATCTGGAAGTCAATAACGCGCTGATTCAGGCCCCCAAGAATTTCAGAAGGTGTCATAACCTGTCCTTAACCAACGTTGCCATGACCAATGCGGCGGAGACCCTGTGGAGCTGCGACGGCGTCACCATGGATCACGTGGTGGCCAAGGGCGACTATTTTGCCATGAACAGCGCAAACATGAAGATTACAGATTTACAGCTAGACGGGAATTATTCCTTCGACGGCGCGAAAAATGTTGAAATCCACAACTCAAAGCTCCTTTCAAAGGACGCCTTCTGGAACACAGAAAACGTGACGGTTTACGACTCCTTTATCTCCGGGGAGTACCTGGGCTGGAACGCCAAAAACCTCACCCTGATCAATTGTACCATCGAAAGTCTCCAGGGGATGTGCTACATTGAAAATCTGGTGATGAAAAACTGTACCCTGTTAAACACGACCCTCGCCTTCGAGTATTCCACAGTGGATGTGGAGGTCAACGGAAAAATCGACAGCGTCATGAATCCCGCAGGCGGCATCATCCGCGCCGATGAAATTGGGGAGCTGATCATGGAAAAGGATAAAATCAATCCGGCCAACACCCAGATTATCTGTCCGAAGGTTGTATCGATTTCGGACTGTGCCTGTCTGTAATTTGACAGTGCGTGATCTGAGCCTATGACCTTTATCCTATGGATAAAGATCAAGAGATTTCCAACAGAAGCAATGGAAGCTTGTGGTGAATAAAGATGAAAAAAATAAAAATAGTTCTGCTGTTATTGGCGGCGGTTCTGCTTTTAGCTGCCTGTAGTCGGGGCGCAGAGGAGACGGCTGCGGAGCGCAGTCAATCTGCACTGTCAGAGCAAACAGAAAATTCCGAGCAGACTGCCGCAGCGATGCATTCAGAAACGGGGGAGGGGCAAATGCTTGTAGACATTAACGGACAGGTCTTTCAGGCCGAGCTGTACGATAACGAGACGACGGCCGCCCTTGGGGAAAGGCTTCCCATGACGATAACCATGGAAGCAATGAACGGCAACGAGAAGTTTTATTTTCTGGATGAATCCCTTCCTACCAACACGGAGACTGTCGGGACGATTCAGAAGGGCGATATCATGCTCTACGGCAGCAATTGTCTGGTGGTGTTTTATAAAACCTTCGACACCGGCTACAGCTATACCCGCCTTGGCCATATTGCAGATACCGAGGCCTTAGAAGCCGCCCTGGGAGATGGCAACGTCACAATCAGCTTTAGAAGGGCAGAATAGGAGATAGAAATGCAGAGCAGATTTGATGAGACAATAGACCGCAGACATACCGGCAGCATGAAATGGGAGGTGGCCGAGGGTGAGCTTCCCATGTGGGTGGCGGATATGGATTTTCAAACGGCGCCGGAGGTCACCGAGGCCATCTGTAAAAGGGCGGCCCAGGGCGTCTTTGGCTACACCCTGATCACAGAGGAATGGTATCAGGCTTATCAAAGCTGGTGGCAAAGCCGCCATGGCTTCGACATCAAAAAGGAATGGCTGATTTTTTCCACCGGCGTCGTTCCGGCCATCTCCAGCGTTGTCAGAAAGCTGACCACCGTCGCAGAAAAGGTGGTGGTGCTGACGCCGGTCTACAATATTTTCTTCAATTCCATTGTAAACAACGGGAGAAATGTTCTTGAAAGCAGGCTGGTGTACGATCATGGCAGCTACACCATCGATTTTGAGGATCTGGAAGCTAAGCTTGCAGATCCCCAGACCACCATGATGATTCTCTGTAATCCCCACAACCCCATCGGGATCCTGTGGGATAAAGAAACCCTGGCAAAAATAGGGGCGCTCTGTAAAAAACACCATGTACTGGTGCTCTCCGATGAAATCCACTGCGATCTCACCGAGCCGGGAAAAGGCTACATCCCCTTTGCCGCCGTATCCGAGACCTGCAGGGACATCAGCATTACCTGTATAGCTCCCACCAAGGCCTTCAATCTGGCGGGCATCCAGACGGCAGCGGTGGTGGTTCCAAGCGAAGCCCTGCGCCATCGGGTGAACCGGGGGCTCAATACCGACGAGGTGGCGGAGCCCAACGTCTTTGCAGCCATTGCGCCCATTGCAGCCTTTAACCAGGGCGGTCCCTGGCTGGACGCGCTGCGGGCCTATCTCTGGGAAAACAGAAGGCTTGCAGAAGCCTATATCGATAGAGAGATCCCCGGCGTAAAGGCCGTTAAGGGCAAGGCCACCTATTTATTGTGGCTCGATTGTCAGGAGTTAACCAAGGACAGCCAGACCCTGTGTCAGTTTATCCGAAGGGACAGCGGTCTCTACCTCTCCGAGGGCGCCGAATACAGAAACGGCGACGGCTTTCTTAGGATGAATCTGGCCTGCCCCAGGGAGCAGGTGATGGAAGGGCTTAAGCGGCTTAAGCGGAGTGTGGCGGGGTATAGATCAAAAATCTTAAAAGGAGAACACTTTTAGAATTTAGTGGTTCATTGTTTTAGCAGAATAGACAGCATCCTATGGCTTGTGTTATACTAACCATGCAAAAAATTTTTCGGCTTTTCATAAAACATTAAAAAATAGTGTAAAATGTTTTTAAGCAGAAAAACTGTGCTTTTGCATAAGGAATCAAAAAAGGAGGGCGGCATGGTTATTGACAGGTTTAATGGAGATGATGAAAGCTATATTTTGTATTATTTAGAGGTACATAAACGTGTATCTAATCGTGAGCTTTGTGAAGCTTTGCATTTATCAACTTCAACGATTCGCAAAAAACTTGCTAAAATGGAAGAGAAGGGATTACTCATAAGAACCCATGGCGGTGCAGCTAGTATTGATGCAAATCGCGATGAGACAATGAAGAAAAAATCCCGCATAAATATTTTAAATAAAAAAGCGATTGCGGCTGAAGCCTGCCGCTTTATTGATGATGGTGATGTCTTGGCTCTTGGCGGTGGTTCAACAGTAGCTGAAATGGCACCGTGGCTCTTGAAATTGAGCGGGGCTGTGATTTTGACGGACTCTACAGTAATGTCAACACTTACGATTCCCAATCAAAATTTGGAGGTACACATAAATAGTGGTATTGTACGCGGCCGTACTGGCTGTGTTGTTGGACCGACCTCCGATATACTTTTTCAATCCTACAGTGCAGATAAGGCATTTATTGGTTGCGATGCATTTGATATTGAACATGGCGCTGGGAGTGATAATATTTTGGTGGGAAAAGTTGAAAAGGTGATGCTGGAATGTGCAAGGGAAAAATATATACTTTGTGATAGTACAAAATTGAATCAAAACTCACTGTACTCCTTTATTAGTACTCCTAAAATTACAGCGCTTATTACTGACGATGACGCGAATCCAGAATATGTAAAACAGATGCAGGATTCTGGACTTAAAGTGATTCTTGCGCCAATTTCAAATTTATCAGAATCTGAAATAAGGCTGCATGAAAACAATATTTTACCAAAGAGCGAAACGCTCAAAAAAGAGAAATAAATCTCGATATGATTTTTTAAAATTGAGTTATGATCAAAAAGCCAGAAACTCTCTTGAAATAGGGAGCTTCTGGCTTTTTCAATTTATTGACATAGAAAAATATACCGTGCATAATAAATTTAATCGATAAACCTAAACAGACATTTTGGACAATATGGAATATCCAAAAGAGGTGATATTATCGAAATTTTATATGACAAATACCGTGTAAATCAGGATGAGAATGAAGTGATTTCTCAAATACAAAATTTTGCATTGGATATGGATGGAACCATCTATCTCGATGAAGTGTGGATTGATGGCGCCAAAGATTTTTTGGAACGAATTGAGCAAACGGGCCGAAAATATTGTTTTATGACAAACAATTCATCTAAAAATGCAGAAGTTTATGTTGAGAAATTACATCGTATGGGATTAGATATAGATCCTGAAAAACAGCTGATTACTTCTGGGCATGCCACCATCGATTATCTTAAGAAAAATTTTCCAGGGAAAAAGGTGTATCTTTTTGGAAATCAATGTCTTATGGATGAATTTGAAAAAGAGGGTATCTGCTTGGAGGAAGACAATCCTGATGTGTTGATTTCTGCATTTGATACTTCTTTCGATTATAAAAAGTTATGTAAGTTTTGTGATTTTGTAAGGGATGGACTTCCTTATATTGGCACACATCCAGATTATAATTGTCCGACTAAAGAGGGATTCGTCCCAGATATTGGTGCGTTTCATGCCTATGTGAGTGCATCGACGGGGCGAATGCCGGACAGAATTATAGGAAAACCAAACAAAGAGATCATAGATTACACGCTGAATATTCTAGGTGGAAAACCTGAAAATACAGCTGTAGTCGGTGATCGCTTGTATACCGATGTGAAATCTGGTGTACATAACGGTCTCTGTGGTATTTTAGTGCTTAGCGGAGAGGCACAATTGGCTGATATTCCAGGATCAGATGTAAAGCCGAATCTGGTGTTTGATTCTGTTAAGAATATCACGTCTTTATTGTGAGACGGCCGTTACAGGCCAACTCGGAGGGGAAAAATGTATGTTATTGGAATCGATTTAGGTACACAAAGTTTAAAGGGGATTTTGGTTGATGCACAGGGGAAAATTGTATCGGAGGCAAACTGTTCTCATGATCCAATTTATCCTTGCCCGGCATGGGCAGAGCAAGTGGTTGCAGACTGGCTTCATTCTTTTAAGAAAGTTGTGCATGAGTTATTAGAAAATAGCGGCGTTGCACCAGAGGAGATTGGCACCATAGGTATGGATGCAATCAATGATAGTATTGTGGTTATTGATCATGACGGCAATCCTATGATGAATTCGATCATCTGGCTGGATCGTCGAGCTGAGGAAGAAATTAAAGAAATTGAAAAAAGAGTATCCTCAGAGCGTGTGTTTGAAATTACAGGTTTAAATCTGGATTCATCTCATACGGCAGCGAAGATGCTTTGGGTAAAAAAATATCATCCTGAAATATATGAAAATTGTAAAAATATACTGAATGTAGCTAGCTTTATGGTGCACTGGATGACTGGTGAAAGCGTGGTAGACTATGCTCAGGCTTCGGCGTCTATGCTGTACAATGTTACTCAGAAATGCTGGGATGAAGAAATGGCAAAAGTATTTGGCATTGATCCGCAGTTATTGGGAAAAATCGGAAAACCAGAAGAGGTCTGTGGACATCTGACAGAAAATTCAGCCAGAGAATTGGGACTGACGACTAAAACTAAGGTAATTATTGGTACAGGTGATGAGCACTCGGCCTGTGTTGGTTCGGGACTTGTGAAGCCGGGAATGGTTTGTGATATTACGGGAACAGCAGAGCCTGTAGCCGCAGTATCAGATAAACCAGTATTTGATAAAATAGGAAATTTAGTGGAAACTCATCACCATGCAGATGCAAGATGGTGGCTGATTGAAAATCCTGGATTTGTATCTGGAGGATCTACGCGATGGTTTAGAGATAATATTGTAAGGTACGATAACTACGATATTATGAATGTTATGGCTGAAACTTCTCCAATAGGATCCAATGGCGTAGTTTTTCTTCCATGCATGCAGGGGGCGATGACACCAACCTGGAATGGAAATGCAAGGGGAACTTTTACAGGATTAACGCTGAATAACACTTTTGATGATATGGCACGATCGGTGTTTGAGGGAATTGCCTTTGGACTGAGGGATAATGTAGATCGCTTTGAAGAAATTGGTATGGATTGCTCAAATGTACGCATTGTCGGCGGCAGCACAAAGTCTCCTCTATGGTGCCAAATGAAAGCGGACTTATTAGGCAAACCGATGACGGCAACCAAAAGTGCCGAAGGTGCAGCGATTGGTGCTGCTATGTTAGCGGGCGTGGCAGAAGGCAACTTCAAAGATTTAGATGAAGCGGCAGAAGCCATGGTAGAATTAGGAAGAACCTATGAGCCAGATCTAAATAAAAAAGCCTTGTACGATGAGGCATATGGACGATATAAAGACTGCTATGCATCAATGGAAGCATTTTTCGACAAGTGTTACAGCTAGAAAGGAATAAAATAATCATGGCAGATCAAAGACTGATTTATGCAGACCCTAGAGATTTAGATACACTCAGGACAGCGTTGAAAGACAATGATCCTGATGGAAAGCTCTGCCCTATTTTGATGGATCGGATATATATTCAAAAAAATGCAATAGAGCTGCTCCCTGAAATTATTTTAGAGCATGCCAAGGGAAAAAAGATACTTATGGTCACCGATATGACACCTTATTATCGGGGTGAAGAGAGTCTGAAAGAACAGGTTTATTATCTTTTAAATCAAAAATTTGAGGTATTTTGGTTAACCTTGGATAATCATGACCATGTACTGCATGCTTTGGATGAAGAAAGCCTTCGAATCCAGGAAGCAATTCGTGATCACCAGGTGGATTGTGTACTTGGTATTGGCGGCGGCACCATAACAGACCTTTGCAAGGACGCATCCTACGCTGTGGATGATACAATGCCTTTAGTTATTGTACAGACAGCACTTTCAGTAAATGCATTTTCAGATGGTATTTCAATTATGCTGAAAAACGGCGTGAAGGTTTCATTGCCAACGCGGTATCCATCTGTTTTAGTTATCGATTTAGATGTTATCGAACAGGCGCCAATGGAGCGTAATCTTGCAGGCTATGGTGATGTGATGGCAACGTGGACAGCACCTGTAGACTGGTATTTGGCCTATAAATTGGGAATGAACAATACCTATAATGAACCATCCTGTGATATATTACGTACACAAAACTCAGATTTACTGGAACAATCAGCGCATTTAGCTGAAAAAGATCCGAAAGCTTTTGAGCTTTTGGCCAGAGTGCTTACCTTGAGCGGTCTAGCCATGGGGATTGCAGGAGAATCCTGTCCATCTTCAGGAACAGAGCATATTATAACACATTTACTTGATATGGCTGCGGATAAACAAGACAGAGATGTCGCATTTCATGGTGCTCAAGTATCGATTGGAACAATTTTTACTGCAATTGCTTGGGATATTTTACTCAATGAGTTTGATCCAACGGATGTAGATATCGATAAATGCTTTCCCACTGAGGAACAGATGAAACCGATGGTTTATAAAGCTTTTGAGTGGATTAAAAAAGAGACAGCAGATGAATGCTGGAAAGGCTATCAGAAAAAGCTGGAAAGCTGGAAGGCAAACAGAAAACAATTTGAACGATTTTTGGATGAATGGGACAGCATTAAGGCTGAAATTGAAAAGGTAGTCGTTTCACCAGAGCATTTGTGTGAACAGATGCGTGCAGCGGGAGCGCCGACACACTATTCTCAAATGACACCGCCTATTGATGAAAAAACAGCACGATGGGCGCTTCTTGATTGTCATTTATATAGAAATAGATTTACACTATCAGACCTGCTATTTTATCTTGGCTGGTGGAATCAAGAATTTATTGAGCGATTAATTCAGCGTGCCGCAGCGTTAGATGCAGGATTATAAATATATGCCTAAGCAGGTAATAATCATCAATTCAATAGATAGTTTGATGGTTTCATAGATAAATTCCCCCTTTACCCCTCCTTCTATATTTATTAGATTGGAGGGGATTTTTGGTTGCTTGAATATATATAAATGGGTGGAAATTTCTGAAGATTACGAGAAAGAACACGTTTATAAACGGCTGCGGTTATTAGAATACATGAAATAAAATGGATGTTTTCAGCAGAGTGCGGAAAACATCCATAAAGAGCCACGTTTATTTGCGGCATATCAAGATTAGAAAATAATAGGATTATAGTAGGTGAAGATAGTTAACTAAATTTTTAATGTTTAAATACCGAAAATTTCTCTGTGGATAAATGCAGCTACGCCATCCTCATCACAGCTTGGAATAATTGCATCAGCACACTCTTTTACAGAATCTAAAGCGTTTGCCACGGCATATTTGCGATCAGCGACCTCGAACATAGATAGATCGTTTAAATTATCCCCAAAAACAACGACTTCATCGCAATTCAACATATGTTTTAATTCGAGCAATGCATTTTTTTTGGTTGCCTGATCTGAGAAAATTTCAATGCAATAGAGTCCATTATAGATATTTAAATAAAAAGCACAGGAGATACCGGGAATATTCTGCACGGCCTGATGAATGGGCGTAAGCTTTTCTTCAGTATCTGTACAGGCAAGGTATACAATATCAGAACTTAAAACATAAGGTTTAAGTTCTGGTTGATAAGCTACTTTTGAGCAACATTCCAATGCCCGATCACTGTAATACTGTGTTTGATCCGTCATTGTATCTTTATTGTAGCAGATTTGAATTTTATTTTCAAAAAAACTGTATAGAAAGACGCCAGTATCCATTGCCTCGAATACATCTAAAACCTTTAATACGGCATCTGGATTCATCTTCTTTGCATCAAGGTATCTGCTGGTACTGAAGTCGTACAGAAAAACACCATTGGTTAAAATAGAAGGTGTTGATAAATTGAGGGCTTTAAGCCGATAATCACAGCCGTAGGGCATTCTTGCTGTGGCAACGGCAAATTTCACATCTTTGTTTAAACAATCATTTAAGAGGCTGGTCGTTTTTTTAGATAAACTTTTTTTTGTTGTAAAAAGAGTTCCATCTAGATCAGATAAATACAAAGTAGTCATAAATTTCTCCTTACAATGTGTTAGATAACATCCTGGGTGGCAATAATGTCCACACCGCTGTCACAGATATTTGTGATAAGAATATCTCCGACATGAATTGGAAGTGCAGAAGATTTAATCGGTTGGGAAAAAATCTGGTTGGCACAATCAAAAATGATGCGTTTTGGAATAGGAGAGGATGTTTTGACACTAAAGGGTTTTTCTCGGCCTTCAATGCGCATTAAAGAAGTTAGGATTCTTAAAGGTTCTAATACTTCCTGATATGCAAATTCTTCACCACGTTTACAGATATTACCTGAAACGGAAAGAATTTTTCCTTCATCAACCTCTACATTTAAACGACATCCCATAGGACAATTGATACAAACAAGCTGTTTTACATCCATTATTCTACACCTCCAATCGAATTGTAATATTTTGCTTTGCTTGATTTAGCAAATTTCGATCAACTTTAAGGGAACACATTTCTCCAGGAGTGACAATCATTTTTTTAATCTCTTTGACGCAGGTATTGTCTGCATCAATACAAATTTTGCAGTTTTTATATTTGCCTCTTGGACGGAACATGAACTCAACGGGTTCTTCACTGTTCAAATTAATATTTTGAGGAACAACGCCGTTGACACCGAAACCATCTGTTACAGTAACTTCAGAGGCACTATTCTCAGGCATGCCTGAATGCAAATAGTGAGCTGCGTTATAACCGGCTTTTGTGCCCTCAATGCTTACGAAATCTACCAAGTCATGAACGTGGAGTACATTTCCGCAGGCAAAAACACCTTCGAGGGAGGTCATCAGCTGATCATTGACAATTGCACCTTTGGTGGTTTCAGATAACACAATCCCGGCAGATTTGGTCAATTCATTTTCTGGAATCAAACCAGCTGAAATTAGAAGGGTATCACAGCAGATGTTAAATTCAGTTCCGGGAATAGGACGACGATTTTCATCAACTTTGGCAATGGTTACTTGTTCTACACGCCCCTTTCCCTGAATATCAATGATGGTGCTGTTGTAGCTGATTGGAATATCAAAGACTTCTAAACATTGGGAAATATTTCTAGCCAGACCGCCAGAGTAAGGCATTATTTCTACGACATGTTCTACTTTCGCACCTTCCATGACAAATTGTCGGGCCATAATAAGTCCAATATCGCCAGATCCCAAAATGACAATATTTTTTCCTGGAAGATAACCATCTATATTTAGATAATGCTGTGCAGTTCCGGCAGTAATGATGCCTGCGATACGTTTGCCTGGAATCATAAGCGCACCTCGTGAGCGCTCTCTGCAGCCCATGGCGAGAATAATGGCTTTGGCTTCAATTTTAAAAAGTCCTTTTTCCGGCTGGATAACACTGATGACTTTTTCCGGCGAGATGTCTAAGGCGAAGGCGTTTGTTAAGCAGGTTATATCAGCGTCCAGGGCTTCAGATGAAATCTTATGTGCGAATTCAACACCGGTTAAGTCTTCTTTATATTTATGAATACCAAAGCCATTGTGAATGCATTGTCTCAAAATGCCGCCGAGATAAGGACTGCGTTCAAGAACAAGAATATCATCAACACCTTGTTTTTTGGCCTCTACTGCCGCCGAAAGACCCGCGGCACCGCCTCCAATAATTACGAGATCTTTTTTCATGATCGGTTATCTCCTTTATCTTTAGTACAAGCTTTACTCGTTAAAATATAGGAATTTCCACCTGATTGGGTAATTTCTAATGGTGTTTTTCCTAACTCTTCACAAAGAATTTCTAAAACACGGGGACTGCAAAATCCACCTTGACATCGTCCCATACCTGAACGTACGCGCATTTTGACAGCGCCAATGCTACGGGCACCCACAGGACGTCGAATTGCTTCACGAATTTCTGCTTCTGTTACTTGTTCACATCGACATACAATACGGGCATAATCAGGATCCTTGGCAATAGCCTCTTTTCGTTCTTCATCCGTCATAGTTCTAAAAGTTTTTTTGATTTCCCGGCCAACTTTATAATTTGAATTTATTGGCGGATTTTCACGTTCTACTAAAATTTTAACCATATCGATGGCTATTGCAGGGGCAGCTGTTACCCCGGGCGATTCAATGCCAGCTAAATTAATGAAATTTGGAGCATCCTTTGGTTCTCCTAGAATAAAATCATCGCGGTCGGGATGAGCACGGCTTCCGCCATAGGCAGTAATGACTGTATCTTTAGGGAATTTCGGAATATGCTTACTAATTGGAAGATATTTCCATTTTTCTTCAAAATAATTAATAATCTTATCCATTCCATCTCTGGTATTATCGGAAAAATCAGGATCCTCAACATCATCAGCGTTACAGCCAAGGATAATGGTTCCGTCTACAGAAGGCATTAGTCCCATGCCCTTTGTATGACCGCCGGTAGGAAGTTTTTCTGGGGTTTGACAAATAGTTGTTTTGGTGTACTTTGAAAGATCGCGATCCAAAATCAGGTGTTGTCCCTCACGGGGGATAATTTTAAAGGTATCATCAGATACCATATTATTAAATTTGTCTGCATGTGTGCCCGCACAATTGAAAATATAGCGCGTTGTCTCTTCTCCATCGGAGGTGTCAACAACCCAGTTGTTGTCTATTTTTCTTATATTTTTTGCTGCGCATCCAGTTTTAAAGACAACGCCATTTCTGGCGGCGTTCTCAGCCAATGCAAATACTAAATTATAGGGACATACCATTGCGCTGTCTGGAACCCAAAGACCGCCAATAACACCTTCACCCATATCGGGTTCTATTTCTAAAATACGATTTCTGTCACAAATTTCTGTTTCAACACCATTTTGGCAGCCTACATTATGAAGGCGTTTTACCTCTTCCATCTGTTCAGCGTTGGTTGCAAAAATAATCATACCATTTTTAGTATATGGAACATCGAGTTCTTCACAAAGTGCCTGGTACATACGACTTCCCTTGACATTATAAATGGCTTTGTAGGATCCGGGATCCGGATCATAGCCCGCATGAACAGTTGCAGAATTTCCACGGGTTGTGCCTGCACAGAGATCATAGCCTTTCTCCAAAACAAGCGTTTTTAAATTGTATTTTGCAAGTTCTCTTGCGACAGAGCAGCCGCTGATACCTGCACCTATTATAATTGCGTCCCACATAAATATGTGCCTCCTTAACCAATTTTAAATTTGTCTGTTTGGTTAATTTCATCATATCGGAGTCCAGTAGAAGCGTCAAGGAAGGGCGCCAGTCAAATACGATACCTTTCAAATAGAAACGATTACAAAAGGCTTGATTTGAGCGATTTGGATGAGAGGAGACAGAGATGGCACGTTTTGCGAAAGCACGGCTGCAAAACAGGAAAATAAAGAAACCTTAAGAAAATAAAGAAAAAAATTTGAGAAAATACACGTTTTTAGTTTGGACAAATGGACAGGTTTTTTATCAAAACGATAAGAAGGTCATCATTATGAGCGATTTGCATTATCAACAATCCATTGTGACTGATTTGGCGTAATTTGGCCGTTTGACGGAGCTGAAAAATTTCTGTAATATTTTTTCAAGGCCAGATTTTCTGTTTGCTCGCAGGAAATTGTTGGCTGATATGTCTGTTTGGGTTTTGAGATTTAAAAAAACAGTGCGGTAAATTCGCAGAAAGAGAGTTTAAAAATGACAAAACCAAATTTAATTGTAATGCTGACACACAACGATGTAACTGTAAAAGATGCTTATGATATCTTCGAAGCATGTAAAGATATTGAAAGCGTACAGCATTGGGGATTTAAAAATGTTGGTCTGCCCAAGGATGAAATGAAACGTATCGTGCAGGCGATGAAAGCAGCGGGAAAAACAACTTATCTGGAAGTTGTAACCTACGATGAAGACTCATGTCTTGAAGCGGCTAAAACCTGTATCGAATGTGGATTTGATACATTGATGGGAACTGTTTATTATGAATCAGTTCATAAATATTTAAATGAACATCATATGACATACAGTCCCTTTGTTGGAAAAGTTTCCGGTTCTCCCAGTGTTTTAGAGGGAACGATTGAAGAGATTATTCAGAACGCCAAGGATCTGATGGCAAAGGGAATCACCGCTTTTGATATTTTAGCATATCGTCACACCGATGGAGAAACCCTCGCACGAGAATTCTGTGCAGCCATCGATGCTCAGGTTGCCATTGCAGGAAGTATTTCCAGCTATGAACGTATTGACACAATGTTTGATATTGGTCCCTGGGGCTTTACTATGGGGAGTGCTCTGTTTACAAAGAATTTTGTGGCAGATGGCAGCTTCAGAGACAATTTACAGGCAGTTGCCGATTATATGGAAAAAAAATAGAAAAACTTCACAGGCTGCCGTTTAAAAATGATTAAACGGCAGTCCTTAAAATAGGAGGGCAGGTAATATGATTAGTCAGATCATTGTTTATATTATGGTTGTTTTTATGGCTGTTGCGGCCATTGACCGTATGTTTGGAAGCAGGCTTGGTCTTGGACAGGAATTTGAAGAAGGCTTCAATGCTATGGGGGCGTTAACCCTTGGTATGGCAGGGATCATGGTAACAGTAGATTTAATAGGGGCTGTTCTTACTCCGACTGTGGGGGCATTATTCTCTGCAATTGGAGCCGATCCGAGTATGGCAGGGTCACTGATTCTTTCTATTGATACAGGCGGGTATGCCTTAGCCCACGCCATTCAGCCCAATAATGCCGATATTGCAAATTTCTCGGCCATTATTCTGGCATCGATGATGGGTCCGACCATTGCCTTTGGTATTCCGGTTTGTCTTGGAATTATGCAGCCAAGTGATAAGCGGTTCTTAGCAGTCGGAACGATGTCAGGGATTGTCTGTATTCCTTTTGCATGTATTGTTGGCGGTTTAATTGCAGGCTTTGATATGGGGATGGTGCTGATTAATATGGTGCCAGTATTAATTTTTGCAGTTTTGATTGCTTTGGGATTAAAATTCATTCCTACAGGAATGATTAAAGGCTTCAATATTTTTGCAAAATTTATGATTGCATATCTGAGCTTTTTCCTTGGTTTAGCAATTGTTCAGGAATTGACACCAATTCATCTTATTGAACTGCGTCCTTTATCTGAAGTGTGGGGAGTTATCGGTTCAATTGCCATGATGCTGGCGGGGGCTTATCCTCTGGTTAAGGTTTTAACTAAAGTTTTAGGTAAACCTCTGGGTAAACTGGGTTCGATGATTGGCATCAATGACGTTGCTGTAGCAGGTTTGATTGCATGTTGTGCGAATTCAATTCCAGCATATAGCATGCTAAAAGATATGGATAATAAAGGAAAAGTTATCAATATTGCCTTTGCATGTTGTGCAGCTTTCGCTCTGGGAGATCATCTGGGATTCTGTGCAGGTGTGGAACCGGATTTGATTGCGGCGATGGTAGCGGCGAAACTTGTCGGTGGTGTACTTTGTGTAATTTCGGCAATTTTCTTTATGAATTTGGATAAAAAACAGTTAGAGGATATTCCTGAAGCAGTGGCTTAGAAGAGTTAAGGATAAACAATATCAAATGGATAAAAACACTACAGTATCGAATAAAAGATATATCTTAGTATTGATAGGCGTTCTTATTGCTGCAATTGTTTTGTTTTTTCTCCTTAGAGGAACGATTAATTTGGCAGATATTGGCAAAACAGTAAAAAATCCAACGGATACGGAGGATAATCTATCCTATGGGAAAAAATATCATCCTTTATCTGATAACGTATTAGAACGAGATGGGATTGTAATTAAAAATTTTGGTTCATCCCTGAAGGCGCAGGATCTTACAACAGGAGTATGTGTAGATGCATGCAGTATTGCGGAAGAAAGTGAAGATTCTATCACTTGTTTTTCCGAGTATGCAGGATATTTTTATATGTATGATGGTAAAGACGTGTATCGTTCTGTTGTTAATTCACCCGAGGAGCTTAGAACAACGATAAAGGATTGTCTTAAATTTGAACCGATGGGTAACTATCTCTATTCTTTAAAAATACATAATGGCGAGCAGCGTTTATTCCGATGCAGTATTACAGGAGCCTATGAAGAGATGCTTTTTCAAGATACCATAGAGGATTTTTGGGCCAGCGATGGCAATTTGTTTATGCAGCTTTCGACGGGACAATATCGCTGGTATGATCTTATCTCAGAAAATACCTTGGAACATACTTTACCGGAAAATGCACAAAGTATTGTTTTAGACGGAGATTGTATTTTTTATTTATCTGAAACGGACAATGCGGTTGTGTACTGGCGCTGCTGTGACGCATCAGAGGACACGGCACTCCCATTTTCATCTGTTATAAAGTATAATGCAGCCAACGGAAAAGTGGGACTGTTTATATCAAATTCAGATGGCAGTGTGCAGGCAGCCTGGTGCCGAAATGACGGTTCTGACGTGCATGTTTTTCAAGAACGCTTTTTTTCGAAAGAAAGTACTGTAGATATATCAGAAAATCATCTTTTTATAACAGAACAAGATGGAAAAACCTGGGCAACCTCATTGGAGGATGAGTCATGGTATCAATTATTTGATGGTGTAGACTGAAATAGGAGGGTAGATATGAGTTCGTTAATTGCAGGTATTGATCTTGGCACAACAGCTATGAAAATTGCTGTTTTTGATACAAAGGGTAAAATTCAGGGGAACGCAACAATTGAATATCAGCTTTATACACCGCAGAGTTATTTTGTAGAATCGGATCCACTTATTTATATGGATGCCATTGAAAAGGGGTTCAAACAGCTTAAAGAACAGGATGTGGATTTAAATGAAGTGATTGCAATTGGCTTTTCTTTGCAAAGTGAAACAATGTTTTTTGTTGATGAAAATTGTAATCCATTACGAAACTCCATTAGCTGGATGGATAATCGTGCTGTTAAGCAATCCGAGTACTTAACCCAAAAGTACGGCGATGAGCTTTGCTATAAGCACACAGGACAGGTTAGCTGGGGTGCAAATTGGCCGGTGACCAAAGCGCTTTGGGTAAAAGAAAATGAACCTGAAGTTTTTGCAAAGACAAAAAAGATTCTTCTAATTGAGGATTTTATTATTTATCAATTGACAGGGCGTTATGTGTCGGATTGTTCGATGCTTAGTTCCACATTATATTGGGATATTACAACCAAAAAATACTGGCCTTTAATGTTGGATGAACTGGGCATGACAGAAGATAATTTTCCGGAAATATTAGAACCGGGTGAAGTGGCAGGGACTATCCTGCCTGAAATGGCAGAAAGATTAGGCCTTAATAATGAAGTTAAAGTTTGCACAGGAGCGATGGATAATGCAATTGGTGCAGTAGGTGTCGGCGCCACAAGGCCTGGAATGTTTTCTGAAAGTATAGGTTCTACTCTGGCCGTATGTGTCCCAACGGATAAGATTATCTATGATGATAATCGCCAAATGCCTATTCATTACTATCCAGTCAAGGATACATATATGATGCACACATTTACTTCTGGCGGAATATGCCTGCGCTGGTACCGTGACAATTTCTGTCAGCTTGAAATGACCTGTGCTGAAATGCTTAAAGAGGATAGTTACGATTTGATGACAAAACAGGCTGCGCAAACACCTCCTGGTGCAGAAGGCCTGAGCTTCCTTCCACATTTAAGCGGCTCTTTAGCGCCGGACGTAAATCCTCACGCAACAGGGATTTTCTTCGGGCTGACAATGGTGCATAAGAAAGGGCATTTTATTCGAGCGATTATGGAGTCCTTGGGCTATCTTGTTCGGAGAAACTTAGATGCACTCTCAGCAATGGGAATTGAAGTCGAAGAAATTCGTGCCTTTGGCGGAGGATCTAAAAGTCCTGTATGGAATCAGATTAAGGCAGACATCCTACAGAAGCCCATTTGCATTACAAGCAGTAAGGAAGCAGCCTGTTTAGGAGCAGCAATTTTGGCGGGTAAAGCCATCGGTATATTTGAAAGTGTGGAAGAAGCAGCAGATAATATGGTAGAAGTAATTGCGCGCTATGAACCGAATCCGGACAATAAAGCTGTTTATGATAAAGGTTATAATATCTACAAAGAAATGCAGAATGATTGTGTGGATCTTTTCGAGGCGGTCGTAGAAGCGTAAATTTTGAATTAGATACAACATAGACTGTATCCCCCTACAGAGTTTGTATAAAATGGGAATATTCCCAAAATTGAATGAACCTTCAAATCGATGTAAAGTGTTTTTGCTCGTTTGAAGGTTTATTCAATTTTGGAATATCAGAGCCCAAAGACCTTTTAGTATGAATTGAAAATTTTGTATATGAAATAATCTGTTTCTAAACGCCAAAGATTGTGTTATGATTATAACAACAATCAAGTAGGAGAAAAGCGATGCCAGAGATAAGCCTGTTTTATGGAATCAGAATTACAATGAATTGGAATGATCATAATCCACCACATTTCCATGCTGAATATGCTGGACATAAAGCCTTGGTAGATATTCAAGAAAGTGTGATCATTAAAGGGAATTTACCCAGCAGACAATTGAAAATTGTATTAGCGTGGTGTGAAATACATAAAGATGAGCTGATGCAAAACTGGGAGCTGGCCCGGGATGAAAAACCTTTAAACCGTATTAATCCATTGATTTAGAGGAGATATAACAATGAATGAAAATCTCGACAAAACGACATTTTTTCCAGAAGTGCTGCAGGCTGTTCCAACGGATGACTTTCAGGTATACGCTTATTTCAATGACGGCTCGGTGCATCTATTTGATGTGAAGCCTCTTATCAAACCCAATACGGTTTTTGAAGCCCTCAGTGATATTGATGCTTTTAAAGAATATCTAACCATCATTGGAAAAACCATTGCCTGGGATATGATCGGGAACCGGAATCCTTACAAATGTATTGATTTAGACCCCTTTGTTTTGATGGAAGCGCCTACGGTAAAGGATCCACTGGAGGAGAATAGTGTTGCCTGAATATTATATAGATTATCTTGAAGATATATATGATATAATGGCGGCGGATCAAGCTTATAGGACATACCAGAAACTTATACCCAAGATGAAATAATGGCGATACTCAGTTTATAAAGTAAGAAAAATACCCATATAACCACAAAAGGCACAGCCCCATGTAAAAAAGCTGTGCCCTTGTTTTTTATAAAACTAGAAAATAAACCTATTTCTTCCCGCCAATAAGCCCCTTGTTAATGGCGATGGCCCGTTTCACCGTGGCTTCCGCCGGACCGCCGATGAGATCTCGCTGGTTGACGCAGGTATTAAGGTCGATGGCCTTGTAGATGCTGTCGTCAAAGACGGGATCCACGGCCTGGTATTCCTCTAAGGTCAGCTCGTCGAGGCTTTTGCCCTGCTCCAAGGCGTAGAACACCAGCTTGCCAATGATGGCGTGGGCGTCTCTGAAGGCGACGCCGTGCTTCACCAGCCAGTCGGCGGCGTCGGTGGCGTTGGAGAAGCCGCCGGCGGCGGATTTTCTCATGACCTCGGTGTTGACGGTCATGGTGCCGACCATCTTTTCGAAGGTGACGGCGCAGATCTTGGCGGTGTCGAAGGCGTCAAAGACGGGCTCCTTGTCCTCCTGCATGTCCTTGTTGTAGGCCAGGGGCAGGCCCTTCATGGTGGTTAAAAAGCCCAAAAGATCTCCGAAGGTTCTGCCGGCTTTGCCGCGAACCAGCTCGGCGATGTCGGGGTTTTTCTTCTGGGGCATGATGCTGGAGCCGGTGGAGAAGGCGTCGTCCAAGGTGATGAAGTTAAACTCGGAGGAGCACCACAGGATGATCTCCTCGGAGAAACGGCTTAAATGCATCATGAAGACGGAGACGGCCTCTAAGAAGTCGATGCAGAAATCTCTGTCGGAGACGCCGTCGAGGCTGTTCATGGAGACATTGCCAAAGCCCAGCTCCTGGGCCACGTAGTAGCGATCCAGGGGATAGGTGGTGGTGGCCAGGGCGCCGGAGCCCAAAGGAAGGATATCGGCCATTTCAACCACCTGACCCAGGCGCTTTAGGTCGCGCTTGAACATTTCCACGTAGGCCATCAGGTGATGGGCAAAGGTGATGGGCTGGGCGCGCTGCAGGTGGGTGTAGCCGGGCATGATGGTTTTGGTGTGCTTGTTGGCTAAATCCAGCAGGGTCATGGCCAGGCTGCGGATGTCGGCCTGCAGCTCGGCGCAGGCGTCTTTGACGTAGAGGCGCATGTCTGTGGCCACCTGGTCGTTGCGGCTTCGGCCGGTGTGGAGTTTCTTTCCGGTGTCGCCGATACGTTCGGTGAGGATGGACTCGACGTTCATGTGGATGTCCTCCATGTCGATGGAGAATTCGACTTTTCCAGCCTCAATATCCGCAAGGATTTCTCCCAGGGTCTTAATGATCAGCTCGGATTCCTCCGGGGTGATGATTTTTTGTTTTCCCAGCATTTTTGCATGGGCCATGCTGCCTTTGATGTCTTGTCTGTACAGTCTCTGGTCAAAGGAAATGGATGAATTGAAATCATCGGTCATTGTATCGGTGCTTTTGTTAAAGCGGCCGCCCCACATTTTGCTCATGGTTTATTTTTCTCCTTCTGTTTCGTTTTTGGATTTTTCCGCATTGCTCATGCGCATTAAGGCGCGAACCTTCAGCGGCAGGCCGAAGAGGTGAATGAAGCCTTCGGCATCCTTGTGGTCGTAGAGATCGCCGGTGGTGAAGCTGGCGATTTCAGCGTTGTACAGAGAGTAGGGGGAGGATACAGAAGTCATGATGGTGTTGCCCTTGTAAAGTTTCAGCTTGACGGTACCGGTGACGGTTTTCTGGGTTTCATCGACAAAGGCGGACAGGGCTTCCCGCAGGGGGGTGTTCCACTGGCCGTTGTAGACGATCTCTGCAAATTTGACGGCGGCCTGTTCCTTGAAGGCGAAGGTTTCGCGGTCGAGACACATGTGCTCCAGCTCTTCGTGGGCGCGGAACAGGATGGTGCCGCCGGGGGTTTCGTAGATCCCGCGGGATTTCATGCCGACGACACGGTTTTCGATGAGGTCGACGACGCCGACGCCGTTGCGGCCGCCGATTTCGTTGCAGGTTTCCAGAATCTGGCGGGGGTTCATGGCCTTGCCGTTGATCTTGACGGGTTCGCCGTGGAGGAATTCAATTTCGATTTCTTCCGGAGTGTCCGGGGCTTCCTCTAAGGTTTTGGTCAGCTGAAGCAGGTGAGCGTAGTTGGGCTCGATGGAGGGATCTTCCAGCTCCAGACCCTCGTGGCTGATGTGCCACAGGTTTCTGTCGCGGCTGTAGCTCTGGTCGTGGCTGGTGCTGACCTTGATGTCGTGCTCAATACAGAAGTCCATGCAGTCCTCCCGGGACTGGAGATCCCAGATTCGCCAGGGAGCGATGATTTTTAACTGGGGATCCAGGGCGCCGATGCCTAATTCGAAGCGCACCTGGTCGTTGCCCTTGCCGGTGGCGCCGTGGCAGATGGCTTCGGCCCCTTCCTTGTGGGCGATGTCCACCAGCACCTTGGCGATTAGGGGACGGGCCAGGGAGGTCCCCAGCAGGTATTTCTTTTCGTAGACGGCGCCGGCCTTTAAGGCAGGCCAGCAGTAATCGGAGACGAAGGTGTCCACCACGTCTTCAATATAAAGCTTGCTGGCGCCGGAGGACAGGGCCCGTTCCTCAAGACCTTCGGTTTCCTTGCCCTGGCCAACGTTGACGCAGACGCAGATAACCTCGTAATCGTAGGTTTCCTTTAACCACGGGATGATGGTTGTGGTATCCAGACCTCCGGAATATGCTAAAATAACTTTTTTCTGACTCATGAATATGCCTCCTCGTATCTTTTATGTTATAAAACATGGTTCTTTTCTTAAAGTCTTGAATGATTATACAATACCGTCCCTGAAAAATCAAGGGTATTTTGAAAAAATATGCAGAGATATTCGTGAATATTCTATAAATATTCATAAAAAGTGCTTGAATATTCACAGGCTTAGGGGTATAATTACAAAATAGTTTTGAAATGACGCCGGAAAAAGGGACAGGTGTCCTGGAGATCTGGAGATGCTTTCAAATTGGGCTGGCCTTTGTTTAAATATACAGCTCTCTCTGAAAGAGGCCCCGGAGCGGCTGGATTTTAAAAGCTATCTATTATATATAAGAAATTGGAGTGAGTAAAAAATGATTAAAGCATCGATTATTGGCGGCACTGGCTACGCTGGTCAGGAGCTTTTGCGTATTTTATACAGACATCCCGAGGTCGAGGTTGTCTCGGTGGGTTCCAAAAGCTTTGTGGGCCAGCCCCTGAAGGATATCTACAGAAATTACAATAAGATCACCGATGCGGTCTGCGAGGCTTCGGATATCCAGGAGCTGGCGGAAAAGTCGGATGTGATTTTTCTGGCCCTGCCCCACGGCATTGCCTCCAAGCAGGTGACGCCGGAAATTTTATCCCAGGCGAAGATCATCGACCTGGGGGCCGACTACCGCCTGAAGGACGTGGATATTTATGAAGACTGGTACGGTGTAGAACACCACAGCGCCGACCTTTTAAAGGAAGCGGTTTACGGTCTCTGTGAGCTTCACAGAGAGGATATCAAAAAGGCGAGACTTCTGGCCAACCCGGGGTGCTACACCACCTGCAGCATTTTAAGCCTGGCGCCCCTTTTGGCCGGCGGCTGGGTCGATCCCGCCAGCATCATCGTGGACGCCAAATCCGGCACCACCGGCGCCGGCAGAAGCAGCAGCACGGCCTTCTCCTACTGTGAGGTCAACGAGTCCATCAAGGCCTACAAGGTGGCCTCCCATAGACACACGCCGGAAATTGAGCAGGAGCTGGGCCTTCTGGGAAACACAGACCTCAAGCTGACCTTTACGCCCCACCTGGTGCCCATGAACCGTGGGATTTTGGCCCTGTGCTACGCCACCCTGGCCAAGGAGGCCACCGAAGAGGAGCTGCGCCAGGTCTATAGAGACTTTTATAAGGATGAATATTTCGTGCGCTTAACCGAGGACGTGATGCCTGAAACCAAGTGGGTCAAGGGCTCCAACTACTGCGATATTGGACTGACCCTTGATCAGCGAACGAACCGCGTCATCGTCATCGGCGCCATCGACAACCTGATGAAGGGTGCGGCGGGCCAGGCGGTGCAGAATATGAATCTGATGTTTGGATTGGATGAAAAAACGGGCATTGATTTTATCACCGACTTCCCGGTATAAAAGTAAAGCCCATTGTAAAATATAGAGGTGAAAACAATGAAATTTGTAGAAGGCGGCGTTGTGGCCGCCAAGGGATACAAGGCGGCTGGCGTGGCCAGCGGTATTAAGAAGAATGGCGCCAAGGACATGGCCATGATTGTAAGTGAGGTTCCGGCGGCAACGGCCATCATGACCACCCAGAACATGGTCAAGGCGGCGCCGGTGCTCTGGGATGTGGCCGTCATGGAAAAATCGCCTGTGAAGCGGGCGGTGGTGGTTAACAGCGGCAACGCCAACGCCTGTACCGGCGAAAAGGGCAAGGCCGACACCGAGGCCACGGCGAAAAAAGCAGCCGAGCTTCTCGGCTTAGCTCCAGAGGAGGTCTTGGTTTCCTCCACCGGCGTCATCGGCGTGCCCATGCCCATGGACAAGGTGCTGGCCGGGGTAGAGCTTCTGGTGCCGGCCCTGGGTGATGATGCGGACCATGGCAGCGACGCCGCCCAGGGGATTATCACCACAGATTTAACCACCAAGACCATCGCTGTGGCGGTGGAAATCGGCGGCAAAACGGTCCACATCGGCGGCATGGCCAAGGGCTCGGGGATGATCTGCCCCAACATGGCCACCATGCTGGCCTACATCACCACCGATGCGGCGGTGGAGGCGGACTGCCTGAAGAAAATGCTGGCTAAAATCACCCAGGATACCTACAACATGATGTCCGTGGACGGCGACATGAGCACCAACGATACGGTGGTCGTCATGGCCAACGGTCTGGCGGACAACAGCCTGATCACCGCGGCAGATGAGGGCAGCGAGGCTTACGACAAATTTAAGGATGCCCTGTACTACGTCAACGAATACCTGGCCAAGTCGATTATCAGAGACGGCGAGGGCGCCACGAAATTTATGGAGGTTGAGGTCAGGGGTGCAGCCACCAAGGCGGACGCCAGAACCTTGGCCAAGGCAGTGATCAAGTCCAGCCTTGTAAAAACAGCCATCTTCGGTGAGGATGCCAACTGGGGACGGGTGCTGTCCTCGGCGGGGGCCTCGGGGGTTGTCTTTGATCCCCTGAAGGTTTCCTTAACCTTTGCCAGCAGCGCAGGTATGTTAACCCTGCTCAACGACGGCATGCCCATTCCCTTTGATGAGGATGAGGCCAAGGAAATTCTCTCGGAGCGGGAGATCGCCATCACCGTGGTGCTCCAGGAGGGCGGCGAAAAGGCCACGGCCTGGGGCTGTGATCTGAGCTACGATTACGTGAAAATCAACGGGGACTACCGGACCTAAAAAGGCTGTTTTTCTCTGATCTGATCTTTGACAGAGAAGGACAGCAGGCGTACAATAGTAAAAGACTCGCTTTGAGTTGAAGGTTTTTATAGAAAGGAATGTCACTAAAAATACAATGGAAGATACACAGACGGTACACGAATATATAGAGAAGGCCAATATATTAATCGAGGCGCTGCCCTATATCAAGCAGTTTAGAAAGAAAACCATCGTCATCAAATACGGCGGCAGCTTCATGTACGATACGGCGATCAAAAAATGTATCATGGACGATATCGCCCTGATGAAGCTGGTGGGACTGCGCCCCATCATCGTCCACGGCGGCGGCAAGGATATCTCCGCCTTCCTCAACGATCTGGATATTCAGACGGAATTCATCGACGGTCTCAGGGTCACCAACGAAAGCGTCATCGAGGTGGCGGAAATGGTGCTGGCGGGCAAAATCAACAAGGAAATTGTCCAGCTGCTCCAGGACAGAGACATTGCAGCGGTGGGGATCTCCGGCAAGGACGGCGGCATGCTGAAGGTCAAGAAGAAATTCATCAATGGCCTGGACATCGGCTTTGTCGGCGACATCGTCAAGGTCGACGACACCCTGCTGAGCACCCTTTTGAAAAATGACTATATCCCCGTCATCGCCCCCATCGGCAGCGACAAAAGGGGACAGAGCTACAATATCAACGCGGACCACGTGGCTTATGCCATCGCCAAGTCGCTGCGGGCTGAAAAGCTGATTTACCTAACGGACACCGACGGGGTTTACGTGGATCCCAAGGATCCCACCTCCATCATTCGCCGTCTGGTCACCGACGACGTCCCCAAGCTCATCGAGGAGGGCATTATCTCCGGCGGCATGATTCCCAAGGTGGAAAACTCTGTGGACGCCATCAACGCCGGGGTCAACTCCGTCCATATTCTGGACGGCAAGCTGGAGCACTCGCTGCTGCTCGAACTCTTCACCTCCATGGGCTGCGGTACCATGATCAGAAGGGCGCCGGGATCGGAAATTTTAAAATAGCATAGAGAAAAGAGGATATCATCATGACACAATCATTTATCGAACGCGCGGAAAAGGTGATCATGCCTACCTACAGCCGCTATCCCATTGCCTTTGAAAGCGGAAACGGCACCTATTTAAAGGATATAAACGGCAAGGAATACCTGGACTTTGTGGCGGGTATCGCCGTGGACTGCCTGGGGCATAACAATCCCGGCCTCAATGCGGCCATCCAGGAGCAGTGCGGCAAAATCATGCACGTCTCCAACCTCTACTGGACCGAGCCCCAGGTGGAGACGGCGGAGCTTTTGGTTGCTGCCAGCGGCCTGGACAAGGTGTTTTTCTGCAACAGCGGCGCCGAGGCCAACGAAGCTGCCCTGAAGATGGCCAGGATTTACGCCAAGCAGTTCAAAAGTCCGGAGGCGGTGGAAATCATCGCCATGGAACACTCCTTCCACGGCAGAACCTACGGCGCCATCTCCGCCACGGGACAGCCTAAGTATCAGAAAAACCTGGAGCCCCTGCTGCCGGGGATTCTCCACGTGCCCTTCAACGATTTAGAGGCCTT
>JAUNGS010000012.1 GCA_030524435.1 Eubacterium sp.
CGGTTGCAAATGTAGAAAAGCCCGGCTTTTGCCGGGACTTTGTCTACATCCTGAGCAGGGCCTTGGCCCTGCCTCCTTATCTACATTGTCCGTTGAATATTTTCGATTTCCACAGCACTCAAATCAGTGATTTCAGCAATAAACGGAATAGGATGGTTTTTTCTGAGAAGTTTTTTTGCTACTTCTTTAATCGTCTCTTCTTTGCCAAGGGCAATGCCGTCTTCTCTTATCTGCTGCAATGCTTCACACATATTAATCTTTCCCTCCTCATTTTCGTTTTTAACATACACATCCACATCAGAAATATCTACAACATTCCTGATGGTGGCGTAAATTTCTCTGGATACACCGCTGAAATACTGCTTGTGAGCAGAAACCAGCTGTTCCAGGCTTCTTCGGTCTTTCTGATACTTGACAAAGGCAAACAATGCCATGAGATCGTCATCGTAGGCTTCTACGTCTTCGATAGTCCGCACTTCGATAAGATTCATGGAGTAGTTTCCCGCCAGCTTTTTTAAAGGACTGGCGGCACCAACAAACATATCCCTCAGATCCCTGGGGCCGTCCCAGGGCTCCAGACCGTAGTAGACCACCAGGGTGACAACCGGTATCAGCTTATCGGTTTTCGAAAACTGACTGAGCCATTCCTTCGGTGTTAAATCCCGCTGTCTGCGGTGTTCTTTGGCTATTTCTTTATACTGACCTTCATAGGTCAGGGCGTCGTATAACATAACCCTTGCGGGCATGGCATAGTGTACCTGGTGCTGATGTTCTAACCCTAAAATTACCAGTTCGATTTCATTGTTATAAAGCTTGGCTACATCCCTGCTTTTTTGAATTACTTTTTCGGACCCCGCCTTCAGAGAAATGACCTCTGCCTGAACGGTGTCCATGTCTGTGAGCTTCCTGGGATCGATAACGGGTTTGCCCTTAAAAAGTGTCTGGTTAAACAGATCTGCAAACCGGTTGTTATCTTTGAAAAATTGTTTTAATACACTATCCTCTTTCCCCTATATTATATCAATATTTTTAGGCGTGATCAAGAAGTTTTAGTTGGGATTAAGGTTGGGTTAATGAAGGATTACAATAACACCACAAAAAAACTGCGGCCTATTTCCTGAGAAATAAACCACAGTCTTCCTTTAGCCTTTATTCAGTTTAATAAAACACCTCATCCAAAAACAACCCCCTGGCCGGAGCGGTAATCCCCGCCGCCTCCCGCCTTTTGGAGGCGATGATCTCTGGGATGGCCCCGGCGCCGATTTTTCCAAGGCCCACCGCCACCAGGGTGCCGGTGATGATTCTGACCATATTGTAGAGAAAGCCATTTCCCGTGAAGGCCAGGGTTAAAAGCTTATCGTCCTTCGTAAACTCGATGGAATGGATGGTGCGCACCGTATCCTTAACGGCGCTGCCCGCCGCCATAAAGCCTGCAAAGTCGTGGATGCCCTCAAAGCAGGCTGCCGCCCTCTCCATGGCAGCCATATCCAGGGGCCGCTCGATCTGCCAGGCGTAGTCGGAAATAAAGGGATCGGCGATTTTGTCCAGATACAGCTGGTAGAGATACCGCTTGCCCCGGGCGTCAAAGCGGCTGTGAAAGTCCTCCGGCACCTCCCGGCTCGACATCACCCGGATATCCTCCGGCAGCTTCGTGTTCATGGCCAGGGCAAAGCGCTCCGGCGGGATGCTGGCATCGGTGTGAAAGTTGGCACTCTGGCCGTGGGCGTGGACCCCGGCATCGGTGCGGCCGGAGCCGTAGATGGTTGTCCACTCCCCGGTGATGCTGTGAATGGCCTCCCTGAGCTTCTCCTCCACCGTCACGCCGTTGGGCTGTCTCTGCCAGCCTGCGTAGTGGGTGCCCCTGTAGGCCACGATGATATGGATGTTTCTCATGGCTTAGAAGGGCGCAGGAATGAACCGGGTGGCAATCAGCAGGGCCACCAGGGCGATCATCAGACCGAAGGCCACCCCATCACCCTTGGCAAATTGCAGCTGATTCATCCGGGTGCGGTTTTCGCCGCCGCGGTAGCAGCGGGCCTCCATGGCGATGGCCAGCTCGTCGGCCCGCCTGAAGGCGCTGATAAACAGCGGCACCAGAATCGGAATGAGGGCCTTGGCCCTGGCGATGAGGTTTCCGGTCTCAAAATTGGCACCTCTGGCCTTCTGGGCCTTCATGATCCTGTCGGTTTCCTCCATCAAAGTCGGGATAAACCGCAGAGCGATGGACATCATCATGGAGAGCTCGTGGGCGTAGCGTCTGACCACGGGGATGCCCTTCATGCAGAATTCCATGCCGTCGGTGAGGTCGATGGGGGAGGTGGTCAAGGTCATCAGGCTGGTGCCCACCACCAAAAAGATCAGGCGAATAGCCATAAACACCGCCACCTTGATGCCCTCGGCGGTGATCTTTAAGGGACCCAGGGCGGCCACCGCCGTCCCCGGGGTCATAAAGAGGTTGAGAATCACCGTCAGAAGAATAATCAGAATCAGCGGCTTGACCCCTTTGATAATGTAGCTCATGGGAATTTTTGAGGCGATGGTGACCGCCGCCAGAAGCAGGAAGGCCGCCAGATAGCCCCAGATATTGGTGATCACAAAGAGCATGACGATGTAGACAAAGGTGAAGATGATCTTTGTTCTGGGATCCAGCCGGTGGATGGCTGAATTGGTGGGATAATACTGTCCTATGGTTATATCTTTAAACATTCGTCTCGCCTTTCACTACCCTTAAAATTTCCGCTTTGGCCGCCTCCACCGTAAAGATATCCTCTCTGATCTCGGGATAACGCTTTTTCAGCTCCCGCATGAGATAGGTGACCTCGGGCACCGCCAGCCCAATTTGCTCCAAGGTTTCAATTTCTGTAAAGACTTTGGAGGGCGTGTCGAAGAAGACGACCTCGCCGGCGTGCATGACGATGATTTTGTCCACCAGCCGCCCAACATCCTCCATGCTGTGGGACACCAGGATGACGGTGATGCGCTTTTTCTCGTGGAGGCGCTTGATCTGGCCGAGGATTTCATCCCGTCCCCGGGGATCCAGGCCCGCCGTGGGCTCGTCGAGGATCAGCACCTCGGGCTCCATGGCCAAAACCCCGGCGATGGCCACCCGGCGCATCTGGCCGCCGGAGAGCTCAAAGGGGGATTTGTCCCGGATTTTCTCGAAGTTTAAGCCCACCATCTTGATGGCGTGCTTGACCCTGCGGGCAATTTCCTCCTCGGGAAGGCCCAGGTTTCTGGGGCCAAAGGCCACATCCTTCTCCACGGTCTCCTCAAAGAGCTGATGCTCGGGATATTGGAAGACCAGACCGATTTTGTGGCGGAGCTGAATCAAGCCCTCTTTTTTTTCTGCAAAAATGTCCTTGCCCTCAAAATAAACTGCGCCGCCGGTGGGCTGCAGCAGCCCGTTGAGGTGCTGAATTAGGGTGGACTTTCCCGAGCCCGTGTGACCGATGAGCCCCACAAAATCGCCGTCAGAAACGGTGAGATTGATGTCCTTCAGGGCCTGGAACTCAAAGGGCGAGCCCTGGGAATAAATATGATCTAGGTGTTTGATTTCTAATGGCATAAGGCAGTCACCATTTCCTGAATTTCTAAGATGTCGTCGGGCAGCTCGAGGCCGGCCTGTCTGAGATCGTGGGCCAGCTCCGTCATCTGGGGCACGTCTAAGCCGATGGCCTTGAGGGCGTCCACCTGCCTGAAGATTTCCCGGGGCGTCCCCTCCATGACGATTTTGCCGCCATCGAGGACCACAATGCGGTCGGCCTCCACCAGCTCGCTCATGTAGTGAGTGATGTGGAGCACCGTCATGCCCTTTTCCCGGTTTAATTTCTTAATGGTGGCCATAACCTCCCGGCGCCCCGAAGGGTCTAACATAGCCGTGGGCTCGTCGAAGATGATGCACTCCGGCTCCATGGCCAGAATCCCGGCGATGGCGATGCGCTGCTTCTGGCCCCCGGAGAGCTGATGGGGCTTCTGGCGTCGGAACTTTTCCATGGCCACGGTGCCCAGGGCCTCGTCCACCCGTCGTCTTATTTCCGCCGGTTCGATGCCCAAATTTTCCGGTCCAAAGGCCACGTCCTCCTCGACGATGGTGGCCACCAGCTGGTTGTCCGGATTCTGGAAAACCATGCCGGCGCTCTGCCTGATATCCCAGAGATGCTCGGGATCCTTGGTGTTCATGCCCTGGATAATCACATCCCCCTCGGTGGGCTGGATGATGGCGTTGAGGAGCTTGGACAGGGTGGATTTCCCTGAACCGTTGTGGCCGATGATTCCCACAAATTCCCCGGGGCTCACCTCAAAATTGATGCCCTTGAGGGCCAGGGTATTCTGGTTTTCATCGGTCTTTGGATATTCATAATACAAGTTTTTTACTTCTATGATCTTTTCCATCAAAAGTATTTCTCTTTCCATCCCGAAAGCACGGGACCGTTGATTTGAAAAGGGCTTGTACACCTCATTTCAAGCCTTTATTCTACCATAAGTTTCCAGTGATTTCCATAAAAAAAACGGACCCGAGGGGTCCGTCTGACCCGAGGGGTCCGTCTTTATAAACTATACCAGTTCAATTACTGCCAGCTCAGCGCCGTCACCTTTACGGGGTCCAACACGGTAGATACGTGTGTAACCACCCTGTCTTTCAGCGTATTTCGGTGCGATTTCATCGAATAAGTCTTTAACGACTTCTTCCTTTGTGATGTAAGCTAAAGCCTGTCTTCTGGCGTGTAAATCGCCTCTTTTACCCAGAGTGACCATTTTGTCAGCGATTCTTTTTACTTCCTTAGCACGGGTAACCGTCGTTTCGATTTTTCCGTGTTCTAAAAGTGAAGTGGTCAGATTTCTGAGCATCGCTCTTCTCTGGTCAGAGGGGCGGCCTAATTTTCTGTATCCAGCCATTATTCTATCACTCCTTTGTCTTTTCGTCTTCCTGACTCAGGGATAAGCCGATTTCTGCCAGCTTATGCTTGATCTCGTTCAGAGATTTGCGGCCGAGGTTACGGACCTTGATCATGTCCTCCTCGGTCTTCTGAGTCAGTTTTTCAACGGTATCAATGTTTGCTCTTCTCAGGCAATTACTTGAACGCACGGATAATTCCAGCTCTTCGATGGACATTTCGCGGATGCGTTCCTTTTCGTTTTCTTCCTTTTCGACCATGATCTCAACGCTGTTGGCATGATCGGTCAAATCGATGAAGAGATTCAGATGTTCATTCAGAACCTTTGCTGATAATGATAAGGCTTCTTCCGGGGTTGTAGTCCCGTCTGTCCAAACTTCCAATGTAAGCTTGTCGAAGTCCGTTACCTGACCGACACGGGTATTTTCCACCAGGAAATTGACCTTGCGGATCGGTGAGAAGATAGAATCCACCGGCAGGGTTCCAATGGGCATACCCGGGTATTTGTTTTTATCGGAAGCGACGTAGCCGCGGCCCTTTTCAAGGCGAATTTCCATGTTCAGGGTCGCACCCTTGGCCAGAGTTGCAATTTCCATCTCCGGATTCAGGATTTCGACATCAGAGTCGGCGATGATATCGCCGGCGGTTACCTTGCCCTCGCCCTCCGCTTCAATGCGGACGGTTTTCGGCTCGTCGGAGTAGATTTCAGCGGACAGACCCTTTAAGTTCAGCAGGATTTCGATGACGTCCTCGCGAACGCCCGGAATCGTCGAAAATTCATGGAGAACCCCATCAATTTTCACTGTGGTCACGGCAACGCCGGGAAGAGAAGAAAGCATGATTCTTCTCAGGCTGTTGCCGAGGGTCGTACCGTAGCCGCGTTCCAGCGGTTCTACTACGAATTTACCATAGGTGCTATCTTCCGATTTATCAACGCATTCGATGATTGGTTTTTCAAATTCGATCATTAAATCTTGACCCTCCTATAATTAATTTTTTCCATTCCATAACTTGAGGGTTGCGTATCTCAATGTCAACCGATGCTCTTACTTAGAGTACAGTTCGACAATCAGATGTTCAGCAATTTCAACATCGATGTCTTCTCTTGTCGGTCTGCCGATAACCTTACCGCTTAAGGTTTCTAAGTCAGCAGTTAACCACGGAGCGACAGCTCTGTTTTCAGTGGCTTCGACGATTTCTTTGAATTTCTGAGATTTTTTACTGGTGGGCTTAACTTCGATGGTATCGCCTTCCTTAACCAGTAAAGAGGGAACGTTGACCTTCTTGCCGTTGAGCAGGAAGTGTTCGTGCTGAACCAGCTGACGGGCTTCCTTTCTGGAGGTTGCCAGACCTAAGCGGTAGACAACGTTGTCCAGACGGGTTTCCAAGATGGAAAGCAGGTTTGCACCGGTGATACCCTTCTGCTTTTCAGCTAAATCAAAATAATGACTGAACTGTTTTTCCAGTACGCCGTAAATTCTCTTAACCTTCTGTTTTTCACGTAACTGTAAGCCGTATTCAGAAAGTTTTGCACGTCTCTTACCGTGCTGTCCCGGTGGTGTAGGTCTTCTTTCAAACGCGCATTTGTTTGTAGAATAACATCTTTCACCCTTTAAGTATAATTTCATGCCTTCGCGACGGCACTGACGGCATGAAGCTTCTGTATATCTTGCCATAAGCTCTTATAAACCTCCTATTAGACTCTTCTGCGTTTAGGCGGACGACAACCATTGTGCGGGATTGGGGTAACGTCACGGATTAAAGTGATTTCCAAACCTGCTGCCTGAAGGGCACGGATTGCGGCTTCACGGCCGGAACCTGGTCCTTTAACCATAACTTCAACACTCTTTAAACCGTGTTCCATTGCCAATTTAGCTGCCTGTTCCGCTGCAGACTGAGCTGCGAAGGGAGTGCTTTTTCTGGAACCTCTGAAACCTAATTCACCGGCGCTTGCCCAGGACAGAGCGTTGCCAGCGGTGTCAGTGATTGTAACAATGGTGTTATTGAAAGAAGACTGAATATGAGCCTGACCACGTTCAATATTCTTTTTAACTTTTCTTTTTTTAGAACGAATAACTTTCTTAGCCATGATTCAACCTCCTTATTTGCTCTTTCTTCCAACAGTCTTTTTCGGACCCTTACGCGTACGAGCATTGGTCTTTGTTTTCTGACCGCGTACAGGTAAACCACGGCGGTGTCTCAGACCTCTGTAGGAACCAATTTCGATAAGACGTTTGATATTTAAATTAACTTCGCGGCGAAGGTCACCTTCTACGGTGTACTTTTCGTCGAGAATGTTTCTTAATGCGTTAACTTCGCTTTCAGTTAGGTCCTTAACACGGGTGTCCGGGTTAATGTTTAACTCAGCTAAAATCTTATTGGAAGTCGATCTCCCAATACCATAAATGTAGGTTAAACCTACTTCTACCCTCTTATCACGGGGTAAATCCACGCCGGCAATTCTTGCCATAAAGTTTGTACCTCCTAAAAATTATTGGCCATGTGTATATATGGCCTGAAGCCTTGGACTCTGTGATTTATTTTTCCTAGCTCCATGTTCGACGGACCGCTTTCAGTGCAATCAGCCCGTTCCTCTATGTAATGAGCATGGTTTAATTGCCGCGGCCATGCTCTTGTTTTATACCGAAGGTCTCTTTTTATAAATTAACCTTGCTTCTGTTTGTGTTTAGGATTTTCACAAATGACCATTACGCGACCATTTCTCTTGATGATCTTGCACTTTTCGCAGATCGGTTTTACTGAAGGTCTTACTTTCATTCTTTGTTTCCTCCTTTATGATTTGCCTTTTCCCCGCCATACGATACGCCCACGGGTCAAATCATACGGGGACAATTCTAACATAACTTTGTCTCCAGGTAAAATACGAATGTAGTTCATTCTGAGTTTTCCTGAAATATGTGCCGTTATCTGATGTCCATTCTCTAATTCTACTAAAAAAATCGTATTTGGTAAAGCCTCAATGACCTTACCTTCGACTTCAATTACATCCTTTTTTCCCATTGATCAAACCTCCTCACTTTTACCGTCATCAACATTGAAGGATTCCAAACATTTTCTGATTTCGGCATTGTTTAATCTTTCACCGTTATCCAGTTTTTCTTTAATCATTGTGACGATGTGGTTTGTCTTTGCCAGGTGCTTGACCTTTTTCTTCTTGGGATTGCTGATTTTTCGCAGCCCTCCGTCACAAATTGCAACGCAGCCTTGATCCAGAAGCTCCAGGACGACCATGAACTGGCCCTTGTCCCGTCCCGCTAATGAACGCACCACTTGTCCCACTTTTATATCATCCATCTGCACGATCCTAGAGCAACGTCAGAATTTCCGGCGCGCCCTCACCGGTGATACAGATTGTATTTTCATAATGTGCGGATAAGGAGCCATCGGCGGTGACGACCGTCCAGTCGTTGTCCAGAAGCTCTACCTCGTAGGTTCCCACGTCCACCATCGGCTCGATGGCCAGACACATACCCCGGCGAAGTCTCGGACCATGGCCCGGCTTGCCGTAGTTGGGGATCGGAGGATCCTCGTGCATTTCCCGGCCGATGCCGTGGCCGACGTAGTCGCGCACCACCGAGAAGCCGTTGGCTTCCACATAGGCCTGAACTGCATGGGAAATATCGGATAATCGGTAGCCCTCTCTGGCAAATTCAATGCCCTTAAAGAAGGATTCCCGGGTGACATCAATTAACTTCTGGGCTTCCTGTGAAACCTTGCCCACCGCGTGGGTACGCGCCGCGTCCCCGACAAACCCGTTGAGGGTTGCGCCGAGATCCACGGCGATAATATCACCTTCTGCCAGCTTTCTGTTGGTTGGAATTCCGTGAACCACCTCGTCGTTGATGGAGGCGCAGATGGACTTTGGAAATCCCTGGTAACCTAAAAACGTCGGGTACGCGCCGTGATCGCGGATAAATTTCTCCGCCAGATGATCCAGCTCCAGGGTTGTGATGCCCGGACGTACCTTCTCGGCAATGTACTCGTGACATTCGGCCACGACCCTGCCAGCCTGACGCATTAATTCGATTTCTGACTGTGATTTAATGATAATCATAGCTATCTGTCCCCACCCAGGGCCTTTTTGATGGCTTCGGCAACCTCTGCCGGTGTCTGGGTTCCGTCGATATCGATGCGCTTGCCCTCCTGGCCGTAGAAATCAACCAGAGGCGCTGATTCCTTTTCGTAGACGTCGATTCTAGTCGCAACCGTTTCGGCCTTGTCGTCGTCGCGCTGGACGAGATCTGCACCGTCTAAGTCACACAGGTTTTCCGCCTTCGGCGGGTTGAACTTGATGTGGTAGGTTGCGCCGCATTTCGGACAGCTCCTGCGGCCGGTGATCCGGTCCACAAGAATATCCGACGGTACCGCGATGTTGACGGCAAAATCGATGGACTGGCCCAGCTTTTCGTTGATTTTATCCAGAGCTTCGGCCTGGGCGACGGTTCTCGGGAAGCCATCCAGCAGATAGCCGCCCTTGCAGTCGTCGCGGACGATGCGATCCTCTACCAGGTCAATGACAAGCTCGTCGGGAACCAGCTTGCCGGCATCCATGTAGGATTTTGCCTTCATACCCAGGGGTGTTTCGTTCTTCAGGTTTTCTCTGAAGAGATCCCCGGTAGAAATATGGGGAATGTTGTAGGCATCGGCGATACCCTTTGCCTGGGTGCCTTTACCGGCACCCGGAGGTCCTAATAAAATGACTCTCATGGTTTACTCCACCTTTTATTTCAAAAATCCTTGGTAATTTCTCATGGTCATTTCAGATTCAATCTGTTTTACCGTTTCAAGAGCAACACCGACGACGATCAGCAGGCTGGTACCGCCGAACTGAAGGCTAATGCCGCCCATGAAATTCCCGACAACAATCGGGATAATGGCGATGACAGATAAGAAAATACCGCCAAACAGGGTCAATCGGTTCATTACCTTGGTGAGGTATTCCACCGTCGGCTTGCCCGGACGAATCCCGGGGATATAACCGCCCTGCTTTTTAATATTGTCTGCGATATCAAAGGGATTGAAGGTTACCGCCGTATAGAAATACGTAAAGGCAACGGTCAAAAGCACATAGACCACAGTGGTCACCGGTGCACCCCAGGCAAAGTAGGTCGAAATCCAGTTGGAAAATCCAGAGTTCGGGAAGAACTGTGCCAGTGTCGCCGGGAACAGGGTCAGGGAGCTGGCGAAGATGATCGGGATAACCCCGGCCATGTTGACGCGCAGCGGAATATGCGTGCTCTGGCCGCCGTACATTTTCCGGCCAACGACGCGTTTTGCGTACTGTACCGGAATCTTTCTTTGACCTTCGGTGACGGCCACAACCGCCACAACCGCAATGACAATACCGATGATCAGCAGAATGACACTGACGACGTTCATCGTGCCAACTGTGACGTAATCGTAAACTGAAGCGATACCGGAGGGAATTCTCGATACGATACTGATGAAGATAATCAGTGAGATCCCGTTGCCGATACCATTTTCTGTGATTTTTTCACCCAGGAACATCAGGAAGGTCGTCCCTGCGGTGATACAGAGCACCACGGTAAATACTGTGAAGCCTGTTTTTTCTGTAAGAAGTCCGCCGTATGACAAGCTCATACCCAGGGCCTGTACAAGAGCCAGCACAATCGTTAAGTAACGGGTGTACTGGGCAATTTTCTTTCGTCCCTCTTCGCCTTCTTTTTGTAATCTTTCCAGCGCTGGTATCGCAAAGGCCAGAAGATTCATAATGATGGATGCATTAATATACGGGGTGATACTCATGGCAAAAATTGTGAAATTGCCAAAGTTACCACCGGACAGAATATCGAATAAGCCAAAGATCCCGCCGTCATTGACCAGCTCAGCAAGCTGAGCCGTGTCGATGAACGGAACAGGAATAAAGGACCCCAGACGGTAGATAAACAGAAGCGCTACGGTGTACAGCAGCTTGCGTCTTAAATCTGGAATCTTCCATGCATCCCTCAGGGTAGTGATCATTTAAATCACCTCTACCTTTCCCCCCTGGGCAAGGATTTTTTCTTCTGCGGATTTGCTGACTTTGTGAGCCTGGATTGTCAGTGCTTTTTCCAGTTCACCTTCGCCTAAAATTTTAACGCCAGCTTTGAGCTTTCTGATAAAGCCGTATTCTAATAACAATTCAGGAGTAACCACTGTGCCTGCTTCAAAGGCGTTCAGTTCGCCGACATTGACAATGGCAAATTCCTTTTTAAAGCGTGCATTGGTAAAACCACGCTTCGGCAGACGACGTGCCAGAGGCATCTGACCGCCTTCGAAACCAGGTCTTACACCACCGCCGGAACGGGATTTCTGTCCGTCCTGACCTCTGCCGGCAGTTTTACCCTGACCGGTAGCGGTACCGCGGCCCTTACGCTTTGTATCTCTCTTAGAACCTTCTGCAGGTCTTAAGGTATGTAATTTCATCGTTCCACCTCCTACGCTTCTTCAACTTCGAGCATGAAATCTGTCTTGTGGATCATACCGCGAATCTGAGGTGTATCATCATGGACAACGGTCTGACCGACCTTTTTGAGGCCCAAGGCCTGGATCGTAGCACGCTGTCTCTGATTACGACCGATGATGCTTTTCTTCAGTGTAATTTTTAATTGTTTAGCCACGATGAACTCCTCCTAACCTAAGATTTCTTCAGGTGTTTTGCCGCGTTTTGCAGCTACTTCTTCGATGGTGGTCAGGCCAGCCAGACCAGCCATGGTAGCGTTGACCATGTTGCGGGCGTTGTTGGAACCTAAAGATTTTGTTCTGATATCCTTGATGCCTGCTAATTCACAGACCGCACGGACAGGACCACCAGCGATAACACCGGTACCTTCGCCGGCAGGCTTCATTAAAACTCTGCCTGCGCCGTCGACGCCTTCGATCTGATGCGGGATGGTTGTTCCCACCAGCGGCACCTTGATCATGGCTTTTTTAGCGGATTCGATACCCTTGCGGATAGCGTCCGGAATTTCCATGGCCTTGCCCTTGCCAACGCCAACGTGGCCATTGCCGTCACCGACGATCACCAGGCAGCTGAATCTAAAGTTACGACCGCCCTTGACGACCTTGGTTACACGGTTGATGGCGACAACTTTTTCCTGTAAATCTAATGTATTAGGATCAAACTTATTCTGCATTGAATTTCCTCCTTCACTTAGAATTTTAATCCGGCTTCTCTTGCGCCATCAGCTAATTCTTTAACACGACCAGTGTAGACATAGCCGCCTCTGTCGAAAACGACATTGTCGATGCCGGCAGCCAGCGCTTTTTTCGCAATGGCTTCGCCGACCAGCTTGGCCGCAGCCGCGTTTCCGCCGTTTTCAATCTGACCCTTTAATTCAGAGTCATTGGAAGCGGCAGCCACTAAGGTAACACCCTTGCTGTCATCGATGATCTGAGCGTAGATGTTTTTATTGCTTCTGAATACGTTCAAACGAGGTCTCTCAGAGGTTCCTTCAATTTTATTGCGAACTCTTAAGTGTCTTTTCAAACGTACTGCGTTTTTATTGATTTTCTTAATCATTCAGATTTCTCCTTTCTCTTACCTGTCGGACATGGTTATCTATTAACCAGTTTTACCAACTTTACGTCTGATGTGTTCATCAGCGTATTTGACGCCATGTCCCTTGTAAGGTTCAGGTAATCTCTTGGCACGAATGTTAGCAGCGTGCGCGCCAACAGCTTCCTTGCTGATTCCCTTGACAATAACCTTGTTCTGACCATCGCAAACTGTTTCGATGCCTTCGGGGTCTTCCATTTCTACGGGGTGGGAGTAGCCGAGGTTCATAACCAGCTTGTTGCCCTTCTTTTCAGCTCTGTAACCAATACCGTTGATTTCCAGCGCCTTTTCAAAGCCCTGGCTGACGCCGGTAACCATATTCTGGATCAGCGCACGGGTTAAGCCGTGTAAGGACTTGTGAGCCTTGATTTCAGAAGGTCTCTTGACGATAACTTCATTTCCTTCAATTTCGATGATCATGTCTTCGTGGAAGTCTCTGACGAGCTCGCCCTTGGGGCCTTTAACTGTCAGGGTGTGACCATCGAGCTTTACTTCTACACCAGCAGGGATAACAACTGGAGCTTTACCAATTCTAGACATTTTCGTATTCCTCCTGTTTCCCGACTACCAGACGTAGCAGATAACTTCGCCGCCAACGCCGGCCTTGCGTGCTTCTTTATCAGTGATAACACCCTTAGAGGTGGAGATGATCGCAACGCCCAGTCCGTTTAATACCTTGGGGATATCGTTCTTACCCGCGTAGATACGCAGACCCGGTTTTGAGATTCTCTTCAGTCCAGCGATAACCTTGCTCTTGTTTTCGCCGTACTTCAGGGTGATTTTCATCATGCCCTGCTTGTTATCTTCGATATATTCTACTTTATTGATATAGCCTTCTTCCAAAAGAATTTCAGCGATCGCTTTTTTCTCTTTGGAAGCCGGCATTTCTACAGTTTTGTGACCTGCATCATTTGCATTTCTGATTCTTGTGAGCATATCTGCAATTGGATCAGTGATTGCCATGCGTATTACCTCCTTATTGTTAGATAATGTTCTATCTTACCAGCTGGCTTTACGAACACCAGGGATTTCTCCCTTGTAAGCCATTTCTCTAAAACAAATTCTGCAGATGCCAAACTTTCTTAAGTAAGCGTGTGGTCTGCCGCAAACACGACAACGGTTGTATTCACGCGTCGAGTATTTTTGTTTTCTCTGCTGCTTTTCCTTCATTGCTTTTTTAGCCATTTACAAAGCCTCCTTACTTAGCATACGGTAATCCGAGCAGGCTCAGCAGTTCGTGAGCTTCCTCATCCGTTTTGGCCGTGGTAACGAACATGATGTCCATCCCTCTGATCTGTTCTACCTTGTCGTAGTCAATTTCAGGGAAGATCAGCTGTTCCTTGATACCGAAGGCGTAGTTGCCTCTGCCGTCGAAGGACTTATTGGATAAACCTCTGAAGTCTCTTACACGCGGGAGAGCGATGTTAAACAGCTTGTCGCAGAATTCATACATTCTGTCGCTTCTTAAAGTAACCTTGGCGCCAACGCTCTGACCTTCTCTTACTTTAAAGTTCGCGACGGATTTCTTCGCTTTGGTGACGATGGGCTTCTGACCAGCGATCAGGCCCAGGTCAATCACAGCGGCTTCCAGCGCTTTGGAATTATCTTTACAGTCCCCTAAACCCATGTTGATTACAACTTTTTCCAGTTTAGGAACTTCCATTACATTTTTATATTGAAATTTCTCTTTTAAAGCCGGTACGACTTCATTGAGATATTTTTCAGCCATTCTTGCCATAATGTGCCTCCTTCCCCAGATTAGTTATCGAGAACCTGTCCGCACTTCTTGCAGACTCTTACTTTTTTGCCATCGTCTGTGATCTGAACGCCGGTGCGCACGCCGCGGCCGCATTTGTCACAGTTTAACAGGACGTTGGAGGCGTCGATTTTGCCTTCTTCGTGGATAATGCCGCCCTGCTGCATCGCCTGGGAGGGCTTCTTGTGCTTTGTCAGCACGTTGACGCCTTCTACGCGAACCTTGCCTTCAGCCGGGAAAGCCTGGATTACCTTGCCTGTTTTGCCTTTATCTTTACCAGAAATTACCTGGACAATATCATCTTTTTTTACATGCATCTTATTAGCCATATGGTCACCTCCTAATTAAAGTACTTCAGGAGCCAAAGATACAATTTTCATAAATTTCTTGTCTCTTAACTCTCTCGCAACAGGTCCAAAAATACGTGTCCCTCTTGGATTTTTATCATCTTTAATGAGAACAGCTGCATTCTGGTCGAATTTGATGTAGCTTCCGTCATCGCGTCTTACGCCGCGTACGGATCTTACGACAACTGCTTTCACAACGTCACCTTTTTTAACGTCTCCGCCAGGCGCCGCGCTCTTTACAGCGCAGATAATGACGTCGCCGATGTTGGCGTAGCGTCTGCCTGAACCACCGAGAACTCGGATGCATAACAATTCCTTTGCACCGGTATTATCAGCAACTTTCAATCTACTTTCTTGTTGAATCATCCGAAATACCTCCTTCCAAGCATTAAATCTTATAATGCTTTTTCTACTATTTCAACTAATCTCCAGCGTTTATCCTTGCTTAACGGTCTTGTTTCCATGATTCTTACTGTATCGCCAATGCCGCATTCGTTCATTTCATCGTGGGCTTTGAACTTCACAGTACTTTTAACTCTTTTTTTGTAAAGAGGATGTTTTACAAAAGTTTCAACGGCAACAACGATGGTCTTATCCATTTTGTCGCTGACAACACGACCGACACGTGTTTTTCTTTCATTACGTTCCATCTGTTCAACCTCCTATGTCCTACGCTTCTGCAGAAGCCGCTTCGCGTTCCTGCATAATCGTCATGATACGGGCGTAGGTTTTCTTTACTTCACGAATCCGCATCGGATTTTCTAATTGTCCGGTAGCGTGCTGGAAGCGAAGGTTGAATAACTCTTCCTTTAAGTCAGCCAGCTTACCTTCTAATTCTACGTTCGTTAATTCTCTTAATTCTTTTGCTCTCATCTTTTATTCACCCATTTCTTCCTGCGCTGCACGAGTGATGAACTTGGTTTTGATCGGCAGCTTATGCTGAGCAAGACGCATCGCTTCTCTTGCAACTTCTTCGGAAACGCCTGAAAGCTCGAATAAAACTCGGCCTGGCTTAACGACAGCTACCCAGTATTCCGGAGCACCTTTACCGGAACCCATACGAGTTTCAGCAGGCTTTGCGGTTACGGGCTTGTCCGGGAAAATCTTGATCCAGACTTTACCGCCCCTCTTGATATATCTGGTCATGGCGACACGGGCAGCTTCGATCTGATTCGCTGTGATCCATGCCGGTTCTAAAGCCTGAATCGCGAAATCGCCGTAAGCGATTTTGTTGCCGCGGGTGGCTTTACCTTTCATACGACCTCTATGTACTCTTCTACGTTTAACACGTTTCGGCATTAACATACTGTATGTCCTCCTCTCTTAGTTCGCTTCTTTTTTGGGAGCTCTACGACGATTGTTTCTTTTGCCTTTAGCGTCGTCATCTTCAGCGACGGCTAAAATGTCTTCGCGGCCTGTTAAGATTTCGCCCTTGTTGACCCATACCTTGATCCCTAATTTTCCGTAGGTGGTATCGGCTTCGGCGAATCCGTAGTCGATGTTGGCTCTCAGCGTCTGCATCGGGACATTGCCCTGGGCATAACCTTCTGTACGGGCCATTTCAGCACCGTTCAGACGACCGGCAACCATGGTTTTGATACCCTTGGCGCCAGCGCGCATGGTTCTCTGCATGCACTGCTTCATGGCACGGCGGAAGGAGATTCTTCTTTCCAGCTGGCCGGCGATATTTTCAGCGATGAGCTGGGCGTCCATGTCGATGTTCTTAACTTCGACGATGTTGATGAACACGGTCTTGCCGGTCATCTTTTCCAGTTCCAGTCTCAGAGCTTCGATACCTGCGCCGCCGCGGCCGATGATCATACCCGGTTTTGCAGTATGAATATGAATTTTTACCTTGTTGCCAAAACGTTCAATGACGATTTTGGAAATGCCCGCCTGGAATTGGCTGGCCTTAATATATTTACGAATGTCATGGTCTTCGATTAAGCAGTCTGCGAAATCTTTGTCGTTTGCGTACCATTTAGCATTCCAGTCTTTGATCACACCAACACGTAAGCCATGTGCGTTAACTTTCTGACCCAAACCTACTTCCTCCTATTCCTGTTCTTTCAATACGGCTGTGATATGAGAAGTTCTTTTCTTGATAGGAAAAGCACGACCCTGCGGACCTGCTTTGTATCTCTTTAAGGTCGGTCCCTGATTTGCGAAGATCTGATCTACATACAGGTTTTCAACGTTCATATCATGATTATTTTCCGCGTTTGCCAAGGCAGATTTTACAACTTTTTCAGTGATTCTTGCAGCCTTGTTCGGTGTCAGAGCCAGGATGCTCAGCGCTTCGCCGATGCTTTTGCCTCTGATTAAGTCTGCAACTAATTTAGCCTTTCTGGATGAAACACGTACATATTTAGCTGTTGCTCTTGCTTCCATTCGTACCCTCCTTATGGCTATCTCATTTTTGTTTTCTTTTCGCCGGCGTGGCCTCTGAAGGTTCTTGTGGGAGCGAATTCGCCCAGCTTGTGGCCTACCATGTCTTCTGTGACATATACCGGTACATGTTTTCTACCGTCATGAACTGCGATGGTGTGACCAACCATCTGCGGGAATAAGGTGGAACTTCTGGACCAGGTCTTCAGTACGTTCTTTTCACCCTTTTCGTTCATTTCTTCTACTCTTTTAAGCAGCTTTTCGCTGACGTAAGGTCCTTTTTTAATAGATCGACTCATGTTCTATCCTCCTGAGCTTATTTAGCGTTGCGACGACGCACAATGTACTTATCAGAAGTTTTGTGCTTCTTGCGTGTCTTGTAGCCAAGGGCCGGTTTACCCCAGGGGGTAACAGGGCCAGAACGACCGACGGGAGCACGGCCTTCACCACCACCGTGGGGATGGTCGTTGGGGTTCATAACGGAACCGCGGACTGTCGGACGGATACCCATGTGGCGCTTACGGCCAGCTTTACCGATTCTTACATTCTGGTGATCCAGGTTACCGACGGTACCGACGGTAGCGCGGCATTCCAGACGAACCATACGCATTTCGCCGGAGGGCAGACGCAGGGTTGCGTAGTTGCCTTCCTTAGCCATGAGCTGTGCAGAGGCACCAGCGGAGCGGACCATCTGACCGCCCTTGCCAGCCTTTAATTCGATGTTGTGTACCAGGGTACCAACGGGAATATTGGCCAGGGGCAGGCAGTTGCCTACGGTGATGTCGGCTTCAGGGCCGGACATGATGATGTCGCCAACCTTTAACTTCAGCGGAGCGATGATGTAGCGTTTTTCACCGTCAGCGTAGTGGATTAAGGCGATGTTGGAGGTTCTGTTGGGATCGTACTCGATACCGGCAACCTTACCGGGAACACCGTCTTTATTTCTCTTGAAGTCGATGATTCTATATTTTCTCTTGGCGCCGCCGCCCTGATGTCTAACGGTGATTCTGCCGTAGCTGTTGCGGCCTGCCTTGGATTTCAAGGGCGCCAGAAGGGATTTCTCAGGTTCTTTCTTTGTTACTTCGTCAAAGGTATTGACGCTCATATTTCTGCGTCCAGGGGACGTCGGTTTGTATTTTTTAATACCCATTATTCGCATTCCTCCTATTGTGTTGTTTGCTTATCGGGTCTTAGGCTTAGACGCCTTCAAAGAATTCGATGGCCTTGCTGTCGGCTGTCAGCTTAACGATGGCTTTTTTCCAGTTCTTTCTTCTGCCTTCGAAGCGGCCCATTCTTTTCATTTTGCCGTTCATGTTCATGGTAGCTACCTTTTCAACCTTGACGTCGAAGATAGTTTCAACGGCTTCTTTGATTTCGATTTTATTCGCTGTCTTAGCGACTTCGAATGTATATTTATTCAGAGCGCTGTCGTCCATACTGCGTTCAGTGATGATGGGACGAACGATGATATCGCGAGGATTTTTCATTATGCATATACCTCCTCAATTTTTTCCAGAGCGTCCTTGGTCAGAACCAGAACGTCGTATTTTAACATGTCGTAAACATTCAGTTCACTGACAGTGGTGGTGGCAACCTTCTGGAGGTTGTTGGCGGAGCGCACAACAGTTTCGTCCTTTTCTACGGTAACGATCAAAGCCTTGGGTGCTTTGATGCCTTCCAGGATGCCGACCATTTCCTTGGTCTTGGGCGCTTCCATGGTCAGCTGATCTAAGATTCTCAGCTCGCTGTCCTGTACCTTTGCGGAGAATACAGAACGCATGGCCAGATTGCGGACCTTTTTGTTGACCTTCTTGCTGAAGTCTCTCGCCTTCGGCGCGAAGATCACCCCGCCGCCTCTCCATAAGGGAGAACGGCTTGTGCCGGCACGAGCACGGCCTGTACCCTTCTGTCTCCAGGGCTTTTTGCCGCCGCCTCTTACTTCGGAACGGGTCAGGGCGCCTCTGGTGCCTTGACGTCTATTGGCAAGCAGTGCTACGACTACTTCATGTACTACGGGTTCGTTAGGTTCGATGCCGAAAATTCTTTCGCTCAGCTCAACATCGCCTACAACATTTCCTTTTACATCTAAGATGTCCATTTTTGGCATTTGAATTCCTCCTTTCAAGCTAAGATATTCTATGCTTTAACGCTGCTTTTGATGGAAACCAGTGAGCCTTTAGGACCGGGAACGGCGCCCTTGATCAGCAGAACATTTTCTTCTGCGTCGACCTTCACGATTTCTAAGTTCAGGGCTGTCACGTTCTTGTTACCCATCTGACCAGGTAACTTCTTACCCTTCATAACTCTGGACGGGTAAGCGGAAGCTCCCATGGAGCCAGGGCTTCTGTGGTATTTAGAACCATGAGCCATCGGTCCTCTCTGCTGGCCGTGACGCTTGATAACGCCCTGAAAGCCCTTACCTTTGGACTTGCCGGAAACGTCGACCTTGTCGCCAGCTTCGAACATGTCTGCCTTGATGACCTGACCGGGTTCAAAAGCCGCATAATCGTCTAATTTGAATTCACGGATGACCTTTTTGTATTCAACACCGTATTTGTCGAAGTGTCCCTTCATCGGTTTGTTGACACGTCTTTCCTTGGCTGCACCGTAGCCCAGCTGAAGGGCTTCGTAGCCGTCTGTATCCATGGTTTTCTTCTGGATAACAACACAGGGACCTGCTTCTACAACAGTTACAGGAATAACCGTTCCGTTTTCAGTGAAAATCTGGGTCATGCCGATTTTCTTGCCGATAATTGCTTTTTTCAATGTTTTCCTCCTATATCATTGGATCGCCTTTGCGATCATAATACTTTAATGGCTGACTATCTAGATTATAATTTGATTTCGATATCTACGCCTGCGGGCAGATTGAGACGCATTAAGGCATCTACTGTTTTCGGTGTGGGGTTCAGGATGTCGATGAGACGTTTGTGTGTACGCATTTCAAACTGTTCTCTGGAATCCTTGTACTTGTGAACCGCTCTTAAGATCGTGATGACTTCCTTCTGAGTCGGCAGCGGGATAGGACCAGAAACGCTCGCTCCTGTTCTCTTCGCTGTTTCCACGATTTTTTCCGCTGACTGATCCAGCAGCTGATGATCAAATGCTTTCAGTCTGATTCTAATTTTTTGTTTTGCCATACCTAAATTTACCTCCTTGTGATTTTTTTGTTTAGCACTTTAGGTACGTCAACCTCCTTGTCAACTCATCCGGGTGTTTCATAAACTGACTTTTAAAAAAAGCTGCCTAAAACAGCCGGTTTCAAGGGGGTTGTCGTCCGATTCTGAGATCGGGACATACTCTGTGAGAATTACCTGAATTAGTAACAGCAACTTCTCACTTCATCGCAAATAGCCAACCTCAACTATTATACATGGGCGCTTATCTTTCTGCAAGTTTTTTTTGATTTTTTTGTTCTTTTTTTGACTCTGAAATTTCGTTTAAGAAAGTTTTAAGATTTCTAAAGAAATGTAATCTTTTTCTTTTCCCAACGCTAATTTCTTTTGTGCCTAAGGCTTTATCCCGCTCTATTTTCCATATTAAAAAGGGCCGGTTTCCCGGCCCCATGATTTTAAAAATCTTTAATATATTAATAGGAAGGATTTTTTACACAGCAATCCATACCCCCGCACTTACCAGACAGAGGTATTTTTCTTTTACAGGAATTTCTGTCAGGGCTGCCAGCGCTCTGGCATAAAACTCAATCTGCTGCCTGTATCTGGCCACAATTTTTTCTCTCTCCTGAGGCCCCCTGAAGTGATCTGTCTTATAATCCAGAAGCACCCAGCCATCGGCCTCCAGGAAGGCGCAGTCGAGCATCCCCTGAACCACCACCCTGTCCTCCGCCTCCAAACCGAGCTCAGCGGCGGAGATCCGATGGTAAAAGGGCTGCTCACGGCAGATCTTTAAGGCTGCCAGCAGTCTGTCAAAGAGGTCAGATTCTATAAACCGCTTCGCCGCCCCCAAATCGATGGTTTGGGCCAGACCCTGGGGCAGCAGCGCTTTCTGAACCAGGGCATCCCGCTGGGCCGCCAGAAAAGCCGAGACGGCGGCCTCTCCCTGGGGAAGCGCCTTTCGAAGCGCCCCGAGGTCCAGATGCTGCAGCAGGGCGTGCATCGCCGTCCCTCGCTGGGCCGCCGTCCAGCTGCTTGCTGCTTCCTCCATAAAAGCCGGTCTAGGCAGACGCTCCACAGGCTGGGGATCATCCTGTTTTTTACCGCCAAAGGTTTGAAAGGCTGTCACCGTGATTTTTCCCGGTGCCTCCGCCTCGCCCGCTTTGGGGTAGACAAATCCCAGACGCCTGTCGACTTCGGCGTCGATTGCAGGATCCGCCGGAAATTCCCCTTCCCTCAGGGCTTCCTCCAATACCGTCTCCTCTGCCAAGGCTTCCGCCTGGGTCAGCACCTGCAGCCTAAAGCTTTCGGTTTCCACAGAACTCACCTGCTCCGACAACACTGCAGACCGGCCGTCCTCCAGGGCGATCACCAGCCAATCCAACAGGCTGGCGGCCTTTTTAAGCTGATAGGGTGTCGCACCATCCTGCCATAAACGGTATTTCCTAGGCAAATCCCGGGTCTTGACGCTGCCCACGGCTATAAAGGCCTCCTGGGCCCTGGTCATGGCGACGTAAAGCAGCCGCATTTCCTCTGAGCTCGCCTCCATATTACACTGCATTGTACAGATTTTTTGCTGCAGCGTTTCTGTCAGCGCACGCTTTTCAAGATCGATGCAGCTGCAGCAAATGCCCAGCCTTTTATGGAAAAAGATCCGGCCGCTGCCCTCCTGTTTGTTGAAATGGCTGCCCATCCCCGCCAGGAAAACCACGGGAAATTCCAGACCCTTGCTTTTGTGTATCGTCATGATCCTGACGACATTCTCCTGATCGCTGAGGATACTGGGCGCCCCCATATCGCTGCCGCTTTTCTTCATGCGCTCCACGAATTGGATAAAATAGAACAGCCCCCGGAGGGTAGAGGCCTTGTAGTCCCCGGCCCGCTTCAGTAAAAGCCGCAGATTATTCTGGCGGGTTTCGCCGCCGGGCAGCGCCCCCACGAAATAATAGTAGCCCGTGTCCATGTACAGCTGCCAGAGGAAGCTCTCAATGTCCATCACCCGGGAGGCCTCCCGCCATTGATCCAGCTTCCCATAAAAGGCCCGAAGCTTCTGGGCCAGATCATCCTCCTGGGCTGTCATATAGGCCTCGGCTGCAGCGTAGTAGGGGCGCTCTCTGTCCGCCAGCCGGATATCCGTACACTCCTCCAGGGTAAAATTCCCCACCGGAGAGGTCATCACCGACAACAGCGGCAGATCCTGGCGTCTGTTATCGATGAGCTTCAGCAGATTCATCACGACGCCGATTTCCAGGGATTCATAGTAGTCGCCGCCGCCATCGTAGTAGGCGGGAATGCCCTGTTCACTAAAAATTTTGGCATAAATCTCACCGCGCCCGGTGATCGCTCGCATCAGCACCGCCACATCGCGATACTCCAGCCTCCGCTCTTCACCCCGCTTCGTGTCAAAAAAGGGCCTGCCAACCTGGCTTTGAATTTTTTTGGCGATGAAGCGCGCCTCCGTCTCCACGACGGAAATCTCATCGCCATCCTCCTCCGCGGCCGCCGGGGGCTTCTCGATAATATAGACCTCGCTTTTTCTGTAATCTCCGGCGGCCTCCAGCCCCTTATAAAGCCTGGCCTGTTCATCGTAGGCCACCTCGCCCAAGGTCGGCGACATAATTTTCTCAAAGACAGTGTTAACGCTGTCGATCACCCCCGCTGCGCTTCTGAAGTTTTTACTCAGGGTGACCAGGGCGTCCTCCTGCCGTTTTTCCCCTTTAAAGGCCTGATACTTTTCAATGAAAATCGTGGGATCCGCCAGTCTAAACCGGTAAATGCTCTGCTTAACGTCCCCAACCATAAAGTAGTTGTTCTTCCGGACGATGCGCTGAATAATCGTCTCCTGCATATCGTTGGTATCCTGGTATTCATCCAGGAAAATATAAAGGTAGCGTTCCCTAAGCTCCCCGGCGATATCAGGGTTATTTAAAATTTTCAGCGCGTACGCCTCAAGATCGTTGAAATCCAGCAGATTTTTGGCCTGCTTTTTCTCAGAAAAACGAGCTTTAAAGGCCCCTGTTAAACGAATCAGCTCGGCCATCGGGGCCTTCATTCTCGCCGATAAATCCAATTCCTCCCCGATGGATGCAATGTGAAGGGACCGCCATTTTTTCAGGATCTCCTTGGCCTCATTGCGCATCCCCTTAATCGTTTCGCTGAGCGCCTCGTCTATCTTTTTGGCGCCCTTGTACCTTGGAAATTCAAAGCCGCAAATCATATCCTTGAAGCGCCCATTATCCGACGCCAAAGCCCCCCGGATCTGATCCAATCCCCTGAGATCCTCCTCGAGCTGCTCCTGGGTTTTCCCAAAGCCCTCCACGCCCTCGCAGAGCTTTAAGGCCCGCGCCAAAAGCTCCGCTGCGCCTTCGAGCTCCGAGGTCATCTCCGATTTGAAGATCTGTCCCCAGGGTCCCTGCCAAAAGGCCTGTTCATCCAAGTCAAAATTTTGAAGTGCCGCCTCGCACCAAGCGTCGGGCTCCGGCTGGGTTGCCAAAAAGGTATAGAGGCTTTCCACCGTCGATTTAAGGCCCTCATCACTGCGGTTCGAGGAAAACATTTCCACCAGACGGCTAAAGGCATTCTCTCCGTCCTCCGGAATTTTAAGGTACTCTGCCTCAAAAACCTCCTCCAGACTCTCCTGAATCACAATTTGCCGCTCGGCCTCATTCATCAGAGAAAACTCCGGATCGATGCCTGCCTCCTGGAAATATTCCCGCACCAGGGTGCTGCAGAAGGCGTGGAGGGTAGAAATGGACGCCGCTGTCATCAGATTAATCTGCCGGATAAGATAGGCCTTGTCGCTGTCCTTTGAGGAAAGCTCCTGCATCAGCGCCCTGCTCAGCCGCTCCTTCATCTCCGAGGCCGCCGCCCGGGTGAAGGTCAGCACCAGCAGCCTGTCCACAGGCACGCCCTCCTCCACGACGATTCGGCGGATGCGCTCGATGAGCAGCGCCGTCTTGCCAGACCCTGCCGCCGCCGATACCAGCAGGTTTTTATCTCGAATCTCTATGGCTCTGGTCTGATCCTCAGTCCACTGCATTTGCTTTCTCCTCTCCAATAAGACGCATCAGGTCTTTTTTCTTGATTTTATTGTCCAAAACCTCATAGGCGGCCCGGCCCACGCTGGCATCAAATTGACAGATACCGCGGTAGTCGCAGTAGAGACATCCCGTGGTCTGGCCCTTCTTGTAGGGTCTGATGGCCACGTCGCCGCCGAGAATCTTTTCGCCCATCTCCACCACAAGGCCCTTGACGTAGGCCAAAAGCGCCTCGAATTCCTCCAGACTCATTTTGTAATCCGCATACCTCACGCTTAATACCTCCGGCATTCCGGCATCGCCGTTGATGGCGGTCAAGACCTCGGGATCGTCCAGATACAAACCATTTAAACGGAATTCCTTGTTGATTTCCGCAGTGATTTTTTCAGGGTCCATCTGGTCCACCAGAACCAGAGGGTCGTTCACATGAAAATAGAAGGTGCCGCCGGGAATCAGCTCCTCCCCGGGAATCAGGCTGAGCCCTGCGTCCATGTACACCAAAAGCTGCAGGGAAAGGCCGTAATAAATCTCTCCCAGATTGATTTTCTTGGCGCCGGATTTATAGTCGATGACCTTGACATATTTTCCCTGCTCCCTGATGTAGAGATCCAGGCGGTCGATGATCCCCTTGAGCCTCAGATGATGCCCCGAGGGCAGGCTGAATTCCCTGAGAAAGTCCTGCTCGCTGAATTTAAAATCGAAGCTGCCCTGGCGCAGCTGCTTCACCAGCATCTGCACCGTGCGCTTGCCCACCCGGTTCAGACGCCGTCCCAGGTATTGATACTGTCCTGAGCTCGAAAAAACCTGGTGCTTTACCTGGGGCAAAAGCTCGCCCAAAAGTCTCTCCACCAGGGCATCGCTCTGCTCAGGGGTTAAATCCTTAACGGCCACACCCATCCGGGCGCTTTCTTTGCACACCCCGTCGATGACACCGTGGAGCACCGCCCCGATATCCGGCGTCTCCACCCTGTACTCCGGCCTCGGGCTGGGGGCCAGACCGTAGTGAACATAGTGGGCGTAGGGACATCGTCTGTACTGCTCCAGCCGGGAAATACTGACATTGAGGGGCGACTTAAACAGGCGAATGGCCCGGCCCGGATCCATCTTATCGTCCACACCGCCGTAGTCCAAGGCTCGGCGGATATGGGCGTAGTCCGCTTTGTAGGCTTCGCTCTCTCTGTACCAGCGCCCCACGGACTGCCAGAGCTGACGCCTTTCATCGTCGACACTGCCGCCCCGGCGCAGCTCTCTGAAATAGCCCATCACAGCCCCCAAGGTCCCCCGGGGAGTGGAGACCAGCTCCCAGGGTATCCCCTGCTCCGTCTCCAGAGCCGAGTGGATTTTAAGCTCTGGAAAAACCAGCTTCAGACGCCCCAACAGCGGCGAGAGTCCCAGGCTTCCGCCCTCGGCGTCCATCATGGCGTAGGAAATCCAAAGATAATCCCGGGGTCTGGCCAGGATATTGTAGATGGCAAACTCCTCCTGGGCCCGGATGTAGCTGCCGCTGTTTTGCAGGGCAAAATTTTTATCCTTGAGGCGCAGGCGCTCCTGCTCCGACAAAAGCCCGGCAGTCTGACCCGTCGAGGGGATATTTCCCTCATTAAAGCCCAAAACCAGCAGCGCCCGCATGGAACGCGTACGGCTCCTGAGGAGATCTGTGACCTCCACCACGTCCCGCCGCTGCGGAATGACACCGATGGTGTAGGAATGCAGCCCTCCCTTTAGGATATCGATGAAGGTCCCCAGATCCATCGCCACCTCGCCCATGGTCTGCGCCGCCTGATCGAAAACCTCAAGCAGGATATTCCAAATTTGATTGTACCAGCCCATGGTCTCGTAATCTCCGGCATCCCTCAGCAAAGCCATGTAGTCCTCCAGCCGCGCCTGGACCCCGATGCCCTCCAAAAAGTCAAAGAGCTCCCGGATTTTTTCTTCGCAGGTTTTGGCCGATTTAAGGGCCTTTGAAAAGGCAAGCAGCGGCGCCGCCACCGCCTCCCGGGCGGCATTGACCTCCTCCAGGGCCAGGGCGGGGTTGACACTCTCCCGCACAAAATCCTTTTCCCAGGCCTGCCCCTTGATGCCAAACTCGATGACATAGTTTTCAAGGTCCTCGGCCGCCTTTCCCGAAATCGGGGCGAAGCCCGTCTTAACAAAGGAAAAGATATCCTCGTATAAAAATCCCCGCTGGACCGTCTCCATCGCCGCCAGCACCGCCTCGATAAAATGATTGTCTGTGATGCTCACCGATGCGTCCATGAAAAAGGGCAGACCCGCCGCGCCGAAAATACGTTTAATCTGACTGCCGTAGACCTTCATATCCCCGGCCAAAACCACAATCTCCCCGTAGCTCAGGCCCTGATCCCGCACCAACGCCGCAATTTTCCGAGCGCAGGCCTCGGTTTCCTCCCAGGGGTTGACCCGCTGGACGACCTCGATGGTCTCAGGATTTCCCCCAAAGGCTGCCGGCGCGTAGGAAAACAGCTGACACTCCAGCGCCTCCAGGGCGTCCTGGGGCCCTCGGCCTGCAGACAGGGTCGTCACCTCAAAGGACTGGCCGGTGCGCCCGGCGATCCCCCGCATCCACTCCAGGGTTTCCAGAGGCACGGAAAAGGCCGAGGCATCCCCCACGGTGGGATTTATATCACAGGTCAGGGTCATGGTGATGGATTTTGCCGCCCGGGCCAGGGCCTCGATGATTTTAAAATTTAAGAAGGAGAAGGATTCAAAGCCGTCGATCCAGATTCTGGCGCCCTTGAGAAACTCTGCCTGACCGATCATCTCAGCCACCAGCGCCGCCCGATCCTCTCTGTCCAGGCGCTCCTCGCCTAAATTTTCCTTGAACCGGCTATAAATTTTCAAAATATCCCTGAGCTTTTTTTCTAAAATACGCCCCCCTGTCATAGTCTCGAGGAAGGTCTCTAAATCCTGGGGGGCGATATCATTCTGCTTCAGCTCTCCGATAAATTGACAGATATTGTCGAGAAAGCCCAGCTTGGCGGCACTTTTTTTATAAACCTCCAGCTCCGGGGCCACCTCGGACACGCTTTTTTGCAAAAGCATCTCCACGCCGTGGGCATCCACAAAGGCCCTGGTGAGCCCCCCCGCCTCCGAGAACACGCGGTACCCCAGGCGTTCCAGACTCAAAACCTCTGCTGAAATCAGACCCTCGAGACCATTTTCATCCATGAGACCCTGCTCCGCCAGCAGGGTTGCATCCTGGGGGACAATGAGCAGCAGCTTTTCCTCCCCCGCCGCCAGGGCTTTGCCCATTTGCCTGTATACCTCACGGCTTTTGTCAGGATAGCGTTTTCCCTGACGGCCGGTGATTATTTCTATACCCACAATTATTCCTCCTACAGCTTTCAATTACAATGCTTATGCCAAAAACAGCAAACCCTTCTTCCCCTACTTGTGCTCGAGGGGTACAATGGCAAGGGTTTTTCCCAGGGGAGCGAGAATCTTCAGCACCGTCTCGATCTGCGGGCTGGTGATCCCCTTCTCCATCCTTGCAATCACCGGCTGCTTTACGCCGCTGAGCTCCTCAAGCTTCTTTTGGCTGATGCCCTTCTCCTGTCTCGCCTTGATGATTTCTCCAATCAGAGATACCCGCAAATCACTTTCTGCAATTTCCTCGGGGGTGAAAAATTCTTCCCTTACCTCCTTCCAGCTTCTCCCGATAGCCGGATTTCGTCTCATATCTTTTTCTGTGTTACTCATCCTTAACGCCCCTTTCTTTTAGATCTGCAAGCTCACGCTTTGCCTTTGCTATTTCTTTTTTAGGAGTCTTTTGTGTCTTTTTCATAAACACATGCAGCAGTACATAGCTTCCATTTGTCCAGCTCACAAAAATAATTCTATTCCGTAAGGGTCTCAACTCCCAAATTTAACCTTCAAGATGTTTTATATATGGCTCTCCCGCATATGTCCCATAACGACTTAACATCTCAATATAATCATTAATCTTTTCAAGCATTATACGACTACGCTTGTCCTTTTTTTGAGCCAATCCTGCCATATACTCAATGACTGGTTCTTTTCCGTTTCGGTCTTTATAAAAATATATATGATACACGTTTTTCCTTCCTTCTTATCATTGATTATACTTAAAAGTTATTAAACATTCAAGTACTTTTAAGTTATTGTCTTGTCCAAAAGCTTCAGAAAATATCGCGCAGCGGCTTACAAAAACAACGCCAAGATTCGGAAAAAGCTGCTGTCTCTAAAACAGCGCGGCTTTATTTGCTGTAAGTGAAAAAAGGGGAAATATACCTGTATCAGAAATTATTAGAAAGCAAAAGCCCCGAAAGTCGATATACAAACAACTTTCGGGGCTTTGAAATTTCTTTATGGTGCCGAAGGTGGGACTCGAACCCACACGGTATTGCTACCAACGGATTTTGAGTCCGTCACGTCTGCCAATTCCATCACTTCGGCTTAAATAGATTGTTCCTTTTAAGGACGCTATCTATCATACCATATTTCCGTGTCGATTTCAAATATATTTTTAGGCTTCACAAAATTTCTCGTAGGCCTCGGTGATTTTGGCGATGGTTTTCCCCTCGCTCATGGTGTCGGTTTTAACCACCAGATGGCCGATGGCGTAAAATTTCTTTCGCTTTGCCATCATCGTCACAATTCTCTTGTAGAGGTCATCGCTTTCCAAAAGCGGACGGTTTTTTCCGTTTTTCACCCGGTTGTAAATGGACCCCGGCCTGGCCGTCAAGGTTACGAGAAAGGTATTGTTCTTAAGGCATTCCCGGTTTCTGGCATCCAGCACAATGCCGCCGCCGGTGGAAATCAGCAGATTGTCTCTGGCACAGAGCTCCCCTAAAAGCTCCCGCTCCATCTGTCTGAAGGCCGCCTCGCCTTCATCAGCAAAAATCTCAGAAATCTTCTTTCCCTGACGCATTTCAATGAGCTGATCTGTATCCACGAATTCTAATCCCAGCTTTCTGGCCAGCCGCTTGCCCAGGGTAGTTTTTCCTGTGCCCATAAAGCCGATGAGGGCGATGCTTTTTTTCATGCCTCCACCCCCAGAGCCCTGCGGGCGTGCCTGATTTCAGCAATTGACAGCTGCCCCGGCGCCGTGCTGTTTTTGACCACGGCATAGCTCAGGCTGCCCCCCAGAATATCCGGGGCAATCCGCGTAATTTTTCCTAATTCGCCCATGGCGATCATGACGATGGGCTTGTCCGACGCCAAGCTGTAGTTTTGAACCGCCGTGATCTCCCGTCTGAGATCCTCCTTGTTTATAGGCAGCATGGCCAGCTTGAGGACATCGGCTCCGGCGGCCTCCATGCGTCTTAAAATCTCGACGATCTCCGCCATGGTGTAGGTTCTCTCAAAATTGTGGTGGGACAGAAGCAGTCCGCAGTCTTCCTTTGAAAGCAGCGCTTTGACTGCCGCTGTAAATTCTGGATCGCCCTCCAGCTCGATGTCGATGTAATCCGCCGCCTTGGCATCAACACAGCGGCGAATCGCCGCCAGCCGTTCTTCATCGCTGCAGCTGCGCACACCGCCCTCGGCTGCTGATCTGAAGGTAAAAATCACCCCCGCCTCACAGGCAGCCAGTCTTGCCAGAACCGCCTGCTCCTGCGCTGCATCTTCTTCCGTATAATAATCCCGGCGCCATTCCAGAAAATCCGGCTTTGCCGCCAGGGCCGCGTCGATTTCCCCGAGGAGCACTTCACTATTTTCACCGGTCAGCGGAACGCAGACCGCAAAGGTATTTTTCTTAAGCATTTTTTCACCCGTTTCAATATTGATGTCTCCTATTATAAATGATTTTTATCAACTGTGCTACCCGAATTCTGTACTTAAAAAAAGTCTTAGTCTATCAGGTAATAGAACAGCTGCACACCACCCCCTTCATCAAAAACCGCCTGGCCCTCGTACAGGCTTTCAAAATTCTGCCACCTGAGCCTTAAGGTCAGCCATCGCTCCTGCGCCGACTGCCTGAGCACACGAAGCTCACATTGCCCTCCTGAGCCGGCAGCCGCCTCCCCCGAGAAGCCCGTGAAGTCCGGATTTTCCTCCAGGGCTGCGGCGCACCGGGCAAAGGCGTTGTCCGCCAGCACCCCGGCGTATTGGTAGTCTAAAAAATCTCTCTGGGCCCGTCCGTCGAGGGCCAGCGCCGACAGGCAGCCTCCCGCCAAAAGAAAGACCAAAGCCAGAAGGGCCAAAACCCCGGGCAGCACATAGCCCCCTTCACCAGGGCAGCGCCTTGGTTTGCGTCCAAAGCCAAAGCTTTCTCTCAACTACATCACACCCCTCCATTTTAATCACCAGGGTGATCGTCTTCCCCGTTTCATCCAGGTCCATGGAGAACATCTCCGCCGCCGCAAGCTGAGCCCGGGTACCCTGATTTTTACCGTCTTCCGTCACCTTGTGTCTGTAAATCATCTTCGCCCCGGCGTCGTAGGTATAGTAATTGAGATAGCCCAGCCGACGGCTCTCCATGTCCTCCAGACAAAGCCCCCTGCTTGATATGCCGACGACCCGGGACTGTCTGATCTGCTTTTGCAGATAGAGGACAAGATGCCTGAACTCCCGCTGGGCCGCCGCATTTTCTGAAATTTTCTGGGCGCCGCGGCCCGCAGCCACGGTGATGCCTAAAATTCCCAGAAGCAGCACGCCCATAAGCACAAGGGCGGTCAGCACCTCCGGCAGGGTCGACCCCTCCCGGGCTTCAAGGCGTCTTTTTAATCTGCACCACATAGACCTGATCCCCCCTTCCCCTGAAAGTAAGGGTGAAAATCCTCCCTTCCTCCCTCAGCTCAAAATCACTGCAGCCTGCCTCGATTAAAATTTTTCCGGCAAGCTCCCGGGCCGCCGTCACATTTTGGGGCCTCTCCTGATCAAAGGCTGTCCGGAGCTCCCCGGAGCAGTGGGCCAGGATTTCACTGTCGGCCCTCATCTCCTCTTCCGCCCTTCTGCCGGCGCCCACGGCCCCCCACAGAGTAAACAGGGTCACCATACCCAGGGCCAGCACCGCCGAGGCCACCAGGGTTTCCAGCAGGGTGTAGCCGCCCCCTCGCCAACGCCTATTCATCCTTCATATATATCCTTCCCGCGCCAATTTGAACCACCAGCACCCGCCTTTTTCCCCGGCCCTCCACAAAGGTCAGCTGACCGCCGATATTGACGGTGCCTTCGGGGTTAAGCTCCAGGGTCTTTCCCCTGAGATAGCCCTGGAGCCGTGCGTGCTCCAGGGTGACCACCTCGTAGACATACTCGTTTTTCTGGGCGTCGTAGACCCCGAAATACACCCGGCTGTCAAAAAAGCGCACCCGATCGCCATGGATATTCCCCGCCATTATCGTCCTGTCGCGATGGTAGAGTATTTTTTCGAAAATTAAATCGCACTCCCTGAGATAGGCCTGCTGCTGACCGGCCTCAAGTATTTTTGCACTGCCGACGCCGCCCAGGGCTAAAAGCAGTCCCACAAGGGCCAGAGCAATCAAGAGCTCCGTCAGGGTGTAGCCGCCCCTCTCCGGGGCGCCGCCAAATCTCATCATCCTTTAAAGCAGCCTGAAAGCAGCCCTATTCCAGGGTTACCTGCCCCTTGGCATCGTCGTAGCCAAAATGCCTTTCTCCCTGGGCTTTGATCTCGCCGGCCTTCAGATAGTCCTGGGCCTGCAGCAGGGTCACCAGGCTCTGGAATTTTTCCTCGGCACTGCCGCCGGACACCTCCGGCAGACTCCCCTCGGCGGCTCTGTAAACCTCCACCGCCGTCTCCACCGTCGCCCGGGTGGCCTCGTCGGCCTGATCCTTGGAGTGCTCTAAAATATTGCCAAAAACCGGCACGGCCACCGCCGCCAGAATCCCCAAAATGGCCAGCACAATCATGAGCTCCACCAAAGTAAATCCGCCGCTGCCTAAATTTCTTCTCTCTAACCTTTGAATTTTTTGTTTCATCTGATTTTCTCCCTTCCTAAAAAAGCTGTGTATAATTTTCATAGATTCCAAAAACCGGCAGCATCACCGCCAGCACCACCACAAATACCAGACCTCCGACCCCCAGGATGGTCACTGGCTCCAGCAGGGCAGAGACCACGGCCATGCGGCGTTCCCCGGCGCGCCGAAAGCCCTCGGCCGCCTTCAGAAAAACCCCGTCCATATCTCCGGTGGCTTCGCCGATGACCAAAAGCTGCAGGGCCCGTTCTCCAAAAAGCCCTCTGTCCCCAAAGGCCTGACTCACCTTAGCCCCCCGGCGCACCTGCTTTAAGGCCTGGGCTGCCCTGGCGCTGATCCAGGGGTTCTTGAGCACCTGAAGTGCCGTTTCCAGAGCCGTAAGGAGCCCCACACCGCCGGCGCTCATCATCCCCAGAGCCTGGAAGAAGCTGGCCAGCTCTCCGTCTGCCCTGACCCTGCCTAAAATGGGCAGCCTTAAAACCAAGCGTCCCCACCAGAGACCAAAGGCCTGATTTTTCTGTGCCCTGTGCCAAACAGGCACCAGCATCGCCCCCAGGCCTCCAAGGGCTGCCAGGGCGGGTCCAAGCCACCTTCCTGCAGTCAGCACCACCTGCGTCAGCAGCGGCGGCGTCACCCCCAGGGACAGATAAATATCCGAAAAGACCGGCAGCACCCAAATTGACATAAAGGTCATCACCCCCAGGGCCACCAGAAGCACCACCATCGGATAAAACAGGGTTTTGAGCAGCTGCGCCTCAAAGGCTGCCATCCCGGTGTAGTAGTCTCCCAGAGAAGAGAGCATCCACACCAGGCTGCCGCTTTTCTCCCCGGCCCGGCACATGGCGATCATAAGCGGCGGAAAGCCAGGCTCTGCCTCCGCCAGGGCCTCTGAAAAATGAGCCCCTTGCCAGAGACGCTGCTTCAGCGTCAGAAGCACCGCCCTGTGCTTTGCCCGCTGCCCCTCGTTTTTTAAAATATCCAGGCTGTCCACCACCGGAATGCCCGCCGCCATCAGCTCCGACAGCTGGGTGCAAAAATCCCCCAGGGCCTTTTTTCTAAAGGCTGTGCCTTTGACCAAAGGCCCTTTTAAATCTGACCTAAAGACCATCCTTCATCACCAGCCTTCCCTCCCTGGCGTCAATTTCTCCGGCCAGTATCGCTCTGCGCACCGCCTTGTCCAAAGGACGCATCCCCCGGCGGCAGGCCAGCGCCTCTAGGGCCGAGCTCTCTTTAAACAATGCCTCCCTGAGCTCAGAATCCACCGTCATCAGCTCGAAAAAGGCCTGCCTGCCCAGGGTCCCGCGGCCGCCGCAGTGCTCACAGCCCCGGGCGGCGTAAAGCGTGGCCGACGCTTCTCCCAGCAGGCCGGCAAATTCCTTTTGATCTTCTTTGGCCAGGGGTGCCCTGCAATGGGGGCAAAGTCTGCCCAGAAGGCGTTGGGAGAGCACCCCCTTGAGGCCCGAGGCCAGCAGATAGGGGGGCACCCCCATGTTTTTCAGCCGGGAGACCGCCGAGGCCGCCCGGCCCGTGTGGACGGTGGACAGCACCAGATGCCCTGTCACCGCCGCCTGCGCCGCCGTGACAGCGGTGATCTCATCCCGGATTTCCCCCAGAAGAATGACGTCGGGATCCTGCCTTAAAAGCGCCCGGAGCCCTCCCGAAAAATCCAACCCGCCCCGGCCCGTCACCTCGGTCTGATTAATGCCCGGAATGCGGTACTCCACAGGGTCCTCGATGGTGACGATGTTCAGGCGTTTTTTGTCCAGAGCCTCCAGCATACTGTAAAGCGTTGTGGTTTTTCCTGAGCCCGTGGGGCCCGCCACCAGAAGCATGCCGCTTTTTTCGGCAAGCAAGGCTTTAAGCCTGAGGCATTCCTCGGGTTTTAGCCCCAGGTCCTCCAGCCGTTTGCCAAAGCGCCTGTCATCCAGGATGCGCACCGCCAGCTTAAGCCCCCACACCGTCGGCATCTGGGCCAGCCTGAAGCTCACCGTTCTGCCGTCGATTGCTCTGGAAAAGCTGCCGTCGGCCGGGGCCCTGTTTTCGGCGATATCCATCTGACCCAAAACCCGAAGCCGTCCCACCACCCCCTCGTCTTGATGTCTGTCTAAAACCCTAAAGTCCCCCAAGAGACCGTCGGTTCTCAGCCTGACGCGGTAGGCCTCCCGGCGCCAGGGCTCGATGTGAATATCCGAGGCCCCCGCCCGGACAGCGGCCCTAAGCAGACTGTTGACCATTCGGATGTGCTGATCACCTGTGCTGTCTGAGTCTTCTGCCTCCACCGCCAGCATCGCCTTCCACTTTTCCCGAATACCGCCTTCTTGCTGAAATACCCCCATAATCTTCCTCCTTTGCTCTGTCTCCATTTTAAGGGCAGGCTGCGGCGTCGTCAAAAAAATAAAAAAACGCAGATTCCTTGAAAAATCTGCGTTTTATGGGGCCTTGGGGGCCTTGTCCTCCAAATGTCATCTATTCTTAAGCAAAGCTTAATCCCTTCGGAGCAGGTGAATCAGAATTTCCACGGTCTTGGCCAGCTCCGACAGATCTGAAAATTCCTCGACGCTGTGGAGGTTGTGCATGGCGCAGGCGGCCACAATTCCGGTGATTCCGTGCTCCGCAAAGACGTTGTTGTCGCTGCCCCCAAAGGTTTTATCGAAAACCGGCGTCGCTCCGGCTTTTTTGACGGCGCCGCCAAAGGCCCGAACCACCGGGCTGTCCGAGGGCGTTTCGTAGGCCTTGATGTGCAGGGTCTCCTGCCAGAGCAGCCTGGCGCCGGCGGCCCTGGCCGCCGTCTCAAAGGCCTCTTTGTAGGTTTTGGCAATTTCCAAAACCCGCTGGTGGCTGAGGCTTCGCATTTCCCCCGCCACCACACAGCGGGCCGACACGATATTGGTGCCCTCGCCGCCGGAAATCCTTCCGATATTGGCCGTGGTTTCATCGTCCAGCTGGCCCTGCTTGAGGGCAGCGATGGCCGCAGCCGCAGCTGCCACCGCATTGATGCCGGTCTCGGGGGCAAAGCCTGCGTGGGCCGCCCGGCCCACAATTTCCGCCTTGAAGGAAATCAGCGAGGGCGCCGCCAGAACCGCCCGGCCCACCGGGCCGTCACAGTCGAAGACCACCGCCTCCTTGGCGCAAAGCTTATTGTAATCAAAGGCCTTGGCGCCAATGCCATAGCGCTCCTCCGCCGTGGTAAACAAAAGCTCCACCGGCCGGTGAGGAATCTGCTTTTCCCTAAGAATTCTCAGGGCCTCGTAGATCACCAAAAGCCCCGCCGCATCGTCGGCCCCCAGCACCGTTTTGCCATTGCCGGTGATGCGTCCATCCGGGTGGAAAACCGCCTGCTTTCCCCGGGAGGGCTCCACCGTATCCATATGGGCCGACAAGAGCAGGGGCTCTTCTCCAGAAATCCCCTCGGCCACACCGCAGAGATTCCCCGCCGTTGCGCCCGTGGTCCTACCGCTGTCATCCTCTTTAAGGTCGATGCCGATGCCTTTGAAGAGGGCCTTTAAATACGCCGCCATGGCCGCCTCCTCAAAGGAGGGTGCATCCACCGCCACCAGGCCTGCAAAGCCCTCCCTGAGGCTGTTTTTATCAATCATTGTGCCACTTCCTTTCTTTGCGTATCGTCTATATCAAGCTCAGATCACGTAATCCGGTTCGTTGAGGAGCTGCAGCTTCCTTAAAAAGCTTCGGGTCCGCTCATTTTGGGGATGGCCAAAGACCGCCGCCGGCGCCCCCTCCTCGACGATGTGTCCGCCGTCCAAAAAGATCACCCGGCTGGAAACCCGCCTGACAAAATTCATCTCGTGGGAGACCAAAAGCATGGTGTAGCCCTCGGCAGCTACCTTCTTGATGGTCTCTAAAACCTCGCCCACCAGCTCCGGGTCCAGGGCCGAGGTGGGCTCGTCCAAAAGCAAAAGCTCCGGCTTCAGGGCCAAAGCCCTGGCGATGGCCACCCGCTGCTGCTGCCCGCCGGACAGATGCACCGGATAGTGGTTGGCCCAGTCGGCCATGCCCACCCGCTCCAGCTCTGCCAGGGCAAGCCTTTTCGCCTCGTCCTTGGTTTTTTTCTGGACGACGATCAAGCCTTCCATGACGTTCTCCAGGGCCGTCTTTTTCTCGAAAAGATTGAAGCGCTGAAAGACCATGCCTGTGCGCTTTCTAAAGTCGAGGCTGTCCCGGTTGCGCTTGGTGATGTCGATGGCTTGGCCGTTGAAGATCAGCTGTCCCTCCTCCGCCAGCTCCAGCTGATTAATACAGCGCAAAAGCGTGGATTTTCCTGTGCCCGAGGGGCCGATGATGCCCACCACCTCGCCCTGGCCAATTTTCAGGCTGACCTTGTCCAGCACCCGGTTGTCGTGAAAGCTTTTTGATAAATCTCTGATCTCAATCATAGTCCATCCTCCTTTATTCCGCCTTTATCTTCTGAGCCTGCTCCGGCACGGCCATGCGCCGCTCCAGCCCTCTGACAGCCCATTCCACCACCAGGGTCAAAAGCCAGTAAATAATGGCCAGAGAAACGTAAACCTCAAAGTAGCGATAGGTTCTCCCACCGATGATCTTGCCCTGGGCCGTCATTTCCACCACGGCGCAGACAAAGGCCAGAGAGGTTCCCTTGATCAGACCGATGAAGGAGTTCCCCAGCCCCGGCAGAGCCACCGTCATCATCTCGGGGAAGATGATGCGTCTGAAGGTCTGGCCGTAGGTCATGCCGATGGCGCTGGCCGCCTCGATCTGCCCCTGTCCCACGGCGGCAAGGCTGCCCCGAAAGATTTCGGCAATATAAGCCGACTCGTTGATGGACAGGGCGATGATGGCGTAGACGATGCCGGAGCCGGTGTTGTTCTGGTAGTCCCAGCCATTTTGAAGATAGATGTACTTCGTGATCATCGGAATGCCGAAGTAGGCAATATACAGCTGCACGATGACCGGGGTCCCCCGGACGACGGAGATGTAGAGGGCGGTGAGCTGCCGCAGCACCGGCACCCGCTTCACCTTGATCAGTGCCAGGACCATGCCCGCCACCAGGGCGATGGCCATGGAGCTGATGGCCAGAAGCAGAGTCGTGGGAAGGTAGGCTAAAATTTCCGGCAGCTGGGTTAAAACCGCCTTAAAATCGAATAATTGTGCCATTGTTCTCTCTCCTTCCTCATACATCCTTGCGGGTCATGATACAGACAAATTCACCGGCGCCGCTGCGGCTGTCCGGGATGGCTGTGTACCCCAGCTTTTCATAAAAGCCCAAAACCGCCTCCCGGGAATTGATATAAATCTGGGACGCACCCTTTTCTTTAAGAAAATCCTCCGCCGCGGCGATGGCCGCCCGGCCAAAGCCCTGGCCGCGGAAATTCTCAAGGGTGGCCACCCGCTCAATATGACCATGGCCCTGAGCGTCCAGTCGCATACGGCAGGTGGCCGCAGGCAGGCCCCGGTGCATCACCAGAATATAGTCATCCTCCGGGGTGTCCTCGCCGAATTCCATTTCCAGGCTCACACCGAAGCCCAGGCACATGGCCTGGGTTCTGACGTAGTGAACCCCTGCGCGCTGCCATTCCTCTGCTGCGTGTACTGTCTCCATGGTCATACCATCCTTTCCTAGCTTTCTGTTAAAAATTTATGGGCCGGATCCGCCGACAGCCTTTCCCTGCCCGTGGGGGTCTTCCACACCGCGTCAAAATCCGTGGCGGGGATGACGATATCGTAATAAACCGAGGGCCAATAATCCTCTCCGGCCTTGGTTAAATCCCGGCTGGCTGCAAAATCCTTGAAATAGGTGTTGTGATAAAAGGCCGGAATCTGGTAGAGATCCCTGGCGTAGCCCCAGAGATTTTCATAATCCACCAGCCGCTTCTTACAGGGGCCGATATTTCTGGAGTAGGCTACGTCGTATCGGGCCAGGGTGACATAGAGCCTGATGTCGCTGTCGGTGACGTAGTCCCCAAAGAGGAAGCGCCTGTCCTGAAGCCGCTTGTCCATGGCCTCAAGGCCTGCGAAAAAGGTTTCGTAGGCATCGGAGAAGGCCTGGAGGGACTGGGCGAACTGGGCCCTGTAGACGGCGTTGTTGACATTGTCAAAGAGCCAGTCGTTGAGCTGATCGATGTCTGCCCTGAGGGCCTCGGGGTACAGCTCCGGCGCTCCCTTCTTGTGGAAGGGCTTGAACTCGGCCTCCAGATAGTTGGTCAGGCGGTTGTAGTCATTGTTGACCACCTTCCCGGTTTTGTAGTCCACAAAGGCCGGCACCGTGGCCCGGCCGTCGTAGTCGGGATCAGCCTTTTCGTAGAGCTCGCTTAAAAATCTGGCGCCGGTCTCCGGGTTGATATGCCCCGGAGAATTGACGAATTCCCAACCCAGGGGCTTTTCCCAGGCGTCGTCGTCCCAGCCCACAATCTCCGCCTTCACGGCCTCATTCAGACCCAAGAGCTCCCTGACGATGGAGGCCCGGTTGGACCAGTGGCAGCCCTTGGCCCAGAACAGGATGTAGCGATCCTTCTCCACGGGATTTTTTCCCGGGCCAAAGCCCTCGGTAAAACGGTTGGGCTGTCTGTGGAAATTGCCGTACTTATCGATTTCCTCCAGGGTCTCCGTGGGGCGCACTCGGATCTTTCTGCCGTCGATATTCAGATATTCTTTCATCGCTGGTCTCCTTTCTTGTCAGCCGCTGCAAGCTTTCTGCCCGGATCGCTGCTTAAGTGCGCCCGATTCGCCGGGGCGCCCCAGTAGGCTTCAAAATCAATCTCATTGACAAACCGCGCGTTGAAGGTCTCCATGAGACTGCCCTGCTTTTTCCCGGCGGGATTGGCAAAATCCTTGAAATAGGTGTTGTTTCTGAAGGCCGGAATCTGATAGAGATCCCTGGCGTAGCCCCAGAGATTTTCATAATCTATCAGACGCTTCTTGGTGTGACCCAGCTGATAGGCGTAGCGGATATCCAGCCGGGCCAGGGTGACGTAGAGCCTTACATCGCTGTCGGTGACGTAATCCCCAAAGAGGAAGCGCCGATCCTTAAGCCTGTCCTCTAAAATATCCAGGGCTGCGTAGAAGGCGTTGTAGGCCTCCCAGTAGGCCTCTTTAGAGCGGGCGAAGGCCGTTTTGTACACGGCGTTGTTGACATTGTCGAAGAGCCAGTCGTTGAGCTGATCTATCTCGTCCCTGAGGGCCTCGGGGTAGAGCTCCGGCGCATCCGGGGCCTGAAATTCCTTAAAGGCCGTCTCAAAATAGTTGGTGAGTCTGTGGTAGTCGTTGTTGACCACCTTGCCGGTTTTTACATCAATCAGAGCCGGCACCGTGGTGCGCCCGGCGTAGTCGCCGTCGGCCTTGTAGTAGGCCTCGCTGAGGAATTGAATGCCCAGCACAGGATCGGTGTTGTCCTTATCATAGACAAACTCCCAGCCCAGGTTCTTTTCGTGGGGGGCGTGGTCCACCAGGTTGACGCTGATGGCGTTCTCCAGGCCCAAGAGCTCCCTGACGATGGAAGCCCTGTTGGACCAGTGGCAAAGCTTGGCCCAGATCAGGCGATAGCGCCCCTTCTCCACAGGGTTTTCCCCCGGGCCAAAGCCCTCGGTAAAGCGGTTGGGCTGCCTGTTGAAAAATCCGTTTTCATCGGTCTCCGACACCACCTCCACGGGGCGGACTCGGATCTTTTTACCACCTACAATTTCGTAATCAAATGCTGCCATAGCTGCCTCCTTACCTAGTTGATGGTTTTTTCAAATTTGTCATCCGCCGGAGCCTGGTCGGCGCCAAAGTACTTCAGGGATAATTCCCTCAGAGTGCCGTCCTCCTTCATGGCCTTCAGGGCGCCGTTGACATCCTCCCTTAAGGCCTGGCCTTCATCGTTTTTCGGGAACAGGAAGTAGGCGTCCAGGGCTGTGGAAATCTTAGCCGTTTCTTCTTCGGAGAGCTCTGTGGCCTGAAGGTTCTGGAAATTGAATTCCTCTACGTAGTTGGTATAAATGGGCAGATCGTCGATTCTGAAGTCCGAGGTGCCGTCCTCAATGTGCTCAAACCATACAGACATATCTGCCTCGGAGTAGGTGATCTCAATCTGCTTGTCGGGGTTCTCTGCGTTCCAGCGCTCGATGGCGTTGGTCACGTTGCCGCCGGCGTTGGACTCGATTTTATAGCCCCGGTTGGCCGCATCCTCCAGGGAGGTCAGGGGTTCATCCCCGGCCCGCTGGACAAAGACGTAGGTGATCTCATCGTAGGGGTAGGAATAATAGTAGCTTTCGGCTCTGTCCTCGCTGTAGCTGAAGTTGTTGACCGCCAGGTCGTAGTTGCCCGCCGTCAGCCCTGTGAACATGGCGTCAAACTCCGCGGTTTTTAAGTCCAGGGTGTACTGGGGCAGCCTGTTGAAGACCTCCCTAAGGACTTCGATATCGTAGCCCGTGTACTCGTTGTTTTCATCCACGGAAACGTAGGGTGCCGGGGAGCCGCCGGTGACGGCGTGGACCGTCTTGCCGTCTTCCTCAGCCGCGCTCTGGGTGCTGCCGCAGCCCGCCGCAGTGATTAACAGGGCGCCGGCAAGCAGCGCCAAAACCGTATTTCTCAATCTATGCTTTTTCATTATCTGTGCCTCCTGTAAATCTAAATTTTTATATTTTTATGTTTCTATATTTATAATTTGAATCCTCACGCATTCAGAGCCCATCGGATACGTCTTAAAGCCTCGGTCAGCACCGCCCGGGGACAGGCGGCGTTGATGCGCTGAAAGCCCGCTCCAGCGTCGCCAAAGATCCGGCCGCTGTCCAGCCAGAGCTTTGCCCGGTGAACAATCATATCCTCCAGCGCATCAGCTGAAAGCCCTGTCTCCCTGAAATCCAGCCACATCAGGTAGGTGCCCTCGGGAAGCTTCAGCTTGACTCCGGGCAAGTATTTCTGAACATAATCCCGGGCAAAGGCCATATTGTCTGCAATGTATTTTTTGACGGCCTCGTACCAGAACCCGCCCTGACTGTAGGCCGCCTCACAGGCCACCAGCCCCATGATCCCCAGCTGGCTGATGCCCGCTGCGGCCAGCTGCTTTTTAAATTTCTGGCGCAGCTTTGGGTTGGGAATAAAAATGTTGGACAGGTTCAGTCCCGCCAGATTAAAGGTCTTGCTGGGGGAGGTACAGGTCACGCTGATGGCGGCGTAGGCCGCCTTTAAATCGGCGAAAACCCGATGCTTCCCGGAAAACACAAAGTCCTGATGAATCTCATCGCTGACCACAATCACACCGTGGGCCAGACAGATGTCTCCCAGGCGGCAGAGCTCCGCCTCACTCCAGACCCGCCCCACGGGATTGTGGGGGCTGCAGAGGAAAAACAGGCCGATATTTTCCTGAACAATCTTGCGCTCAAAATCCTCGAAATCGATGTGATAGTGTCCGTCCTCCCCCTGAATCAGGGTATTGCTCACGACCCGTCGGCCATTGTCTGCAATGACCTCGGAAAAGGGGTAGTACACCGGCTGCTGCAAAAGCACCCCGTCCCCCGGCGCCGTAAAGGCCTTGACGGCCAGGGCCAGGGCCACAACCACCCCCGGGGTCTTGACGATCCAGTCCTCCTGAACCGTCCAGCCGTGATACATCTGCATCCATCCCTTCACCGCCTCAAAATAAGGTTCCAGGGGCTCGCTGTAGCCAAAGATTCCTTCCCTGGCCTTAGCCGCCAGGGCGTCCTCGACGTAGGATGAGGTTTTAAAGTCCATGTCCGCCACCCAGAGGGGCAGCACGTCCTTGGGCATGCCCCGTTTTTCTGCAAAATCGTATTTCAGACACTGGGTGTTTTTTCGATTGATGATGATATCAAAATCAAGATTTCTTTCCGCCATTGTCTTCACCTTCTATTTCCGAAAAAACCTGGCTCAGCTCGCCGATGAGATCCTCGGCGGCCTCGATGCCCACGGAAAGCCGCAGGGTACAGTCGGTGATGCCGTTTCTGATGCGAATCTCCTCGGGCACATCCACATGGGTTTGGGTGGAGGGATAGGTAATCAGGGTCTCTACCCCGCCTAAGCTCTCGGCAAATTTAATCATCCTGACCTTTTTTAGGACCGCCAGGGCGTCCTCCTTACATCGCATCTGGAAGGTCAGCATGGCCCCGAAGCCCCGGGCCTGTCTTTTCATGATCTCGTGACCCGGATGCTCCTTAAGTCCCGGGTAGATCACCTTGGTCACCAGGGGACTGGCTTTAAGCCACGCTGCAATTTTTTGAGCGTTTTCCTGGGCCCTGTCCATGCGCAGCCCCAGGGTTTTGATGCCCCGAAGCATCAGCCAGCTGTCGAAGGGGGAAAGGCCTGCGCCGGTGGTCTTAATTAAAAAGCGCAGTTTTTCGCTGATGTCCTGGCGATTGGTGACGATAAAGCCCGCCAGGGTATCGTTGTGTCCCCCCAAATACTTTGTGCCGCTGTGAATCACAATATCTGCCCCCAGCTCCAGGGGGTTTTGGAAATAGGGGGATAAAAAGGTGTTGTCCACAATCAAAAGCAGGCTGTGCTTTCTGGCGATCTCGGCCATGGCACTGATATCCGTCACATTCATCATGGGATTGGTGGGGGTTTCGATGTAAATCGCCTTGGTATTTTCATTCACATGGCGCTCTACATCACCCCGCCAGCAGTCTACCCTGGAGAAGGTCAGGCCATTTTTCACCGACACGTTGTCAAAAAGGCGAATGCTGCCGCCGTAGAGGTCTGCATCCACGATCAGATGGTCTCCCGGGGAAAACAGCTCCATGACCAGGGTGATGGCTGCCATCCCCGTGGTCATGGCCAGGGCGTCCGTACCCCGCTCCAGAGAGGCCACAAGCTTTTCCAGATGCTCTCTGGTGGGATTTTGAAGTCTGCTGTAGTCGTAGCCGGTGCTCTCCCCCACCGCCGGGTGGGCGTAGGTGGCCGTCTGGTAGATTGGATAGCTGATGGCGCCAAAATTTTCTGTTTTGCCTTCGCTTTCCTCCAAATGGAGACAGCGGGTTTCAAATTTTCTTGTCATTGTCCTGTCCTCCTAGTTCAGTGTTTTTTCCCGGTAAGCCGAAAGGTATTCGAGATATTCCTGGCCAAGGCTGCTCAAGGGCGCGTCCTTTCTGGAGATGCAGCCGATGGTCATCCGCTCCTCGGAGACCAGCCGAACCGCCAGATAATCCGGGCCGTTGAGGTCCTCACAGATAATGCCGCAGCACAGGGTGTAGCCCTGGAGCCTGACCATCAGATTCAAAAGGGTCGCCCGGTCGCTGGCCTTGATGAGTCTTTTATAGGGATAGGTGCTCAGCACCTCCTCGGCAAAGTAAAAGGAATTGTGGGTGCCCTGGTCAAAGCTCAGACAGGGGTACTCCTCCAAGTCCTCCAGAGAAAGCTGATCTCGGTTCGCCAGGGGATGTCCCTTCCACAGATAAACGTAGATGCCGCAGTCGAAGAAGGGTTCAAAGCGCAGCCCTGCCTCTCCGAAGATCTTGGTCATCACCCTTTTGTTGTAGTCGTTCAGGTACAGCACCCCCAGCTCGCTTTTCTGGTTTTTGACATTTTCGATGACCTCGTAGGTTTTGGTCTCGTGGACCTCAAACTCGTATTCGTCCATGCCGTGCCGTTTAACCAGCTCGGCAAAGGCGTCCACCGCAAAGGTATAGTGCTGCATCGACACGCTGAACCGCTTTTTCACCGCCGTCTGGGAGATGAACCGCGCATCCAGCAGCGCGTATTGCTCCATCACCGATTTGGCGTAGCCCAGAAACTCAAGGCCCCGGACGGTCATGGTGATGCCGCCCTTGGTCCGAATGAGCAAATCGAAGCCCAGCTCCTTTTCCAGGGAGCGAATAGCCGCCGATAAACTGGGCTGACTGATATATAAAGCCTTGGCGGCGTCATTGAGGGAATTTGCCTCGGATACCGCAATCAAATATTTCAACTGTGTTAAGGTCATTGCTTTCTCCTATTTAACATATTTAATTAATATGTTTTTGATGTGTACAATCATAGCAGAAAAAATCCTTTTTGTATAACTCTTTTTGACTTTCTTTGGTTATAGTCTTTTCCTATAACCGGTGCAGAGCTAACCCCAGCCCATTTTTTATCCCACAGGCCCCAAAATACAGCCCGCTCAAAAAAAATTAAATTTTTTTGATAAAGCCGTTGACAAATTTCCCTAACTATTGTATTATATTGAAGTCGAGTTCGTGGGGGCTTGGCGCAGCTGGGAGCGCGTCTGACTGGCAGTCAGAAGGTCAGGGGTTCAAGTCCCCTAGTCTCCACCATAAATGATAAAAAGCAGGACTGTTCGCAGTCCTGTATTTTTTTTACCATCTAAAAAACTGAGGTCAGAAGCGTATCTGTCCTCAGTTTTTTTAGATGGTCTTATATTATAGATGGATATCAAAAATCGTTATCTCCGGCGCTGCCCCAAGGCGGCAGGGCAGCTTTGTGCAGCCAATCCCGGGATTGACGTAGAGCCTTGTTTTTCCCAGGGTGTAAAAGCCCCTGAGGTATTTCCTTCCCAGCTCCGTGGTCACCGGGGGCAGCAGAGGCAGCCTGACCTGGCCGCCGTGGGTGTGTCCCGAGAGGATTAAATCGTAGCCCTCATTTTTAAAATAATCCGCTGCGTCGGGCTCGTGAACCATCAAAACACAGTAATCCGCCGTTTTCTCAGCCCTGCAGCGCTTCGGTCTTCCGAAGAGCATGTCGTCGACCCCGGCGATCCAGAGCATTTTGCCTCCGGCCAGAGCAATACCCTTGCCTGTATTTTCCAAAAGCTCAAAGCCGACTTTGGCCATCAGCTCGGGATAACGCCTTCCCATGTTGGCCCGGTCGTGATTGCCCCAGACTGCGTATTTGCCCAGGGGCGCCTTGATCAGCGCCAGGGGCAGGGCGTCCTCCTCCCGCCGCCAGTCCATAAACCGATCGTAGAGATCCCCGGTGAAGAGAAGGATATCCGGCGACAGGCCATTGACCCGCCGCACCAGCCGGGACACCTGCTTTCTCGTCATCCAGGGGCCGATGTGCATATCTGAAAGCTGGAGGAGGCGCAGCCTCCGGCTGCCCGTCCCCAGGGTATATTTTTTACAAGTCAGACACCGAGGCTCCCCTAAAAAAGCCCAGGCTGCCAGGCCCCCTGAAAGGGCCAGGGCCGCTTTTGCAGTTTTCCTCATATTTTTGTCCTTTCATCGCTTTGGCTCATTATACAAGCATTTTCTTAAACAAAGCCTTCAAAAAAGAGAAGCGCCGCCGATATCAAAGGCCGGCGGCGCTTCTCTTTTGAGATTGAAAGATTAAAAATACAGAATGTATTTTTATAAAGTTCAAAATAACCTGCTTATTCTGAACGTCCACGGCGTCCTCCGCTGGTCTGGAGTTCTACGGAGTTCGCTGTACCTTATTATAGCGAAATTTTTCTCCCTTTCCCAGAGATCTGGGACGAATTGTCATTTTACGGGTCTCAATTGTCGTTGCCTTAATGTCAATCCTCGGTCTCCCGGGCCAGGGGCAGCAGGATTTGCACCTTAAAAATTCCATCGTCCGTCCGAATATCCATCTCTCCCTGGTATTTTTTCACCGCCGCCGCCACATTTTTTAAGCCAACGCCGTGCCCCGCCCCGGACTTCGTCGACAAAAACACAGCGCCCCGCTTCACCGGCGCCTCGACATAGGGATTTTCAACGTTGATCCCCAGCATCTGACCGTATTCAAAGAGACTGACCTCGACTTCTGCCCCGTCGAGCCTCTGGGCGGCCTGGATGGCGTTGTCCAGCAGATTGGAAAAAATAGTGGTGATGTCAAAGACGTCCATAAAGCCAAGGCCCCGGCTCTCATCCCGAACCGAAAGGACGATCCCCCGCCTTTCACAGACGAAGCGCTTGTCCTCCAGAATGATGGCCAGGGTTCTGTCCCGGCAGCCCAAGGACATGCCCGTCCCGGCAATTTCCTCCAGGGTTTTTTCGGCGTAGCGTCTGGCCGCGCCGGCCTCGCCTCTGTCGTAATAATCCTTCAGCCTTTGGATGTGATCCTCCATGCGGTGAATCATGGCCAGAGAGCTCTGGTATTGATGTTCCACGGTGGCGTAGTAATTTTCCTCTAAAGCCCTCTGCTGGCGCTCCAGCTCCAGGCGCCGCTCCATGCTTCTGGTGCGCTCCATGCGCTGGATAAAAATCACAAAGCTTGTGTCAAAGGCCAGCAGGGCAATCATGGCGATGACCACGAGGGTCATGTAAAGGCTGTTGCTGCGGATGACCTCAATGATGATATAGTTTACCAGAAAAATTTCCAGAAAGGCGACAGTAATCAGAAAGACATTCTGGTAGACCCTGATTTTTGGGGGCGTCTCAGGCGGTGCGATCCGCTCCTTTAAGGACTTGTAAAAGCCGATGCCTAAAATAGCCCAGACCGAGACAAAGAAAAACAGCTTCTTG